>JBDTVQ010000260.1:0-9932 GCA_040007195.1 Acidobacteriota bacterium | reverse complement strand
AAGAGCCTCATCGCCGCCGTCGACTCTATGCGAAAGGCCCTCGCGTAAACCTCAATCCATGCTCGTTCACAATCCCAAAGGCCACTACTCCTTCATCCGCGGCATCGCGCCATACTCGGGCGGCGCCGTCGCCGACGATGGATTTGAAGTCATTCACGCGCGCTTTCTGCAGCCCCTTGCGCTGAAGCAAGGCTTCGAGGCGGTGGAACAGCATCTCGCCGCCGCCAAGCTTCCCATTCATTCGCTATGCGGCATGGAACTGCGCTCGCCGCGGCCGTTCACCTTTCAAGGCTTCAACGACTTCAACGCCGGCTACATCGGCGTCCTGAAGAATTGGGGCCTGTTCCTGGAAAACGTCAATCCCGTCGCACGCACCAACATCGCGCCCAAGATTGGCGCCCCTGCCGAGCCCTCGCTCTACGGTTTCAGCTACACGTCGCCTTCGGCCGCGAAGCGCAAAACATTCGTCGTTGCCGGCGCGGGCGAGCTTCCCGAAGGCTCTCTCGACCCGCACGACGTTGTGCGCCGCGGCGAAACCTCCGCCGACGCCTTGCGCGAAAAAGCGCATTTCGTGATGGGCCTCATGAGCGGACGGTTGCAAGGCTTGGGCGTGGGGTGGAGCGGCGTCACCACGGCCGAGGTTTATACAGTCCACCCCGTGTGGCACTTGCTGGAAAACGAACTCGTTCGCCCGATGGGCGCCTCCGGCATCCACGGCATCACGTGGCACTACTCGGCTCCGCCCATCGAGACGATCGAATTTGAAATGGATCTTCGCGGATGCGTCCGCGAACTCGTTCTCACGCCCTGACGGATCGCCTGCGCGCCCGCACCGCCAAGGCGATCATGACGAGGCCGGCTGCGGAAAGCCCCGACGATGCGGGTTCGGGAACAGCGCTTCCGCCACCCTGCGCGCCCGGCGGCGTGATGTAGTCGTAGCCGGACGCCGAGGTGAACGATGCCCCGGGAACCAGGTTCCCCAATGCATCGACAATCCGCGCATTCCCAATCAGCGCCGTGCTCCCGAAATTGCTATGCGACAGGCAGCCCGCGGTGCTCGTCTCGCTACAACTGGCGTCCGACCTCGCCCCAAAGCTGAGCTGAAATGTCGAATCGAGCAAATCCAGCGGTATGCTCACGAAACCTTTCCCGCCAAACTGTCGTGTGGCGATCGGCTGGAGGGCCGAGAACGCAGGGTCCTGCCCTGCATACGCCGTGAACGTGATGCCAGCGGGGTTGTTCTCAATAAACGCAGTATCCGTCCACCAAAACTGCGCGTCGTACCTCAGTATGAACGGCTCATCCTCCTCGAGCTCGGAAAGCGAGAGCGCTGTCGCCTCGAACAACGCGCGTGCATAATTGCCGAACGTGTCGTCCTGCCTCACCATGTATCCGCTCAGCGAGATGTCGAGCAATAGATAACTACCCGCGCCAGCTCCGCTGACCGTGAGTTCGTCCACGGATCCCATGAACAACCCCGAGTACACTCCCGGCGCCGGATGCGACTCCGTAAGGTCCGCACTTGCGTAAGCGCGCGTCTGGATTCTCCCGAAGGTCGCATAGCCGTTGTACTCCTGCAGTGCGCTGAGCGTGGAAAACAGCGGCGTCTGCACCGAGTGCGACATGGACAATTGCTGCGCGCCCGTCTGATAGTCGCTAAACAGCGTTGTATCGGGATTCAGCGTACTGTCCATCTGCCCTCCGCCCTCGATGAACGCTCCGTACGTATGTGTGCCCGCCGCTGCTGCGAATAGCAAAACAGCGATCCGGCCTGTTGCTGGAAACATGTTGTTCACGGTCCTCCTGCCTAGACAAGCGCAACGAGCCGCTCGCAATTGCAGGCCCACGAGAAAATCGCCGCATTAGTTGCGGCGAGCGCCAATTAGATCGGCTTGCACTCCGGCCAGATCGCTCTGGCGTTTCGCCTCCAACGCCACGGGCGGCTTCAGGCCCTGAAGCCGCTCCCGGCTCTTCTCCAGACAGGATGCCGCCTCTGGTAACCGCCCCATCTTCAGAAACACGCGGCCGAGGTCGCGGAGAACTGCCGCCTCCGTCCACGGCGACCGGAATAAAGCAGGCGGAGTTGCCATCTGGCGCAGCACGCCATCGGCCAGATCGATCGAATGTCCCTTCCTGCCCGAAGCCTCGATCACCGCAAGGCGCGTGTTCGCAAGGGCGATCTGTTCGCGCGCGGCAGGACCAAATGGCCCCTGAACCAACTGCGACGCGCCCGCCGCCGCCCGCTCCAGGCGCCGCGCGGCTTCTCCATTTCGTTCGAGCGCGACATACGCCTCACCCATTCGCCTGCCGACAAACACGGCGTTATAGAGATAGCGGGCATTTGTTGGATCTTCCGCAAGAAGCCTGTTCAGCCCGCGCTCCGTCTCTTCGAACACGCGCAGGCCCGCCGCGGCCTGGCGCGGATCGTCCACAAGCAAACTCCCCACCCGCAGCGACGCCGAGACGACGTCGAACTTTGCCTTACGGTCGGCCGGATCGCGTTCGCTCAACCATCGGGCGATCTTCAGTGCTGTCTGGAAAGCAGCCACCGCCCCCGCCGTGTCGCCCAAATTCTCACCCGGCCGGAATCCCAGTACATCGCCCAGGTTGCCATACCCAACCATCAGCACCCGCCGATAGGAAACGTTATTCGGATCCTCGCTCACCAAGCTTTCGCGTGCTTCGATCGCCGAGCGATAATTCGCGGCCGCCTCGTCCAACTGCCCTTCGGCCAACCGCGCCGTTCCCAAACTGCTGAACGCCGTCGCCAACCCTTGCCGGTAGTCGCGATTGGCGGGCTCCATGCTCGCCAGCTTCACCGCAATCTTCATCGCGGCAACGCTCGCCTCGGTGACGCCCTTGCTGTCGCGCAGCTCAAATAGCGTGCGCGCCCTTGACGACTCGATCTCGCCGGCGACAGCGAGCAATTTGCGATCGCCCGGCGATTCGCGCATCATTCTGCCGCACAACGCCCGCGCCCGCTCAAAATCTTTCAGGGCGGTTTTGATGTCGCCCGTTGCCCGCCGCACATCGCCCAGCTTGTGTGCCACGCCGGCCAGGGGCAGCCTCGCCGTCCGATCGCCGTTCTGCAAAAGGTCCGCCAGGATACTTTCGGCCCGGCTGTAACTCACCATCGCGCCCTTCGTGTCGCCGAGATTGCTGGTGCTGGGCGAGCCTTGGACGTCGCCAATCTTCTCGTAGGAAGCGGCGATCTCACGCGACAAGGCCACGTCGCCCGCCGCCTCCGGCTGCAGCGTCTCCAAATAGGTGAGCGCGGATTGCACGATCACTTTGCGTGCCTCGGTCGCGCCCGGAAGTCTCACAATACGGTCGTGTACATCGAACACGAAGGTGTTGGCCAACTTGCGAACCTGGTCAAAGCGGCGCTCGGCGCGGCGCTTCTGATGAATCGTCGTCACCGCTCCCGCCGCCAGGCTCGCCACGATCAGCCCCACCGCAACGGCCGCCGCCCGATGCCGCCGCACAAACTTCGCCGCGCGATACCCAAGAGTACCCGCGCGCGCCAGCACCGGCAGCCCATCGGAATATCGTTCCAGATCGGCGCTCAATTCCGCCGCCGAACCATACCGGCGCTCCGGCTCTTTGCGGATCGCCATCGCCACGATCGTATCCAGATCTCCCGCCAATTGCCGGCTCAGCGCACGGTCGCCACGCGCCAACGCGCGCTCGCTCGGGGGAAGCGGTTCCCGTTCGCAAATCGAACCGTCCATGGCCAACGGCGACGTCGTATCGACGCTCTGGCCGCGCTCCCCGCAGAGAATCTCATAGAGAATCAATCCCAGCGAATAGACGTCCGTGCGAATCGTGACAGCCCGCCCACGCACCTGCTCCGGACTGGTGTAATCCGGCGTCCACAGCATAGTGCCCGTCGTATCGCCGGCGCCGGCCAGCGGGCTCAGGATCTTCGCGATTCCAAAATCGAGAAGCTTCGGCGCTCCCTCTCGCGTCACGAGAATATTCGCCGGTTTCAAATCGCGATGGACGATCAGGCTCTCATGCGCATACTGGACCGCCGCGCACACCAGCCGGAAAAGTTCGATGCGGCGCTCCAGCGGCAGTTCGCGGCAGTACACCGTAATCGGAATTCCCTCCACGAATTCCATGGCGATATAGGGAACACCCTCTTCGGCGCCGCCATCGAGGAACCTCGCAATATTCGGGTGCTCCAGGTCGGCCAGAATCTGCCGCTCCTGCCGCAGCCTCTCGCGCATTATGCCGGAATCGCTCCACGACGGGGCTATCTTCAGAGCCAAGCGCTTGCGATATTGATCGTCGTCGCGCACGGCTTCGAACACGATTCCCATGCCCCCATGGCCAATTTCGCGAACGATTCGATAAGGGCCAAATTCACGGCCCATCCAAGGCGTCACCGGCAGCGCGCACTGGGCCGCGTTGCCGATCGCTCGGGCGATGCGGTCTTCCGCACCGTCGGCGTGCGCGATCATCCTCAGCAACTCCCCCTGCAGTTCGGGATCGGCGTCCGTTTCGCGGCGGGCGAAGCTCTCTTGTTCCTCGCTCGGCAGCCCGGTGGCCGCCACGAACAATTCCTCCAACCGCCGCCAACGGTCCTCGGTCATGGCCTCAACTATACAAGCGAAAATTCCGCGCTCAGTTTTCACCCGACATCGCCTGGCTCAGCCAAGCTTCCGCCGTCTTCTGCTCGCGGCTCACCGTAGCCGCCGAAATCCCCAATAGTTCGGCGATCTCTTTCCCTTCCAGGCCACCGAAATAGCGCATCTCCACGATTTGCGCCTTGCGTGCGCTCACCTTGGCCAGCCGCTCCAGGGCCTCATCGAGGGCGAGGAACTCCTCGACGCCGCTGGTGCCGATCGCCTGCGCCTCTCCCAGTTGAATCGTGGGCGCGCCGCCGCCCCGCTTCTCCGCCTGAACGCTACGCCCATGGTCCACCAGGATCCGCCGCATGATTTGAGCGGCCAGCGCAAAGAACTGCTTGCGGTTGTCGAAGTTCGACTCGTCCTGCTTTGTCAGGCGCATCCACGCTTCGTGCACAAGAGCGGTGGGCTGCAGCGTGTGGTCGCTTCGTTCGCGGCGCAGGTAGCCGTCGGCAATTTTGCGGAGTTCCCCGTAAACAACGGACGTAAGGGAGTCGAGCGCGGCGCGATCCCCACGTCCCCACTCCGCCAGCAGTTGTGTGACATCACCCACGGGGGTCCAATTATACTGGACACCCGCACGGCGAAATGTTCTAACCTTCGGCCTTGCCGACCAGCGTCAAACCAATCGGCGTGTCTCCAACTTTGACGTAGAGAATCCAGTCGTGCTCGCCCACGTTCTGCAAGCCCGGCTTGAAGTCGCTCTCCACTACATACATCGCCAGCACGGCCGGATGCGGTGTGCCCGAAGCCTTCTTAGATAGCGCGACAAGTTCCTTGAAGTTGGGGATGGCAGCCTCGCTCTTGTCATCGGCCGCGGGGGACATCAACAGAAAGTCGCGGTTCGGCGCCACGCCCTGGTGATCGCCGTTGAGCGGAAACATGCTGAAGCGCAGCGTGTAGACGCCCGGCTTGATCGGCTGCGCGCGCCGGTCATTGCCGGTGGCGGGCCAGCGGATCGCCCCAATCACGGATCCCGGAGGCGCGGTCTTCCACATCAGGTCGGCCTCAGTCGATTCGGGTCCTTTCGGCGCGGTCTTCACAAACCAAACCTCGCACCAGACCTTGCCATTGGCACTGACAATCTTGTGCCCGGCCGGCTCCAGGAGCCCGCGAATCGGTGCTGCCAGTTCGGTTGGAGCTTCCCCCGTGGCCTCGAGCTTATATTGAGCGAACGCGAGCGCTCCAAAAGACACAAAGGCCAGCATCAATCTTTTCATCCAGTAATTCCTTTCGTCTTTCTTTCCACTATAACAACCGAATCTGCACCTGGCGCCGCCGATCCATTAAAATCAAGCTCCGGGCCGAAATGCAGACCATCTTAGTAATTGACGACGACGAAAGCCTTCAGGATACAATCGCCGTGATGTTAGAGCAGGAGGGGTACCGAACCGCCTCCGCGCTCGACGGACGCGACGGCTACGAAAAGGCCCTTTCGCTTAAACCCGACCTGCTTATCGTCGATCTCCGTCTGCCTGAAATGAGCGGGATGGAGATCTGCAAGCATCTTCGCAGCGCGCAAATCCAAACTCCCATCATCGTTCTCAGTGCCGTCGGCGACGAAGTGGACAAGGTCCTGCTGCTTGAGATGGGCGCCGACGACTACGTAGTGAAGCCCTTCGGCCGCCGGGAACTGCTTGCCCGCATCCGCGCGATTCTTCGCCGTTCACAAGCCGACGCCCACACCATCCTTCGCTTCAGCGATACCGAGATCGACCTCGACCGCCGCGTCGTCGTTCGTCTCCAGGAAGAGGTAAAGGTCACGCCCGCCGAGTACAACCTTCTTCTCTACTTCCTGCAAAACCCCGACCGCGCTCTCACGCGCGACATGATTCTCAACTCCGTCTGGGGCTACGAGAGCTTCCCCAACACGCGGACCGTCGACGCGCATGTTGTAAAGTTGCGCCAGAAGTTTGAACCGGATCCCAACGCGCCGCGTCACTTTCTAACAGTTCATGGGGTCGGATACCGCTTTCTGCCCTAGCGTCAAAGAAAGAAGGATGCCCGTGCGTGTGCTTATCGTGGACGACTCTCAGCAGGTGGCGGCGACTTTGGAGATCGCGCTCACCAACGGCGGCTGGGACGCCGTCTGCGCGGGCGAAGTGAAAACCGCCCTGGAATTTCTCGACACCTCGCCGCACATCGACGCCATCGTTACCGATCTCGATATGCCCCGTGCCGACGGCTACTCCCTCATCGCCGCCGTCCGAGCCCACGCCCGTTGCGCGTCGGCGGTGATCGTCGTCACCTCGGGTTCAACCGCCCCCAACGCCGGGGAACGCGCCATCACCGCCGGGGCCGATGCTTTTTTTGCCAAGCCGTATTCGCCCGCCGCCGTGCGGTTAGAATTGCAGCGCCTCGTGAACGGGCGCGGACAGGTGGAACCATGAGTCCCCGCGCCTTCGGGATGCTGTGTCTGATCGCCGTGCCGGTACTGCGCCTGCCCGCGCAGGCCCAGAACGTGGACGCGCTCGTCGAACGCCTCGACAAGCTCGAACGCGACAACAACTCACTGCGTCAGGAAATCGAAAAGCTCCGCGCCGAACTGGGTGCGGTGAAGCAGCAGTCCACGGTCCAGGCCGAGTCGCAGGAGATCGTTTCGCAACGCGTCGAAGAGCAGGCGCAAACCAAGGTCGAAGCCTCGCAGCGCTTCCCCATCAAGCTGCGCGGCATGGCGCTTATGAACTTCTTCAGCAACGGCACTCATGCCAACGGGCAGGACACGCCCACAACTTCCTCGCGCAACGCCGGCAAATCCACCTCCGCGGTTACGTTCCGGCAAACCGTCATCGGCCTTGAATTTCGCGGTCCGCAAACCTTGTTCGGCGCCAAAGTTTCCGGCTCCGTCTTCGGGGACTTCTACGAGGGCAACACGGAGACGGTGCAGTATCCCAATGCCCGCCTGCGCACGGCCGAAATTCAACTGGACTGGCGCAGCCGCTCGCTGATGATCGGCCAGGACAAAACACTCGTCGGCCTGCGCGACCCCACCTCGCTTGCCTACTCAGGCGTCTCGCCGCTCACCTCCGCCGGCAACCTCTGGCGCTGGCAACCGCAAATACGCTTCGAACAACACGTTGAGGTGGCTCCTTCCACCAAGCTCCGCGGCCAATTCGCATTCGTACAAACCGCCGAAGAATCCGGCGGCAATCCTGGCACGTTGGCATTAGAGCGCCGCAGGCCCGCCGTCGAAGGCCGTATCGAAATCGCGCACCAGTTCGATGCTGACCGCCGCCTGGAAATCGCCTCCGCGTTTCATGTCAGCCAAACGCACGTCGGCGGATTTTCGCTTCCATCGCGCGCCTGGACCGTCGACTGGTTCGCCAATCCTTTCCGCTACCTCGAATTTTCGGGAGCCATGTTCACCGGCGAAAATCTCCACCACTTCGGCGCACTCCGCCAGGGCTGGGTGATCACCCCGCAAGGGGCCAACAGCGTCCACTCAAAGGGCGGCTGGGCGCAGGCGAGCGTGCCGTTCACGCAGCGCGTTTCCCTCAACCTGATGGCGGGCACCATGGACGACCGCAACCGCGACCTGTTGAATACCATGATCGGCTCCAACCGCACCGGCGCCGCAAACCTGATGTTCCGCATCGCTCCCAATGTTTTGTTCTCGATCGAAGCCATGCAGATTCGCACGAACTATCTGACCGGCGGCACCACCCGGAATCCGCGCTATGACCTATCTCTTGCGTATCAGTTTTAGCCTGCTCCTGCTCGCTGCCGCGGCACTCTCCGCCGACGTCAGCGGCACGGTGGAGCTCGCCAACTCGCGCGATTCCAGCGTGCGCAAGAAACACGATTTCTCCGGTGTCGCGGTGTGGCTTGAACCGGCAGGCGGCGCCGTGGCCGTCAAGCCGGGCGTGTTCACCATCTCCCAGCGCGCAAAGCGGTTCACACCGCATATCAGCATCGTGCCGACCGGCTCCACCATCGACTTCCCAAACTTCGATCCCATCTTTCACAACGCGTTTTCGAACTTCGCCGGCCAGCCGTTCGACACCGGACTTTACCCGCCCGGCACCTCGCGCAAAGTTCGCTTCCAACGGCCCGGCGTCGTGCGCGTCTTCTGCAACATTCACTCCACCATGAGCGCCGTTATCCTCGTCGTGAACTCGTCGCACTCGGCGCTCACCGAGCCCTCTGGTGAGTTCCGCATCAAAGGCGTCCCACCCGGCGAATACACACTCAAGGTCTGGCACGAACGCGCCACCGAAGCTGCTCTTGAGAAGCTCAGCCGCCACATCTCCGTCGATGCGCAAGGCCAGCACATCGTCTCATTGAAGATCTCCGAAGCCGGTTATCTTCCCGTTCCCCACTTGAACAAACATGGCGCCGAGTACCCGCCCGAACCCGCCGGGCCGGGCGTTTATCGCGGGGTTGCCAAGTGAGCTTCCCGCGTCTGACACTACTGCCGAAAATCTGGCTGTCGACCTCGGTCGCGCTCACCCTGCTGTTTGGCATCACCGCATGGCTCCTGCAGCGTCACGCGCTCGACACCTCCGAGCTCAGCCTCCAGGACGAAATCTCCTCGAGCCTGCAGGCTTACGAATCGCTCTGGACCTCCCGCTCGGAAACGCTCGGCTCCGTGGCCGCCATTCTGAGCAGCATGCCCAACGTCCGCGACGCCGTGCGCACGCGCCATCAAGCCACCATCCGCGACGTCGCCGGCGAACTGTGGACCAAGGTCAACGACAACCTCAAAGAGAGCGCCTTTATCCTCGTCGCCAGCCCCGAAGGCGATGTCATCGCACCCTTCGGGCCCAGTTCGGATCCGCCCCTTGCGCGCTCGTGGCCCGTCGTACGCGCCGCCCGCGACCGCTTCCCCAAACAGGTCTCCGGCTTCGTCGTCCTCAATGGCCGATTGTTTCAACTCGTGCTCACGCCCGTCTATGTCGACAGCGCCTCCGGCCAGGCCCTCATCAGCGTCCTCATCACCGGCTTTGAAGTGAACCACCAGGTGGCACAAAAGCTCAAGGAAAGCACGGGCGGCAGCGATTTCCTCTTTCTCTCCGGCGGCCAGGTGTTCGCCTCCACCCTCAACACGCGCGCCACCGGGGAACTCAGCCGCCAGTCCATCGAGGAACAAACCCCAAGCCGCGTCAATGACGGCGTCACCGAATACACGGCGCTCAAGCGCACCTTGATCGGCCTCGACGGCAAGCCCGCCGGCCGCCTTTTCATCCTGCGCTCGTTTGAAGCCGCCAGCCAGCGCATCGGCCAGCTGCGCACCCACCTCGCACTCGCCTGGCTATCGGCCATCGCCCTCGGTCTGGCCGTTAGTTACTTCCTTGCCCG
>JBDTVQ010000259.1:0-9963 GCA_040007195.1 Acidobacteriota bacterium | reverse complement strand
ACGGCGGGAGTTCCTGCCGGCGAAGATATCGTGATCGAGCGCAGGTTTGAGACCCGGACCGAAGGTCCGGCGGGCGCCGAGGCTGGTCTCGCGTTTCCGACCTCCGACGTAATGTTCACGACGGCGATCCCGGCGCAGGGAGCCATGATGAACCAGCAGGTGATGATTTTCGACCGCGGCGACGATAAGTCTAAGACCGAGTCGCTGGGAAAGCAGACAATTTCCGGTGTCGCCTGCAACGCGACACGCTCGACGCACACGATCGCGGCGGGACAGATCGGCAATGACCGTCCGATCGAAATCGTATCGGAGACGTGCTTCTCCGATGAATTGAAGACGGTGGTCTCCTCGCGCACAAACGATCCCATGCACGGGGAGAGTTCGATGCGCCTGGCGTCGGTGAACCGCGCGGAACCGCCAAAGAGCCTGTTCGAAGTGCCGGCCGGGTATACGACGAAGGACGGTCCTCAACCGATGATGTTGGAGCGGAAGATGATGGAACGGAAGCCCGCTCAGTAGACAGCAAACGAAACTCGGGGACAGGATGATCCTGTCCCCGGCCTCCCTGCCTTTACTCCTCTTCGATTGCGAAACCGATTTTCACCACCTCGGCCGGAGGTCCCGGCCGTTTCTTGCGGTAGCTCTTGCGGTTTTCGCGAATGGTCGTCATTGCCCGCAGCAGGTATTCCTCGAGCGGCAGCACGGGGCGGCCCAGGCTCAGGTCATAGGCGAGGAGCAGTTTGCCATCCTCGACGGCCGACTTGATGTCGGCGCCGGTGAGGCCCGCGCCCTCCTCGGCAACCACGCGCAGAGCAACCTCGGCGCAAATCGCGGGTAGCCCCTGCAGGCAGGCTTGCAGAATCTCCATACGCGCCTCGATCTCGGGCAGGCGGGTGCGCAGCCAGAGTTCGATGCGGTCGGAGCGGACCAGCGCCGGCGGCAGGCTGGCGGCATCCATCGCCGTCATCATCACGCAGACCCGCCCCACGCTCTCGCTCTCGAGGCCATCGAGCATGGTGAGCAGGTAGCGGTAGAAGCCTTTGTGATCGTCGTCCTCGAAGATGAGGTCGGCATCATCGATGAAGATCACCGACGGCGCGTTGCGCTTGGCTTTGGCGAAAATGTTTTCGACCTCACAGTAGAACTTATTCGAACCCGCGATGACAGTGCCGTCGATGAGGAAGAACTTGCTCTTGAGGCGATGGGCGAGGGCGCGGCCGATGGTGGTCTTGCCCGTTCCCGGCGGACCGGCGAGCAGCACGCCGCGGCGGGCCTTCAGGTGAAGCTCGGCAGCCAGAGCATCGTTTTCCAGAGGGAGCGCGATCTTGGCTTCGAGCGCCTCGATGACGTCCTCCATGCCCTTCAGGTCAGTCCAACTGACGGCCTGGACTTCACTCAGGTCGACGTTGCTCACCATGTGGAGCGAACTCAGGTATTCGACGAACTCTTCCGTGTTGAGGCTTTCGCGGTGGGCGATGCCCGAGCAGGCATTCTTCAACTGCCAGCCATTGAGGGCCGGTGCGAAGCGGTGAACTTTCGCGGTCTCCACGCCCGCGGCGAGGGTTTCGCTGAGAAAACTATCGAGCAAGTGGCGATAGTCTTCCACGCCGAACTCGGAGAGCTTGACCAGATGGCCGCGACGCTCGATGACATCGGTGGTGCTGATGAGGTCGGTCGCCAGGATCAGTTTCTTTCCGGCGGCGGCAGCTTCGTCGACGATCACGGAGAGCACGCCATCGAGCAGGTTCGCGCGCGGATAGGAGTAGCTGTCGGTGATGTCGGTCACCAGTTGGAGGTCGTCAACCAAAACGGAGTCGTGCGCGGCGAGCGTGCGCTCCATCATGGCGAGAAAAGACTCTTCGATCGCCGCCGGGTTGCGGGCGGCCAGCGTGTCGAGGAACGTGCGCATTCCAACGAGCGCGCCGCCCTCCTCGGCGTGGAGATGACGGAGGATGGTGGTGCGCCCCATTCCGGGTGCACAGCGCAGCATTAACGTCGGGCTGGTTTTCATTGCCTCGCGCAGTTGGGCGGCAACCCGTGTCTGCGCGGGAGTCAGTTTCACTTTCGTATCCATTTGAGGTCCAATTCCATCCGCACGTCATGTGCGGGCACGCGAGGGCTGACGGCTCGCATCAGCAAGCCGCATACGTTTGGGGATAGTGGGCTGAGTTAGAGGGAGGGCATGCCGGAAAGCAAGCGCGGTTCCCAGTTGTCTAAATGACGCATCAAGGGGCGCCTCCTTTCCATGGGGTTGACGAACTTGATCAGGTTACCACTTGAAAGTGGGTCTTACAAGCGAAATCGAGAGGAGACAGGGAAGATTTTAGATATGGCCGGCGTCCTACGCGATTCTCCCTATGTCGAACTGCGCTCAGCCTGCCGAAATGGGAATCATGTGGTGGCTTGCGGCCGTTTTCCTGCTCGCGCTCATCTTTTATGGGCTTGGCAAGAAAAATCTTTGTAGTCAACAACTTGCCGATGCCGGCCGGGCGGCGGGAGCGCGTAATTGGGACTTGTTTGACAAGAAGATAGCGATGGCGAGGAAATCGGCCACGCGCATAACGGATCAAAAATCGCGGGACGAGACGGTGGCCGATCTGGAGTACCTGGCTGCGCATGGCGCCTATTCGCGCAATCGAAATGAAGAAGCAATCGAACACCTTTCGCTGGCCATCCAAGGGTTTGAGCGTCTGGCGGATGCATCGAAAGGGCTAAAAATGTCGGCCGCGCACCAGCTCTGGGGTGACTTGGCCTTTGACGCCTCCGATTTCAATGCCGCCGAGGAGCATTTCCGTGCCGCCGCCGTGGCGATCGAGTTTAGCGAGCATCCGTCGCGCGTGCTGTCGGCGCTCAAGCGCCTCGGCGACGTGCTGCTGGCTCAGCATCGTTATGAGGACGCCCGGGCGGTAATCGAGAAGGGGATTGAGTTTGAGAGGCGCCTGTTACTCAACACTCTACAGCCGCAGGAACAGGAGAATTCGACCGTGATCGCGATGGCGATTCCCGATCTGGCCCTTGCGAGGAAGGATTTTGCCAGCGCGGAGCGGCTATATCGGGAGAAGGTCGAATTCTATGAGCCGTCGGATGCATCGCTTTCCGATTCCGACCTCACGCGGTATCAGTTCCACCTGGCCACGGCGCAGCGCGAGTTGGGGCGCGTGCAGGACGCCTTGCTTACATTGCACGCGGCTGTTGAGTCGGCCGAGCGCGATTATGGGACGGAGCATCCGCGAACGGAGAACGCACGGCGGAGGCTGGCGGAGATCTATCAGATCACCGAGGGCGGCCGGTAGGCACCGCAGCAGGGCCGGACCGTCCGGCCAGCCAGGATCAGGCCTTGCCGGCGGCCATCACACGGGTAATCGCGGCGGCCGCCTGTGCCCAGCGATCACGCTCGGTGGTCAACTGTTTCCGTCGCGCAGCGGATAATTTGTAGTAGCGGGCGCGGCGATTGGCCGACGAAATTTCCCAGTTGGCGGCCACGAGTCCAGCCTGTTCCAGGCGCTGGAGAGCGGGATACAGCGAGCCGTGGTCGACGGCGAATACGTCATCGGACAGCCGTTCGATGGCCTTGGCTACTTCGTAGCCGTTGGTCTGCCCGGCCGAGAGCGTGCGGAGTACCATCATGTCCAGGGTCCCCATACGGGCAGTTGCGACATCGAACTCTTACTGCATTACCTATCCGATGACGACCGGAAGCCACCCGGCTCGGCATGAGGATGGCCCCCATCCAGTTGTCGATCACGCCATCGCCGGCGGCGTAGTCGAAATGCGCACCTACCAGAAGTTTGCCGTGGCTCGCGCCGTTGCCCGGCAGATCGCAGATGAGATTCGGCTCTTTGGATGCGGGGACTTTTGCTCACACCAATGAGCTTCGCATCCGGTGTAAGTACGGAGAACCCGGACTTTTGTGCGGAAGGGATGACCGCGCGGCACAACGCGAGGCCGAGACGGCGGAGCCTATTTCCGGCTGCGCGCGGCCACCTCGTCGAAGACGCTTTCGGTGTGCGCGGCCATGTTTGCGAGCGTCCACTCCGCGTGTACGCGGGTGTGGCCGCGGCGGCCCATCTCCATCGTTTCCTCCCAATTGCGCATGCGGCTCAACATGGCCTCGGCCAGGGAGTCGGCACTATCGGGAGCAAAAAGTGTGCCACCCTGCGTGGCTTCGATCATTTCAGGAAAGGCGCCGCGGCGGGGAGCGATGACGGGCACGCCATTGGCGAGGGCTTCCAGCGCGGGCAGTCCCTTGGGTTCATCGAAAGTGGAGGGCATGACGAGAATGTCAACGCTTTGCAGGAAGGTCATCTTTCCGTTCCAATCTGGCGCGCCGGCATAGCGGAACTGTTCAGGACAGCCCGCCATCCGGAACTTTTTCTCCTGCGTTTGCAGATAGTCTTTTCGTTCCGGAGCGAGATACCCGGCCGCTTCCACCCTGGCCCCGTTGATCGCATCCCGGCCGCGCAGTTGGAGGAACGCGTCGGCCAGCAGGTGTAACCCTTTCTCCGGAGCAAGACGGCCGAAGTAGCCGAACACAGGCCGGCTGTGCTCACCGGGATCGCGCAGACGGCTGCCGGTGGTTTCGACGCCGAGTTTCACTACAAAGATCTTGTCGCGCGGGATTTTCAGGTACTCGGCCATGAAGTCGCGCTCGTATTGGCTGACGGCGATGAAGGCATCGACGTCGCGCACCTGATCGCGGATGAGGCGTAGAGCTTCGCTCTTGAACGGCTCGCGCAGACCTTCCAGAAAGAACTCTTCGCCCTGGAGGCTACATACGACGGGGCAGCCGGTGGCTTCGCGCAACGGGCGGGCGAGGCCGATGAGAAGCGTGTACGGGATGGTGACGACATCGGGCGAGGGCTCGTTGCGGAGCCATTGGACGAGGTGGTCGATCTCTTTTTTCTGGTGGCCGTGCTCGCCTTTCAGGATGGAGACCGTAAGTGCGCCGAGTTGCTGAGGATCGATTTCGACGCCACGGCCGGTAAAGGCTTTGATCACGCTGGGGAGGTCCCACAACTTATCCAGGAATTTGGGCAGGTGGCGGAAGAACCCGCTCATCTCTTCGAGGTAAATGGAGATGCCGCCGAAGTAGACCTTGTGTTCGGTAAAGCTGGCGCCGTCGGTGCGAACCGGCGTGTAGAGCGGGACGAGCGTGACATCGTGGCCGCGGCGCTTGAGTTCACCGGCGAGTGCGTTGTCGCGCAGGCAGGAGCCGCAGTACATATCACCGGCTCCGGCAATCAGCGAGACGATTTTCATGTGCGCGCCACGTGGGAGGGAAGCTTACGCGCCCACGGGCTCCAACACGCTTTGAAAGGCGCGGCGAGCGTAGAGGTGATCGAACAGGTTGCCTTCGTGCGGCTGGTCCCAGACGATTTGAATGGTCTTGATGGGACCGAAGTTCAAGCGGCCGATGTGTTGCGAAGCGAGCAGGCGCTGCTGGAATTTCCTATCTTCGGTGATTGCTGTGAGCACGAGCGTGGGGCCGAGGATTTCGGGCATAGCGGAGATGGGCGCTTCGACGACGCTGGCGTAGGGGAACAGGAATTCCTTGTTCGCCGCGGCGTGTTGGGGCGATTCGCACCAGACGATGGTGGGCAGCAGGTAGGAGCAGCCTTCGCTTTCGACGAGGCGGTCGCCGCGTCCGGCTTCGGCACTGACGTCGGTGGCACCGGGTTCTGAAAGCAGGCCTTCAATCATCTGGTTCATGCGCTTGGCGACGTTGCCGTCGGCGAAAGGAGCGATGGCGGCATCGGGATCGTCGGCAGCCTTGGGCTGAATCTTCGCGAGCCTTTCGGCAAGGGCCTGTGCAATAGCGCGGCCATGGCGCGGAACCCACACACCGCTCGCGTTTACACAGGAGCGGCCGGAGTTTTCGGCAATGGAGGCGGCAATGACGTCGATGAATTCGGGCCAGCGGTCGATCATATCGTCGCCAATGACGACCTTGCTCCAGCCGGGGCCGTGCACTTCCACGCGCGGGTCACGCGCCCAGACTTTGGTCGTCGAGACGTCGCCGAAAACCATGCCGCGCCCGCAGCGGCGGAGGATTTCGCCCGCGCCCGCGTGGTCGGTCGGATAGTAGCTGAAGGCTTCAGGCGGCGCACCGGCTTTGATGAAGGCCTGGATCATGCGGAATGGCGTCCACGGTTCCTGGCCACCGGGTTTGAGCACAAGCGGCGTTTTGAGGGCGAACGCAGGGGCCCACAGCGAATGCACGCCGGGCGAATTCGACGGCAGCACGACACCGAGCGAATCGGTGCGGCGGAAGTAGCTGACGACCGAACCGTTGGCCTCGCCATAGCCGCGGTCGAGGATGGCAAGATCGAGATTGCGCGTGAGGCCGCGTAACACGCCCGCCATGTTGGCCAACACGCCCTGGATCTTACCCATGTTGCGGCGGACCATGTTGTGCGGCAGGCCGGTGGTGGCCGAAGTTGCCTCGACGTATTCTTCGGGCGACTGCGTTCCATCGGCGAGGGGCAGAGTGTCGTTGGCGAAAGACTCGGCGGCTTTCGCACAGAGCTTCAACAACTCGTCCGTAGTGAAGCCCGAC
This sequence comes from Acidobacteriota bacterium, assembly GCA_040007195.1. Classification (GTDB taxonomy): domain Bacteria; phylum Acidobacteriota; class Terriglobia; order Bryobacterales; family Bryobacteraceae; genus JAFLBB01. The sequence continues at coordinate 3,407 of JBDTVQ010000259.1, read as the reverse complement.
ATCATACCGGCGATTTCGTCGAGCTTGAGGAAGTCACGGCGGATGAGGCCGACGTTGGCCTGGCTGATTTCGACGAAGGGTTCTTTCGTGCGGTGATGAATGGCGCGTGCACGGTCGACGCTGTAATAGGGACGGCCCTGGCGCAGTATGGGAAGATGGCGCATTAATAGACCCCCACGACAACGTTTGAGCCGAGCTTGGTGAACGGGCGAACATTGCGGACGCCATCCCATGGATATTGATCGCAAGGCGCTTCGCGTTCGCATTCGTCGCGCTCCATGAAGCGCGGCACGAAGGTTTCCTTGGTGAGCGTGGTGAGGCGCACACGACCGGTTGCGCCGTAGGGGACGACCTTCGTGTTGTTGTCGGGCTCCACGACTTCCAAGACGGCGCGCGGCATGGGCGGGTAGTAGATGATGGCCCAGTTGTCTTCCGGCTTGGGCGCCTTGTGCGTGGCCAAGCCCATCAACGTATTCCCATAGGTGGGCGCGAAGTAAATGTCGCCGAGCATCTCTTCGACAGCGAAGCGATGGAACTGGGGCGTCATTTCCGTGCCGCCGCAGAAGATGCCTTTGATGCCGAGCTTCGAGAGGTCCACTTTCTCGCATAGGGCTTCGAGCAGCTTTGGCGTAGTGAACATGCACTGGATATTGTCGTGCGCTTTGAGCAACGTGAGGGCCTGGTCGACGACGTGCTGTTTGTAGCGTTCGGCCATATCGAACTCGCCCCACTTGATGAGCTTCACGACCCAACGCGGATCGAGATCGACCATAAAACAGATGCCGCCGCGATACTGCGCGAGGTGTTCGACGGCAAGCCGCAGGCGTCGCGGACCGCTGGGACCGACCATCAACCAGTCGGCGCCCTTGGGGAATTTGCCGTCGGGCAGGGTGTCCGAGAACATCTCGTAGTCGGTGCGGAAATCGTTCATCTGCACGCGCGATTTGGGCACGCCCGTGCTGCCGCCCGTTTCAAAGATATAGGTAGGCAGGTGGGCGAGGCCTTTGGGCACCCACTGGCGCACCGGACCGCCGCGTAGCCATTCGTCCTCGAAGAAGCCGAACTTGTCGAGATCTTCGTAGCACTTGACGTCTTTGCGCGGGTCCCATCCGGCTTTGGCGGCAAAGTTCAACCAAAACGGGCAGCCCGTCTCCGGATTGAAATGCCACTCGACGATCTCGCACACGTGCGCGTCGAGGGCGGCCTTGTGGGAATTCACCCGTTGCTGCAAACTAGAACTCATGTTTTCGGTAGCCAGTGACATCTCCATAAAGTATATCCGTGCCGTCCTTTTGGTTACTTTCGCTTTGATTCCGGCGGGGGCCCGGGGGGCGGAAGATTTGTTGACGCGGGTTCACCACCGGTATGCGGACTCAGGTGGTGTAAAGATCCACTACGCACATCTGGACGGGCCGTCGCCGGGCGCGCCGCTGGCCGTGTTTGTGCATGGATTCCCCGATTATTGGTATTCGTGGCGCAATCAGATGGACGCCGTGGCGAAGACGCACGAGGTGGCGGCGCTCGACCTTCGCGGCTACAACCTTTCGGATAAACCGGAGGGTGTCGAGAACTACGACATGAAGCTGCTGGTGGGCGATGTGCTCAATGTCATCAAGGCATGCGGCAAACAGCGGGCAGTAGTGATTGGCCATGATTGGGGCGGGGCCATCTCGTGGAGCGTGGCGATGTATGCGCCGCAGGCCGTGGAGCGGCTGGTGATTGTGAACCTGCCGCACATGGTGGGGCTGCGGCGAGAGCTGGCCAACAATCCGGACCAGCAGAAGAACTCGTCCTATGCGCGAAACTTTCAAAAGCCCGATGCGGCAAGCATGGTGACCGCCGAAGGCTTGTCGCGCATGGCGCCGGAGGCTGTGCGGCCGCAGTATTTGGAGGCATTTCAGAAATCGAGCATCGAGTCGATGCTGAACTACTACAAGCGGAACTATCCGCGCGCGCCGTACACGGCTGCGACGGCGGAGGAGCTGGCCGCGACGCCGCATGTGAAGTGCCGCGTGCTGCAGTTTCATGGATTGAAGGACACGGCGCTGCTACCGGGCGGTCTCAATGATGAGTGGAATTGGGTGGATCAGGATTTGACGCTGGTGACCATTCCGAACGCGGGGCATTGGTCGCATTGGGACGCGGCGGAGCTGGTAACGCGCACGATGGTGGATTGGTTGAAAAGGTGAGGGGGGCCCAATATTAGTAAGGCAGCACCGGCTTTCCACTCCGTTTCGAGACAATGTATCTGAACATTTCAGGGTCAATGTGATAGGGAGTATGCTCGATCGATACTCCGGGGGCGATCACAATCGTTGTGCCATCGTGCCAGATGGAGATGGCTTCGATTGCAGAGTAGCTAATTCGTTTGTTGCGCAGCCACAGACTTCGTTGTGAAACAAAAGACTCCTTGCATTGAATCGTACGCGGCCAGCCGTACCACGCAAGCGCCAGGAAAGCGACAGGGATCAGGAGAAGCCATGTCGGCTCCCCATCCCTCTTGAGGCCATAGATTCCCCACAGAGAACCAACCAGCGTGAACCCATAGATTCCCGTAGCGAATGTCGTCGGAGTGAAGGAGGGCTCGCGGGCTTCATCAATTTGACCAATCTTGCGCAGGTCCCGAAACGTTGACACAAAGGTGATAACGAATGTACCAGTGGCAAAAAGGGCCGCTATTTGAGCAGGCATTTCCACTTCCAACTGCGGACTCCTGGAGTTCAGCAGATCGAGCATCGCGGTAAAAGGAACCAGCACTAAAAAAGAGAACAGCACCGGCAATGAAACAGCTATTGCCGCACGCGCACTAGCCTTCGTCTGATTCCAGAGCATGAATACTGGTTGCTGGCTATGTACCTTGGGATGCGTGAGAGGTAAGTCCAACCTAGTCCGGAACAACAACCTCTCGGCTGGCTATTCTTCTCCACCAACGTTAATCGCCACCGTCGATGATAGCGCGTAGATTCCTACTTGCGCTGCACCAACGCGGTCTCTGGCGGAATCTCCTTGCCAGCAGCGTCGACGTAGTGCATGTCGAATATGGTGTCGGAGTGGACGAAGGCGGTGCATGCCGTGACGCAGGTGAATTGGTGAATGTGCTTGGAGGGCATCATGGCGTAGCCGCCGGGGCCGATGACGGCGGTGCTGCCGCCCTTCATCTCCACCTTCGCAGAGCCGCTGACCATCATGACCTGCTCGGTGGGCGTGTGCCAGTGCCAGGGGAACTTACAGGATGGAGTGGCCTTGAAAACAAGGGTTGAGGCGCCTTTAGAGGGGTCGCCATTTTCAACGGCCGCGACGACACAACTAGGCATGCCGGGAAGCGGGGCGAACTTGTTTTCTGACAACTTACCTAGAGCTTGTCCGATAATCCGGCAATTTCACCTCGCGAACCGGATGTAGCCCCG
>JBDTVQ010000258.1:0-9970 GCA_040007195.1 Acidobacteriota bacterium | reverse complement strand
AGTAGGTGTAAGGCGAGCAGTAACTCTCTCACTCGGACCGCGATGAGGGGGACATGCATGCACGGAACACCTTGATTTTTCTAGCTTTGAGCGCGGCGCTAGCGGCGCAGACGGTAACTCCCGAGGGAGTGAAGACTGGTTTGCGGCCGGTGGTTTCGCGTCAGAGAGCGACGCGGGCGGTGATGGGGGAGACGGGCTCGACGAGTAAGTCACTGACGCCTGGTCATGTGTACCGTGTGGTGCGATTCGATCACGTTCCGACGACAGAGGATCTGGCAGCGCTGACGGCGGGCGGCTTGATGCCCCTACAGTATGTGCCGGACAACGCGGTGATGGTTTCGATGGTGGAGGGGAAACAGGAGGGCGTGCTGGCGGCCACGGGAGAGGGCAGCACGCAGCCCACATACGAGCTGGCGCGGAAGATCAGCCCGATGGTGGACGCGATGGAGGGGGAGAACGGGCAGTTGACGGTGGTAGCCGAGTTCTTCCCCGACGTAGCCGATGGGGATATTCATACAATCGCGCAGCAGGAGGGGCTGGCGATTCTGGCGCACGCCGACCTGGTGGAGCATCAACTACTGGTGAAGGGTACGCGGGCGCAGGTGGAAGCGCTGGCTGGTTGGGAAGAGGTTTCCTATGTGTTTCCGGCGTCGAAGGATTTGAGCGAGGGTGCGCTGGTGCACGGCTGCGTGGGCGCGGTGACGGCGGCGGGCCCGGTGGCGAACTACATTGCGAAGGTAGGAGAGGGTTGGGATGGACCGGGCAAGGGCACGGCGAATCTGCGCTACACGCTGGGCGTGCTGAGCGCGCAACTGCCGTTGGATCAGCAGCGGACGGAGATTCTGCGGGCGCTGGCGGCATGGGCAGCGGTGGTGGATGTGAACTTCAGCGAGGGTGGCAACGCGGCTTCGACCAAGCATTTCAATATCTTCTTTGGAGCGGGAGCGCACGGAGATGCGTATCCGTTCGATGGGCGGGGCAAGGTGCTGGCGCATACATTCTTCCCGTCGCTGCCGAATCCGGAACCGATCGCGGGCGACATGCACCTGGACGCGGATGAGACCTGGGGGATTGGGGCGAATACGGACCTGTTCAGCGTGACGCTGCACGAGTTGGGACATGCACTGGGTTTGGGGCACTCCGACGACCCGTCGAACGTGATGTACGCGTACTACCGGAGATGGGATGGACTGACGGCGGGAGACATTGCGGCGATTCAGGAGTTGTATGCAGCGCGGGTGGCGGGCGCACCCGCTCCGGCACCGGCTCCCGCTCCCGCTCCGGCTCCCACACCCGCTCCGACACCTACACCGACTCCCAAACCGGCGCCAGCGCCGACGCCGCAGACGGACACGGTGAAGCCGGTGATCAGTGTGAGCTATCCTTCGGCGCTGAGCATTTCGACCTACGCGAGCGAGCTGACGTTTACAGGAAGCGCTTCAGACAACGTGGGCGTGGTTGCTGTGCGGTGGAGTTCGAATGTATCGGCCGGGGCGAACGCGGTGGGCACGACGCAGTGGAAGACAACGATTCCGCTGGCAGTGGGCACGAACCGGATCACGTTCACAGCTGTGGATGCGGCGGGGAATGTGGCGACGCGGAACACGGTGGTTACGCGGCGGTAGGGGGCGGTGACGCGGCGGGAAGCAAACACGACATTGCGGTGGATCAACATATTCTGAACCACGCTAGACTGCGCCCGAATGGTCACTTATGTATTGGGCGCAGGTGCTTCCTTCCATGCCGGATATCCACTGTGCTCGATGATATGAGATCGTGCGGCAAGTTGGGCGTGCTTCCAACGGAATGGATTCTCGCACGTCCGAATTGGTGGGGAGTCCAAAGATAGCCTTGGTAGCTGATCTACCAAGCGCAGCACCTATCGCGCGGCGCTGCGCGCCCACACTTCGATCCAATCGAGGCGCGAGCAGGCGGGGGTTTGGCCACCGGTGGTGAGATCGGTGAAGCCGATTTCTTCGACGCTGGTCAGATCGGGGGTGGGAACCCAGGCTGCTTCAGTGATGGTCTTGATGTCCAGTTTTCGCCAGCGCATTCCGGCGAGGACGAATTCGCGTTCGCGCCAGTCGTCGGAGGGGCCGTCACACTCTTCACTCACGAGCCACTGGCCGGAGGCGAGTTTGAGGACGACGCGGAGTTCGCGGAAGCCGGCTTGTTTCGAGCGCCAGCGGATTTTCGATTGGCCGGTAAGGTCGGCGTTGTGTGTGCGGTGGCGGAGAGTTACGGCCCAGGTGCCGTTGGCGGTGCCGGACCAGATGTAGAAGGGGTCGTCGTAGGGCTTGTCGTGATGGCTCTTTTTGACGCCGTCGCGGCCGGGGCCGTACACCTGAAGCGTGAGATTGGGATTGGCGACGTGTTCCTGCGTGACGGGCGTGGCGGCTGCGGTCTCGCGCCAGTCTTCGCGGAAGAAGAGCGGTGGACGCGTGGCTTCGGCGGGGGACTTGGATTCTTGCGCGGGCTTGGGGGCTGGCTCGGGCTTGGCGGCGGTGCGGCCAAGGGTTTGCGCTTCGCCAGTCCACAGCGGGAGCAGGCTCATGCCGGGAAGGCCTTGCGGCGTAGGGACGCCGGCAACGCGGAGCAGTGTGGGGAGGATGTCTAGTTGCGAGACGGGCTCGCCGTAGTCGTGGGCAGGAACCATGCCGGGCCAGTGGGCAAGAAGAGAGACGCTGGCGCTCGCGGAAATATTGATGACGGTGAGAGTGTTGGTCTTGTAGGGGAGTTCGGGGAGGGGCCCATTCACAAAGAGGAAGACCGGCCGCTTGGAAGCGGCGGGCGGTGTGCGGACAATCTCATCGAAGCCGCGCGCCAGGGGTGATTCGCCGGGTCCGTTGCCCAGGGGCCAGTCGCCGAGAAAAGCGGTGCGGTAGCCGCGAGAGCGGAGGAGGTCGGCGAGTGTCGGGGACGTGGCATTGGGTTCGGAGAGGCCCGTGAGAAGGGAGGCGGGCGAGGCGGTGGTGGTGTGGACGGCGCGGGCGGACTTCGCGGCGAGGGCGGGAGGAGCGGCGGACGTGGTTGAGATGAGGACGAGGTTTGGCAACGAGACGTCGTGCGGCGTGATGAGGAAGGGCGGGACGGCTTGCAGAAGCTGGCGGCGCGAGAGGGTACTCATCGTTGGATGCTCTTCACCTGTAGATATTCTTCCATGCCGAGTTCACCGAGTTCGCGGCCTACACCGGATTGTTTATAGCCGCCGAACGGGGCCATGAGATTGAAGCGGCCGCCGTTGACGTCGACCTGGCCGGTGCGCATGCGCCGGGCAACGGAGAGGGCGCGGGCGGGGTCGGCGGACCAGACGCCGCCGGCGAGGCCGTAGATGGTGCCATTGGCGATGGCGACGGCTTCGTCTTCCGTGTCGTAGGGGAGCACGGAGAGCACGGGGCCGAAGATTTCCTCTTGTGCGATGGTCATGGCGGGGGCGACTTCGGCGAACAAGGTGGGCGCGACGTAGTAGCCACGCGGGAATTCAGTGGGCCGATCGCCGCCTGTAACGAGGCGCGCGCCTTCGGCGTTGCCCTTGGCGATATAGCCTTCCACCCGCTCGCGTTGGGTGGCGGAAATAAGTGGGCCCAGGCGCGTAGAGGCGTCGAAGGGGTCACCCAGTTTGAGCGAGGCCACGGCGGAAGCTGCAATGTCGAGGACCTGTTGCTGGAGGGCGCGAGGGACGATCATGCGCGTCCAGGCGGAGCAGGTTTGGCCGGAGTTGAGGAGGGCATTTTTGGTGCCGATGGAGACGGCCTTATCGAGGGGAGCGTCGTCGAGGATGACGAAAGCGGATTTCCCACCGAGTTCGAGGGTGACCTTCTTGACGGTCTCGGCGGCGAGTGCGGAAACGCGGCGGCCGGCGCGGAGGGAACCGGTGAAGCTGACCATATCGACGAGCGGGTGTGCGGCGAGGACTTCGCCCACGGTAGGGCCAGTACCGCCGACGATGTTCAGCACGCCCGCGGGGAGACCGATTTCGATGCAGATTTCGGCGAGAATGAATGCGTTCAGAGGCGCGACTTCACTGGGTTTGAGGACAACAGTACATCCGGCGGCAAGCGCGGGCGCGACTTTGGCCATGATCTGGTGCAGCGGGTAATTCCACGGTGTGATGGCGGCAACGACGCCGTAGGGCTCGCGAATGAGGAGCGAGTTGCCGACTTCGCGTTCGAAAGATGCCTCGCGGGCAAGTTTGGCGTAGCTTGCGGTGTTGGCGATGGGAATGCCGGCTTGAATGTTCTGCGCCATGGAAAGCGGCGAGCCCACTTCTCCGGCGATGGTCTCGGCGATGTCTTGCGCGCGTGCTTTGAGAGCGGCCGAGAGTTTGTCGAGCCAATCGGCACGCTCGGCGGCGGTGGTGGCCGACCAATGGCCATCGAAGGCGGCGCGGGCTGCTTGAATGGCGGCATCGGTGTCGGCGAGGGAGCCATCGGGGATTCGGCCGATGATCTCTTCGGTGGAGGCGGAGAGAACGTCGATGTGGCGCAAGGTGGAGGCGGCGCGCCAGGCGCCGTCGATGTAGTGGTCAGAGTAGGTATGCATGGTTATTCGAGTGTGTGGCCGCCGTTAACGGAGATGTTTTGGCCGGTGACGAAGTTTGCACCGGGGCTGGCGAGGTAGGCGACGGCCTCGGCGACATCGGCGGGCACGCCCTGGCGTTTCATGGGGACCTTGGCCGAATAAAAGTCGAGATCGGCCTGAGCGGTGCCAGCGTGGCGCTCAGTGGGTATCCAGCCGGGCGCGACCATGTTGACCGTGATGCCGTAGGGAGCAAGTTCCTTGGCCCAGGAGCGAGTCTGGCCGTATTGCGCGCCTTTGGCGGCGACATAGTTGGCGAACTCGGGATGGCCGACGGCGAAGACCTCACTGCCGATTTGAATGATGCGACCGGAGCGCTTCGCCTTCATTCCGGGCAGCACCTGGTGGGCGAGCAGGAGCGGCGATTTGACGAAAAATTCGAGTTGGTCTAGATAAGACTGCCAGGTCTGTTTTTCGATCGTGAGAAAGGGCTGCGGGCCGGTAGCGTTGACGACGAGGATATCGATGGGGCCGAGTGCGGCGCGGATGGCGGCGACCATCTTCGCCACTTCGGCTTCGTCGCGGACATCGGCGCGGAAGCATTCGGCTGTGGCGCCGGAGGCGCGAATACGGTCGCGGAGAGCGGTAGCTTTTTCGGCGGAGCGGAAGTGATTGATGGCCACCTTTGCGCCCTGAGCGGCGAGCTTTTCGGCAATGGCGGCGCCGAGGCCGCGGGAGGCGCCGGTGACGAGGGCGACCTGATTCTGGAGGGGGAGAGCGGAGGGCATCAATAGAGATTGTATGCGGTGCGAACCGGCCGTGGCCCAACGTAGGCTGTACGAGAGGCGCAAAGACGGCTTTGAGCTAACCTGACGCCGCGGGAGACGGTTCGAAGCCCCCGAACGTTCACTATCTCCGCGGTAGCGGCCGGATATTGACGGGCTGCGTGCGATTGCGGTGATCGACGTGGTCGCGTTCCACGCGTTTCCGGCGAAGATTCGCGGCGGATTCATCGGCGCCGGTATTTTCTTTGTCGTGTCCGGTGTTTTTATCTCGACAATTCAACTCGGCAGCTTGGAATGGGGCGCGTTCAGTTTTGACAGGTCAGTTTTGAAGAGTTATGTTCCCGCCGCGTGAAACGTATTTTCCCTGCGGTCACCCTCATGCTGGTTTCGATATATGCACTCGGATGGTTTGTTCTCTTAGCCGACGAATATAGCGTTTACGATCGGAACCTGCAGGCGGTGGAACGCTCCCATGCAAACGTGACGTTATTGAACGAATCGAATCACCTTTGCGATTCCGAATCCTGTTCGATGGCACGAAATCTCCGGATTCTGTACAGAGACCGCAACCATTTGAACCTGATTGGTTCCCGTTGCGTCGCGGCGAAAATCGTAGCAGATCATCCGGAACTCGGCCATCGGGAATAGACAAACGCCACTCACGTGGAAACGGACTGCGCAAACACCGCAACCGTTATGATGGTGGGGCAATATGAGCGTACTGTTGCGCATCGGGAACAGGAAGGCATTTTTGGCGGCAGGCCAATGGACTTCCGCATCCGCCCGTTTGGAGCGGGAACTGAACGAAGCGACGCGGAGTTGGTTTCAAGACGCGGGGGGACCATCGATCCGCGAACCGGAGCAAGAGAAGGCCGTTGCCGAGGAGATGGCACGGCGGTTTGCAGGCGACATCGCGGTCTATTTGCGGTCTGCCTCGCGCTCCTCGTCGAAGGCGTTTTTGCAGCAGCGGCAGATGCAGTTAGACTTCACGGCTACGCCGCTGACGTTTGCGGCAAAGGCGGTGGGGGGCAGACCGCGCAAGGTCAGGCCAGAGTCGGCGAAGCGTGCGGCGGCGGAGTAGGGCGACTCAGTTCAGGAGCTTACGCAGTCCATCCTCGTCGAGCGGGTTTTCGTAGGGACTGCCCAGGATGTCGACCACATTTGGGTCGACCCAAGGGAGGAGTGCTTCGTAAAACTCATCGTCTTCGGTGCCGTGATCGAGGATCGATTTGGGGAGGCCCAATACATCCTGCATGATCTCGCCGAGGCCATTCAAATGCGATGAAGTGACGGTTTCGAAAATCAAGAATGGCAGAATCGCCGACGCCGTCACGGCCATGCAGGCGGGCCTGAAAATCTCACCCACCAGGATGATGGGCTCGGGAAACCGCGGGGAGTGGGGACCAGTCCAAAGTCCGTAAGGCTCACCGGAACCATTGGCTCCTCAAACCAGCACGGTTTCTGGAATGGGCCAGTGACATTCACGCAGCCAAGGTGTGACCCGAGAGAGTGAAAGGTTGTTAGGTTCGGTTCGGAGCGGATATACATCCAGTTGGCCGCCGAAGAGGTCGAGTCCGTCGCTGAACCGATAGAGTTCTCTTAGCGTCTCCGGCAAGTCGAGTCCGAGTTCCTGTTCGACGGAAACGATTTCGGCTTCCGTGGCACCGGGATTGAAGCTGTGAAATTCGGCGGTAAGCTGCCAGCAGCGAATCAGGGTGGCCAGATACATCGAGACATTCTACGCGCGTTGTTGCCAGCGGTAGCGCGGCGGGTGGGCCGGAGGCCGGGAGACCGCGGGGATGGGCGTGGCGAGCGTGCTCACGCGAGGGCCGGGCAGGATGATGCCGGTGAGATTGAGCGGATCGGCGCTGGGGACTTCGGTGGCATCGTGCGCATCGCCGGAGCGGCGGATGGCGCGGAGGAGGTCGAGGGCTTCGGGGCGGGCGAATTGTTCGCCGGTGAAGCCGGAGACGAAGCGGCCGCCGCGAATCTGGCCTCGGGCTTCCATGCGGCGGAGGACCTGCAGGAGATCGCGCCAGGGGGGAGCGCCCGCTTCGCGGGCCAAGAGGTCGCGGAGAAGAACGCCCCATCGTGCGAGCAATTGTTCGACCCACTTTTCGACGCGTTGATCGGTAGGCGTGTTGCGTGAGACGAGGGCCCAGCGGCCTGCCGAGTGGCGCGGGCGGGATTGGCGGCCTCGTCCTTCGCCGCGGCGGCGTTTAGGATCGATGAGCGCGCGGACGTTTTCGAAACCATCGGCGGTGACGAGCCCGGCGGCGACGAGTTCCCAGAGGGCATCTTCGGTTTCGCTGGGCAGGCGATTGGCGGCGCGGGCGAGGTCGTTGAAGAACAGGGCGCGTTCGCGTTCGAGGGCGGCGAGGACGTCGCGGGCGGCGTGGGAGAGGGACTCGGAGGCGGCATCGACTTCCTGCGCGGTGATGAGCCATGGAGCATCGTCGCGAAGCAGGAGCGCGATGGGAGCGATGCGCGTGGGGCGGATGCGTTTGCCTTCGCCATCTTCGAGCGCGGGATGTGTGGATACGCGGGCCCACATCACTTCGCCCGAAAGGCAGAGCTCGTCGAGGAGTTTGGCTTCGTACTTGGCGATGCGGCTGGGAAGGATTTGCGATTCCCATGCGGCGGCGGGGATTTCATAACCCTGCAACTGGCGGACGATTTCGAGGACACCGTCGGACCCGTGAAGTTGTGCACCGGGCGAGGAGTGCTGCCAGCGGGCAAGGAAGTTGTGAAAGTGGAGGGCGTTGACGGGTTCGATTTCGCGTCGCAGAGCGCCGAGGGTCGTGCGGTGGATGCGGGCGAGTACTCGGCGGTTGCACCACTCGATTTCGGCGCCGGCACCGGGCTGCGTGAAGTGGCCACGAAGGACCTGGCCTTCTGCTTCCAGTTGCGCGAGGGCGATTTCGATGTCTTGGGGGTTGAAGGCGAGGCGTTCGGCGAGGTCGGAAACGGTGGCGGGAGCGGAAGACTCCATCCAGCCCCGGAGGACTGCGACGGCGTCTTCGGCGAGGGTACGCTTTTCCGTGGGCGACCAGAACGGCTTGCCTCGACGGACTACGAGGGATGCCCGGCCGGTGGATTGGAGTTCGTCGAAATGGCGCTGCCATTCGGCGACGGGCGGCAAGACGATCAAGGTGAGGAGGGCGTCATGAAGCTCGTCGGCATTGCGGACGTCGGGCCAAACTTCGGCAGCGATAAGGGCGATGGCGGCGGGATCGAGGATGCCGGTGCCGTCGGGCGAGTCGGCCGGGAGGGTGCGGCGGAGGTTGACTGCGCGAGCGCGGCGTTCTTCCAGCGGAGCGTCATCGAGGTAGGCGTAGGGGTTCGCGTTGAGGATTTCGTGACTGAAGACGGAGGGCTCCGGCGTGTCGAGGGCGAGGGTACGGATGGCACCGGACTCAATGCCGCCAAGGACACGTTGGAGACCGTCGAGGTCCATGGCTTCGGTGAGGCAGTTGGCGATGGTTTCGTTGACAAGCGGGTGGTCGGGTATACGGATAGGCCCGGCGAGATTTTCGGCGCAGGCGACCTGATCGGGGAAGACGGCAGCTAAGAGATCATCGGATCTCATTCTCTGAATTGGCGCGGGGACCTTGACGCCGCCTCGAAAGCGGAGGATGGCGAGCGAGCGCGTGGCATTCCAGCGCCAGCGGGTGCCGAACATGGGGGCATCGAAGAGGGCCTGGGTGAGGACGTCGCGGACGGTGGTGGTTTTGAGGAATTCGAAGACGAGTTCGAGGGGAAAAGCGTGGCGGTCGCTGAGTGAGATGACGATGCCGTTGTCGGTTGCGGCAGCCTGCAGTTCGAAGTTGAACGTGCGGCAGAAGCGTTTGCGGAGGGCGAGTCCCCAGGCGCGGTTGATGCGCGAACCAAACGGGGCGTGGAGGATGAGCTGCATGCCGCCTGCTTCGTCGAAGAAACGCTCTGCGATGACGGTGGTGGAGGACGGCATTGCGCCCAGAGCGGCCGAGCCCGCGCGCACGTAGGCGATCGCTTGCTTGGCGCCGGCTTCGTCGAGGCCGCACTCTTCGAGAAGCCATGTGGGCGATGGGTTTTCGAGGAGCTTGCCGCGCAAGCGCGAGACGGAGTCCGAGAGATGGGCGCTGCGGCCGGGAGCTTCGCCAAGCCAAAAAGGGATGGAGGGTGCGGCGCCGTGGGCGTCTTCGACGTAAACTCGGCCCTGGGTGACATGGCGGATGCGCCAGGATTGCGTTCCGAGGAGGAAGACATCGCCGGTGAGGCTTTCGACGGCGAAGTCTTCGTCGATGGTGCCGATCGTCTTTCCCTCGGGTTCGGCGAGGACGGTATAGGCGGCGTTTTCCGGGATGGCCCCGCCGGAGGTGATGGCGGCAAGCCGCGCGCCGCGACGGCCGCGGATACGGCCGTTGACTTGGTCAAGATGGAGGTGGGCGCCACTACGTCCTCGTGAGGTTGCGGTGCCTTCGGACAGCATCGTGACGATGGAGTCAAAGGTGGCGCGTTCCAGATGACGATAGGGGTAGGCGGATTGCGCGAGCGCGAAAAGGTCGTCTTCGCGCCAGTCGGCGGCAGCGGTTTCGGCGACGATTTGTTGTGCGAGGATATCAGCGGCGTTTTCCGGGATGGCGATTTCTTCGAGCTCACCGGAACGAATCGCATGAATGAGCGCG
>JBDTVQ010000257.1:0-10001 GCA_040007195.1 Acidobacteriota bacterium | reverse complement strand
TGGCGCCTTGCGGGCCGGTGAGCACCAGTTCGTAGCCCGCCGTGGTCTGGCGCTCGTACGCGATGCGATCGCCGTTGGGACTGAGCACGCCGGATAGCGCTAACCCTGCGCCGGGAACTGGGCGCGGGTCCTGCCCGGAAGGAACGAAGAGAAGTGGTTCGTTGGTTTCGCGCGCATCGAGCAACAGTGCATCGCCGGAGTTGTCGACCGGCTGCGGGCCCGCAGTTCGGAGAAACTGGGGGAACTCGCGGGTCGCCTGAGACGGAAGTTCGATCAGGCGCACCTTCACATCAAAAGTGGTGCCGAGCAGGAAGCGGCCGTTGCGGGAGATGGATAGCGAATCGAATGAGATCGCCTCAATGGCGGCGCCCTGAAGGCGAAAAGTTGTGTGCGGCAGAGCGAAGAAGCCACAACTGCCGGTGCGGCACGGACTGTTGATCCCGTAACCGGTGATGGAACCGTCGCCGCTCGTGAGCGGAGAAATGGCGTGTGGCCCGAAGAGGTCGACGCCTCCTCCCGAGGCAAACAAAGAGACGCCATCGCTCGAGACACGGTAGACCTTGATGCTCGAATCCGCGCCGCTGGTGGACAGTTGCGAGGAGAAAAAGAGCCGGCCGTCGTCGGTGACGGCGAAGCCGGTATATTGCGCTTGAAGCGCGGGTAGAAAAAGGGTGGACGCGGCGAGAGTCAAAATGACCAATCGCTGCATGGGCCTATCGTAGCGCAGCGATGAAGATGCGGTCGATGTCGGCGCGGAAATCGAAGCCGCAGCGGAGGAGGGCTTCGGTGGAGCTCCAATCGGCGGGAATGGTGACGTCGATCTGGTAGATGCCGACCGAGCCGCCAGACAGGCCGGCGAAGGGGATGACGAGCGGATCGATGCGAGTGGAGGGATTGCCCACACCGGTGGCCTGGAGGGTGCAGGTGAGGGGCGTCACGATGCGTGCCGGAGGCGAGGCGGGCGAGCGCTGGCCGGTGGCGACCGGTTGATCGACCGGGCCGAGGTTCCGTGCAAAGACGTGGATGGTTTCGCCGGGACGCGCGAGGTCGGAGGCGCTGACGACGCTGCGGAAGTCCTGGTGGGCGGCTTGGAGGACGGTATCGAAGCGCGTGTTGCCGCGCTCGAAAGTGACGGTGGGTTCAAGGACAGGAAGGAACCGCGCGGCGAGGTGAAAGGGACTGCCGGGATTTTCGATGAGGAGGGTTCGCTCGCCCGGGGTAGCGGGAAACTCCCACGGAACCTGAACGGCTGCACGCTGTCCGGTGGGCTCGGACAGAGGGAGTGGGGTGCCGTCGAGAGTGAAGCGTGTGCGCTCGGGGAGACCGCTGCCGAAGAGGCGGATGACGGAACCGGGCGCGGCGGTGTAGGGGCGGCCGGCGTCCAGGTCGAGTGTTTCGGGAATGAACTCGTCGATGCCGAGGTCTGTAGTGCGGACACGGATGAGGCGGCCATTGGCGGTGGTGAACCAGGCGATTTGGCCGTTGCCGCTGAGGATGGCTGCCTTGGCTCCGCCGTCGAGAGTAAGGAGCAGGCGGGGTTCGGCGGCGGCGGCGGCGAGGACCATGGGCTGGCCGGAGGCGTCGAGGAAAAGGAGCGTGCCGTCGTTGGCGAAGGAGGGTTGAAAGAGGGATTCGGCGGGCGCGGTGGCGAGCACGCGGTGAGCCGAGCCTTGCGGATCGGTGAGGATCAGATCGAAGCCCAGACCATTGGAACGCAAGTAGACGATGCGGTCGCCGTTGGGGCTGAGGAAGCCGGTGCGGACGGCGTCTGTTCCCGGTATGACGCGGGGTTGTTCCCCGTAGGGAGCGTAGAGAAGGGGAGAGTCGTCGCGAGCGTCGCGCATCAGCGCGGCTCCGCTGTTGGAGATTCCAAAGCGGCCGATAGGAACGAGGTTGGGCGGGAAGACATAGGTGTTGCCCGACGGGAGTTCGATGCGGCGAAGCTGGTAATCGGATGTGGAGCCGAGGAGGAAGCGGGCGTTTCGCGAAATTTGCAGCGTGTTGTAGGGCACGTTGGCGAAGCCGTCGAGTCCATCAATGGTGAAGAAGGTCCGGGGGAGGGCGAAGGCGCTACAGCGGGGATTGCAGTCGGGGGAATTGCGTCCGTAGCCGGTGATGGAGCCGTCGCCGCTGGTGAAGGGGGCGACAGCGTTGGGGCCGATGGCATTGGGGCCGTATAAGGCAGGTTCCCCACCTGTGGCATAGAGAGAGACGCCGGAGGAGTCGACGCGGTAGACCTTGGTGCGCATGTCTTCGGCGCCGGTGCTGAGAGGTGTGGTGAAGAAGAGACGGCCGTCGTCGGTTACGGCAAAGTCGGCGAACTGGGCGGAGGCTGTTGCGGCTGCGAATGCGAACAGGACAATTCGGCGCACACCCTTAGCGTAACCTCTTTGCCGCGTTCGCCTACCTCGCCGATGGGCCCGACGCAGCTGGGGCATCCGGTCTCGCAAGGGCAGTTGGCGATCATAGCGGCAGACATCTCAAAGAGGCGTGCGCGCAGGCGATGGAGCGGCTGGCTGAGACCGACGCCGCCGGGATAGGTTTCGTACAAAAACAGATTGGGTTCGAATTGTTTGTTTCCCGCGGCGGCGACTTCGATGCCTTCTGTGATGGCGATGCCGAAGTCGCGCGGGTCGGACATGAGCAGCAGCGAGGCCACGGCGCGGAAAGCGTTGCCGAGGCCGACGAGCCCGGCTTGAATTTCGGTAGGAGAGAACTCGGGGAAGCGCGCCAGGAACCCTGCGTGGAAGTGCAGCCAGAAGGCAGTGGTGTGCATCTCCTGTTCGGGAAGATTCAGATTACCCGCTCCGATGTTTTCCATCGTGTAGAACTTCAGTTTTTTGAAGCCGACGATCTGTTGGTTCACGCGGACCTCGCCGAAGCAGGCGCGCGGCGTGCCCGGTTTGGTGGCGTCGTCTTCGGCAAAGCGCGAGAGTTCCTTTACCTGCGTATAGTCGATTGCGTCGGTGAAGTAGTCGCACTCGACGCGGCGCACATAGGCTTTGCGGTTCTCGTAGTCGAGGCGCTCCACCTGGTATTGCACAGCCTCATGCAGATAGATGGCCCTGGGATGCAGCTCACCCAAAGCGGCCGTGAAGGCGACCTCGGCGATGACGCGCGGCACGCCGGTTTCGTCGATGACGATGAAGTTGTCGCTGGTGACGGCGCGCAGGCTGATGGCGTCGGCGGGGTAGGTATCCGAGGTCCAATGCCAGGCGTTGGCGGATTGATGCACGAGGCCCAGGTCGGCGAGGAAGGGCATGAGCGTCGTGGTGTCATGCGGGCCGAACTTTTCGCTATCGGCAATCGGCAGTTCGAAGGTGGCGCACTTGAGATGGCTGAGGAGAATCTCGAGGTTGTCGGGGTTGATCTGCGCGTGTTCGGGCGGGCGGTTGAAGAAGTAGTCGGGGTTCTCGATGATGTACTGATCGAGCGGCGCCGAAGATGCCACGAGGATGGCGAGCGACGTAGTGGCGCGGCGTCCGGCGCGGCCGGAGCGCTGCCAGGTGGAGGCGATGGTTCCGGGATAGCCGGCCATGACGACGCAATCGAGCGAGCCGATGTCGATGCCGAGTTCCAGCGCGTTGGTGGAGACGACGGCGCGGATGTCGCCCGAGCGGAGGCGGCGTTCGATTTCGCGCCGTTCCTTGGGGAGGTAGCCGCCACGATAGCCGCGCACGCATTCGGCGCCCATGGGAAGCTTGGCGGCGGCATCCTTCAGATAGGTGACGAGGACCTCGGTGGCGAGGCGGTTGTTCGCGAAGACGAGAGTCTGCTGGCCGCGCTCCATCAACTCCGTGGCAATGCGCCGCGTTTCGTTGAGATAGCCGCGGCGTATGCCGAGTTGGCGGTTGACGATGGGGGGGTTGTAGAAGACGAAGTACTTTTCGCCCGACGGCGAGCCGTTCTTATCGATCAGCGAGAACTGTTCGCCGGTGAGCGCCTCGGCGAGTTCACGCGGATTGGCGATGGTGGCCGAGGAGCAGATGAACTGAGGTCGCGAGCCGTAGAATTCGCAGATGCGGCGCAGGCGGCGCAGGACGTTGGCCATGTGCGAGCCGTAGACGCCGCGGTAGTAATGAAGCTCGTCGATGACGATGTAGGCGAGGCTCTCAAAACATTTTGCCCACTTTGTGTGGTGGGGCAGAATGCCCGCGTGGAGCATGTCGGGATTGGAGAGCACGACGTTGGCGCGTTCACGGATCGCCCGGCGCGCGTCCTGCGGCGTGTCGCCGTCGTATGTGAAGGCCTTGATCGACGAGCCCATGGATTCGACGATCCCGTGGAATTCGGCAAGCTGGTCTTCGGCGAGGGCTTTCGTTGGGAAGAGGTAGAGCGCGCGGGCTTCGGGGTCGGCCGTGATGCGGTTGAGGATGGGCAGGTTGTAGCAGAGCGTCTTGCCGCTGGCGGTGGGCGTGACGACGACGACGTTCTCGCCGGCCTCAATTCGCGAGAAGGCTTCGGCCTGATGCGAGTAGAGCTGTTCGATGCCGCGTTTGGCGAGAGCGTCGCGCAGGGCTGGCGCGGTGGCGTCGGGCAGTGGGGCAAATTCCGCTTCGCGGGCGGGCTGGTGGCGGATGAACCGGATCGGCGAAGAGGGCTTCTCCATCGCTTCGCGGAAGCGGGCGACGGCGGTTTCGACATCCTGCGCGGGGCGCGGGTTGGGTAGGAGGGAAAAGTCGAGAGACGGCTGCATGCTTCGCCCTTTCTTTGCGGGAGGTCCTATTCAGAGTAACTCAAAAAGAGCGGGCGGCGGAAGTGTTGTGATTGAGGAATTGAGGGCGGTGACTCGAGCGGGGAAGCGATGGGGAACAGGTGGGTTTGTTTCGTAAAAAATGCTGTTTGTTCGCCGGTGCAGGCGCCCACAACGTTGCAAACGGGGAAGCCGACCATTTGGTTGGCCGCATTTCGGTGCTTGCTCACGAGTTCATTTTGACAGCTAGGCGGGAGATGTCGTCGCGGCGTGCGGTGGAAGTTACTGGGAGGAGAGGAGATGAAATTGTAGTTGGGCGAGGCACTGGGGACTCCGCGGCGGCAAATATTGAACGAGAATCGTAGGGGATGAAGTACGGGGTTGCCATTTCGGTATTGGCGGCGTTTTTGTGGGCGGCACTGAGCGCTCAGGAGCGAGCGGGGGTCTCGTCATTCTCGGGAATTGTTGCGGCGGTGGGCGGGGATTGGGTGGAGTTGAAGACGGGGCCGGGGGTGGAGCGGATTCAGATTGGACCGAAGACGAATGTCTGGAAGGGCGAGGACGGGATGGCGGTGAGCGTCATTCACGTGGGCGACGAGGTTACGGGGCGCGGCGTACGCGAGGTTCCGGATCGTATCGTGGCGAGCGAGATGTGGGTGAACATCGTTAGCCTGGACATCGCGATTGTGAAATGGAACGGGACTGAAGCGGAAGTTCGGGTGGGGCAGAACGATCAGTCGAGTAAGCCGGGACGGATGCGGTTGACCGAGAAGACAGCATTCACAAGCGGGCGGCCGGTGAGCGCGGAGAAGTTACCCCTGGGGCAGTTCATGCGGGTGGTGGGATTGCGGTTGGACGATGGGACGATTCAGGCCACGCGGGTTCTGATCGAGGATGCTGCCCGCATACAGCCATTTGAGGCCGTCGAGTTTGCGTTCGTCCATGATGCGTCGAAGGTGTCGCGAAAGTATTTGCCGGAGTCGGTGGCGGGGGGCGTGGCGCTGTTGGATTACGACGGCGACGGGTTGCTCGATGTATATTTCGTGAATGGGGCGGCGGTGCGGGATCCGATGCCGAAGGTTGCGCGGGCGGACAAGAGCGCGGCGAAGTATTGGAACCGGCTGTACCGGAATTTGGGCGGCGGGAAGTTCGAAGACGTGACGGAGCGAGCCGGTGTGAAGGGCGCGTGGTATGGCATGGGCGCGGCGGCGGCGGATTTCGATAACGACGGCCATGTGGATCTATATGTGACGGGATTTGGCGGGAATGAGCTGTTTCGCAATCGCGGCGATGGGACTTTTGAGGAGATCGGCGAAGCGGCGGGCGTGCGGGGCGGTGGGTGGTCGACAGGGGCGGCGTGGGTGGACGTCGATGGGGACGGCAAGCTCGACCTGGCGGTGGCGCGGTATGCGAAGTGGGACTACGAGCCGGACATCTGGTGCGGGCCGAAGCAGGCCGAGCTGCGGAGCTACTGCAATCCGGAGCAGTTTCCGGCGGAGACGCATTTGCTGTTCCGCAATTTGGGTGGCGGGAAGTTTGCCGATGTGAGCAAGGAGTCGGGGTTTGGCACGGCGCCGGGACGCGGGTTGGGCGTGGCGATTGCGGACTTCGATCAGGACGGGCGGATCGACATCGCGGTGGCGAATGATGCCGCGCCGCAGCAGTTGTTCCGGAACGTGGGGGGCGGCTCTGGGTTGGGCGGGGTGAAGTTCACCGAGGTTGGCTTCGATTCGAACATCGCCTACGACGACAATGGCCGGGTGTTCAGCGGGATGGGGATCGATTGGGGCGATGTCGATGGCGACGGGCGGGATGAACTGGTGGTGAATGCGCTCGCGCAGCAGCGTTACGCTTTGTTCCGGTGGACGGGGGGAAAAGGCGGCGGCCCGGCGGCGTTCGAGTACGCGTCGGCCGAAACGGGGTTGGCGACGTTGTCGCGGAATCATTCGGGCTGGGGAATGAAGCTTGCCGACATGGACAACGACGGGCGGGTGGATCTGGTGACAGCCCAGGGGCATGTGATGGACAACATCGAGCGGACGCAGCCGGCGGTGAAGTATCGGGAGTCGATGGCGTTGTGGCGGAATGCCGGCGGCAAATTTGTCAACGCCAGCGGCGAGGCAGGGGCAGCCTGGCTGCAACCACGGGCGGCGCGCGGGGCGGCGTTTGGGGATTTGGACAACGACGGGCTCGTCGACGTCGTGGTGCTGGCGCAGGGCGAGCACGCGGTGTGGTTTCGGAACCGGACGGTTGGGAACCACTGGCTGATGGTGAAGCTGGTGGGCTCGGCGAGCAACCGCGACGGGATCGGGGCGAGGGTGCGGGTGCGATCCGGCGGGCGGGATCAGTGGCGGACAGTTTCGACAGGTGGCAGCTACCTGTCGTCCAACGATGTGCGGGCGCATTTTGGGTTGGGCGCGGCTGGGGAAGACGTGGAAGCCGTTGAGGTGCAATGGCCTAGCGGGCGGAAGCAGACGGTTACGGGGGTGAAGGCGGACCGGATTTTGACACTTCGCGAGCCGCTTTGAGCTGTCGAAAAGTGTCGAGTTGGGCGCGGGCTTCCTCTTCGCGGCCGAGGCGGCGCAGGCCGTGGCCGAGCTGGAAACGGGCTTCGGCGTGGGCGGGATCGAGTTCGACGGCGCGGGTGAGCCAGCGGAGCGCCTGCTCGTCGCGGTGGAGCTTCACCAGTGCCGTGCCGGTGAGGTAGGCGTTGCGGGCCGACTGCGGATTGCGGGCGGCGGCTTCGGCGGCGAGTTGGAAGGCTTTGTCGAACTGGTCGCGCTTGAGGAAGAAGTCGGCGGTATTCGCAAAGGCCCAGTCGTAGTCGCGGTGAGCGTCTTTGACGAGATCGAGGGCGCGGAAGAAATGCTTCAGGGCGAGGGGGTCATTCTGCAGCATGTCGTAGCAGAGGGCGAGGTGGTCGTGGGCGCGGTAGTTGGCGGGCTCGAGTTCGGTGAGGCGCAAGAGGTGCGTAACGGCTTCGGGGTAGCGCCCTTGCGAGTAGTAGAGGCGGCCGAGCGAGTAGAGCGCGGCGGAGTCGCGCGGGGCGATCGCGAGGGCTTCGCGCAGGTGGGCTTCGGCGGCGGCTTCGTCGCCCAGGACGATGCGGGTTTGGGCCAGCGGAACGAGAACAGTGGCGCGGTTGGGACAAAGGGAAAGGGCCCCCTCAAATGCCTTGGCGGCGTCTGAGAAGGCCCTTCGTTCGGAGGCCGATCGTGCGTTCGTTAGAGCCTGCTCGCAATTGACAGTTGCCAGTTGCAGTGCGACTGCGAGCAGGATCACATTAGAATGCTAACCGAAGCGCGATCTCGATGTTGCGGGCGCCCATCTGCTGACCGGTGTACTGGCCGAAGAGGGGGCTGGTGATGTTGGTTTGCAAGCCGCCGATGCCGTGGCGGTTAAAGGGGTTGAGGAACGTGCCGCGCAGCTCGAGGTTGCGGTGCTCGTCGAAGTTGAACGTCTTGGAGAGGTTCATGTCTTCGGAGACCCAGTGGCGATCACGGATGTTCGGCAGGTAGGGGCCGACGGTGCCGAGGTGCTGCACGACGTTTTGTCCACCAGCGTAAACCGGGGGATTGGTGAAGGCGGCGCGATTGAGGTAGGCCGTTGCGCCCGCGGCGCCACGGAAGACGATGCCCGCGTCGGCGTTGGCGACGATGTTCTGGCCATCGACGAGATCAGGACGCGCCGCGTTGCCGGTGGGCAGGTTAATTCCGCCCGTGGAGATCGCCACGGGGTTACCGGAGCGGAAGGTGTGGATGCCGCTGACCTGCCAGCCGCCGAGGATCTTACCGGCAGTGCCACCGATGTTGAGAATCTTGTTGGGGCCGATGGGGAGTTCGTACACCCAGCTCAACTTGGCTACATGCGGGACGTGGTAGTTGGTGATGGAGCGGTCCAGGCTGCGATTGAAGACATCGGCAACGTTTTCGGAATCGATGGCGTTATCGGTGTAGCCGATGGCCTTCGACCACGTGTAGGCGCCGAGAATGGCCAAGCCCTTGTTGAAATGGCGCGTGGCCTGAACCTGCAGCGAGTTGTAGCTGGATGTGCCGAGGTTGGGGAAGATGTCGTTAATTCCGGTGAACTGCGGGAAGGGGCGGAGCGCCTGGAGGTTGGTTCCGCTGAATCCGGCGTAAGGCGCCGGGATGGGGCTGGAGGAATTCCAGGGGCGGGGCAACAGATCGCCGTACTGCTGGGTAACGGTGAACGGCAGGTTGTTCGGCTGATTGAAGCCCTTGGCGATGAGGTTCGTGCCCTTGTTGCCGATGTAGTTCACTTCGAGAACCGTGGACGCCGGCAACTGGTATTGGATGCCGAAATTCCAGTTCTGCACGTAGGGCATGTTGTTGCCGTCGTTAGCATAGTAGTCGATTCCCTGGCCGTTGGCCTGGGTCGGGCTCTTGTTGGGGAGCACGCCGGTGAAGTCGGGGTAACGTCCGCTAATGTTGCCGAGGCTGTCTTCGGCGAAGCGGATGGGCGTGTTGGCGCTGGTGACGCTGATATTGCCATTGAAGCCGAGCGTGCCGCCGAAACCGAAGCCGTTGGAGATGGCGGGCGTGTTGTTGATGCCGTAGCCACCGCGCAGGACCATCTTTTCGTTGACGGCGTAGGCGAAGCCGAACTTGGGCGAGATCTGTTTCCAGTAGGTGTTCTGGAAGCTGTTGCGGCCGATGTCTTCTAGGAAGACGAGCGCGCCTGGGTTGCCGCCGGCGGCGGGATTGGCCGTGGTGAGGCTGAGACCGGACATGCGCTGCGCGACTTCGGTGAGGCCGCCGATGACTTCCCAGCGGACGCCGAGGTTGAGCGTGAGCTTACGGGTGGCTTTCCAATCGTCCTGGAAGTAGAAGCCGGCGGTACGCCAGCGATTGCCGAAGTTGGCTCCGGTAATGCCGCGGCTGGTGCTGGCATAGTCGCCGAGCAGGAAGCTGGCGAAACTGTGGCCGGTCTGGTTGATGAAGCCGGGCAGGGCGGTTTGGTTGGGCGAGAAGTTGAAGTCGCCGGAACCCGACTTACCGCGGGTGTTGTAGTAGTAGCGGCGATTTTCGAAACCGAACTTGAAGTTGTGCGTGCCGCGGATGTGAGTGAAGTCGGCCTGGCCGATGGTGGAGCCGTTGTAGGAGCCGCCGCGATTGCCGGAGCCGAGGCGTCCGCCCGCGCCGATGCCGCCGCCCTGGAAAGGCTGGCCGCTGAAGTTCAAGACTGGGAAGTGGGTGCCAGGGACGTTTTGCATGCCGATCTTGGCCGGCCAATCCTGGTCGACGAAGACGCTCTCATTGTTGTTGCCGAAGCGGTTGTAGCCGAGGGC
>JBDTVQ010000256.1:0-10036 GCA_040007195.1 Acidobacteriota bacterium | reverse complement strand
TACGGCTTCCGCACCTATCCCGTCCTCGAACTCGCCCTCTATCACTCACTTGGCAAGCTGCCCGAACCGGAGGCCACCCACGATTTCTTCTGACGAGCCCTTTTTTTCGTTGTAACGATTTCTCCTGGGTGGAAATCATCAAGTCAGAGTTCGCCGTCTCAAATCGGCGATTCGCCGGGCAAGTATCAATCGCACTGGCAGAGATGCAGGCCCGTCCCGCGATGGAGGAGACAGGCTAGAAGGCTGAAGCTTCCTGGGCTTCAGCCTTCCTAGCTTTGTCATCAATTGTGACGACAAAACGCTGCCCAGTTTGCCTATCAGCTCACGTTCGCCATTCTGCGCCAACCTGGTGGGATCGAATCCTGGAGAAGCTGTTTCAGTTGAAGGCGTTTCGGTGCGGAGGGTGTCGCCACCGCTTTAGGCGACTAGGCGTCAGTCCGAGCACATTCCAACAGGATGAACGTTAGGGTGATTCCGATGGCAGACAGGTGGCGCTTCACGAGCAACAGTTCCGTCCGGCAGCTCTACATTGAGCATCTCGACGAGCCTCGCTTCCGGGCAATGATCATGGACGAGGGCGCTGATAGTTCGGAAGTCGATCTGGACCATGGCGGCGCGCTTTGGGATTTCAACTGGATCGATCCACGCCCATCGGACGCTGAAGTGACGACGTTAGCGCACCTCACCGAGGAATATACCCGCCTCCACCCGGAACCGGAAGAGATCGAATCCATCGGCCAATGAAACTGAGGGAGCGCTGGAATCGCCGAATGGCTCTTCGCGCTCCCCTACTCGAACTCGCTGCCAGCGGCGTCAATGTGGCCTCAGTTCCTGGCAGTATCCCGGCTAGTTGGGCAACATCTATACGGAGGATCGCTACCTCACCTGTAGCAAGCCTTCCTGCACCGCGGCCTATTCGACTCGGCACTGGAACCGTCACCAGGACTGGGTAGGAATAGATCTTAGAAACGCGTATCTTCTCTTACGGGTTCAATTTCCTCATGCTCGGCGGTCCCAACATGCTTAAGGAGTTCAAAAAGGTCCCTGGCGCGATTCGGGGAAACCTCTGTTTCATCCGGGGAAAGGCTTGGGTCGTCCGGTGCCAGCATCCTTTTCCATCGTCGAAAAGAGGACCAAGGTTTAGCATCGTGTCGTTTCAGGGAGGTGTTATGGCACGCGGTGCAGGGCCGTCCTCCCCGCCGAGCTTGCCGACGCAGGCGCAGGAGCTGAGCAGTTCGACCGCATCCAGGTGGAGTATCCCGAGGCGCAGAATGGCCTGCACGCGGTCATCGAGAAGAGCCGTAAACGCGGCGAGACTGCCTACATCTATGTGAACAACCGGCTGGAAACCAATCCGCCGGAGCCCAGCAGAGCCGTTGTCTTACGCGGCGAAACCGTCGAAGTGATCGGGAGTCTATGGTGCCGCATCGGCGCTTGACGAGGACACGTCAACAATCGTCTGGATTAGGCTCCCTATTTGACCGATTCCGGTGCTTTCCATTTGAAGCCACCGGAGAATTCCAATCCGATATCGTATCCGGCCGCGACGGGGACAACATATCTCACTGATGCCGAGCCACTTACGCCGATGTGCGGAGCCCTGACTTGTACATACGAACGAAGTGGCGGTGCATCTCTGCCAGTGACCCGCATTCCGCTCTCGGAGATGTCCTTGCAGACCGCAACAGTCACAATCGATGTGCCCGCAGCGTTCTCCCAGCTCAGTTCAACTCGGCAGTTGAGCGCAACGCGCCCTTGTCCTCGGCGATTCTTTTGCATTGCGTGTTTCATCGCGCAACCTATCTTCTGCATTTTCCCCATGAAATGTAAAGAAAACGAAAGTATCATATTCATGGGGCCGCCGACCCGACAATGTGGTCGGCGCTGCTCTGGTCAGGCATTGAAAGAAACTAGCGGTGCCACCTGGCTTAAGATTGAGGCCGCCAGCCACCTGTGTATACGAACCTTGGGAACCGAGGGAACTGCGGTCGTGTGACGAGCAGCCCGTTCAATGCCGAACGTGCGCACGATGTTTCTGGAGCAGCGTAGCGGACGCTATGAAAAATAAGGCCACCTGATAGCTCGCCGCATGACGTGGCGTCTCGGCGCACATCTTGGTCGGTTCCGTCGCGATGGGCATCGTACCGACTTTGGAGCATGCGTATGCTTGCATCGTTCGTCATTACCCATGCTCGACGTTCTTCCTTCGCGTTTGCGCGTCTGAAGGTCCACTCTTGCAAAGCACCTCAGAGTCAGAACACTCTGATCGGCGACGCCTTAGCGATAGAATCGCGGATTGGCTGAATGTTGGCGAACGATACCCGATGGAACCACATTCTGGCTCGCCGTCGAACATTTGGACACACCGCGCTTCCGCGCCAGGATGGTCGAGTGGGACGATGCTCGCGCGGAACACATTATGCCGAGCGAGAGCGACGCGCTAGGCTCCGTTCAATGGATCGACCTAAAGCCAGGGCCGGAACGCATCCGCGACCTCGTTGAGGACTTAGAGCGGTGGTTCATTGAGGTCGAATGGCCGCGCCAACACGACGCAGCGACGGCAGAGAGCGCAGCGCGGAGGGAGCAAGGAAATGGCGCGATCTCGCTTTGCGGCATCCTAAGCCAAACTGAGGCGGTCCTTGCGCGTCGCACATGGCGGTTGTTTTGCCATCCCGCAATCTCAACGCCGATGCCGGTTCAGTAAGAGCATTCCCGCGCCGAACATTGAAAGCAACATGGTCGATGGCTCTGGAACTTCAGCAGCGATATTGTCCACTCCGAGCACTGCGGCAATTTGCGGAGGGGGGAATCCTGCTGCGGCGTTGTGCATGATGCGCAGCACGGTTACGTTTGAGAGTAAGTTGGCCGCGCTGCCATTCAAGACCGTTAACCCTGCCGCGCTTACGTCGAATGTCGCGTGCATCCAACCACTTCCGGCCGGCAAAAAGAACGAGCCGGTCACAGCATCATCTGTCGGAGGGCCCGGTATAGGGTTTTCCAAATACAGCCGGATTTCCAGGTCGGATTGGCCGAGGTTGATCAAGTCCATGCTGATCACGCCGAGGCCCAGGCCCGCATAATCTCCTGCCCATTGGCCGAGGGCATTCAAAGCAACCAGACGACCGCCCGCCCCGGAGCTTCCATTTGAGGTGATCTGCAGGTAGTTGTCATTCAGCCCAGCCGGACCTCCAGTAGGAATGTTCGCGGGTGGATTCGGGGGCACTCCGCCAACCGGCCCACCACCGGCCGTCCAACCCTGGGTGGTTCCATCCTCGAAAGTGTCGATTTGTCCAATGATCGCGCCTTGGATGAGCCCCGCAGCGAGAAGAGCAAGAATACAAAATCTGTTCATTGTGGAGTTCCGTTCAGTCTGGTAAACAATTGATGCTGCCCAAACGTTACACTCAATTGCCGTTGAAGCTGAATTTCTGCGCGTTGGGCGCGAATACGCGGAACGTGATCATTGCCGCCCGAGACTTCCGGTGAAGCGACTCGTCGCAACGCAGCGATAGGGTTGGCACGCGGCGTGCAGCGTGTAGTTTAAGGAGAAGCAGGCATGAAAAACCTAACGATGTTGGTGTTGCAAAGCGCGCCATTAAGAACAACTGCGACTAGGTGACGGACGATTGCCATGAATGAGCCAGGGAAACCACACGCCAGTCATGAAGTCCTGCGCCACATGCGGATATTCTCCCGCCTCCATATCTGGGAGTTGTCGCAATTGCTCAAGGAGACGGTCAGCGAATGGATCAACGACAAAGCCCCGCGGCTTGGTGCTGCGCTCGCGTTTTACACACTCCTTTCCATGGCGCCTCTGCTCATCGTGATCATCGCCGTAGCCGCCGTCGTCTACGGGCGTGAAGCCGCACTCGGCCAACTCGTGTGGCAGATCCAAGACCTCGTAGGACCTGACGGAGCAAAAGCAATTCAGGGAATGATTCAGAGTGCCTATCAGCCCGGCACTGGCGCCGTTGCATCGCTCCTTGGCCTTCTCACACTGGCCCTTGGTGCGTCCAGCGTGGTCGTGGAACTCCGCGACGCGCTGAACACCATCTGGCGTGTCACGCCGGACCCGCAAGACACGGGTTTTGGCAGCATTTTCCAGGTGGCGAAGGAACGATTCTATTCCTTCGGCCTGATCCTCGGTGTTGGTTTCCTGCTGCTTGTCTCTCTGGTGCTCAACGCCTGGATCGCCGCCATGGGCAGCTTTTTCGGCTCCTCCCTGCCAATTCCCGAAGCAGTCTTACAAGTTTCCACCTTTCTCTTCTCGTTTTTCGTGACCACGTTCTTGTTTGCGGCCATTTACAAACTGCTTCCGGACGTTCTCCTGCAATGGAGCGATGTCGCCGTCGGAGCCTCCGTCACGTCACTCCTATTTACGGTTGGCAAGCAGCTGATCGGACTTTACTTGGGGAAAGCAAGCTTCGCATCGACTTATGGGGCGGCCGGCTCGCTCGTGATCGTGCTCGTCTGGGTATATTATTCGGCCATGCTATTTTTCCTGGGCGCTGAATTCACGAAGGTCTATACGAAAACCTTCGGATCTCAACTGTCCAATAAACTTCAACTGGTTCCGCCGACACCCGAAACCGTCATCGTCGATCCCTCAACGGGAGCTCCGGCCACCGCTGGCAAAAAGGACATCAAAGTCAATCTCATTTAGCGGGCCATGGCCCGGACGGCCCTTCCTACCGATCAAAGTCAACTTCGGGGACGTTGGCGTGTTCAAGAATGCCCTCGATGCGTTTCTCGCATCCCTCCAGAGGGGCTGGAAGTACGCCATTGAGATCCGGAACGACAATTACCTCGTAGACGACTACCTCAGGGTGTTGCGTGCGCACAACGTTGCCCATGTCTTCAATTCATGGACCCGCATGCCGCCGTTGGACATTCAAGTGATGCGCGATGACCTTTGGACAGCGGACTTTGCGGTGTGCCGGGCGTTGCTTCGGCCAGGGCTCGCCTACGAAACCTCGCTGGACGCCTTCGAGCCCTTCGGCGGCAACGGTCAGCACCGAGATGCTTCGTTCCGGCAAGGCGCGGTGGTATCGGAGATATGCACCGCATGATGAGGCGCTTGAACTCGCCGAACAGGAGGTAAGGGAGAAGCATCGCAACGGTCTGCTGCTCCGGGCGGATCTCCACGTATTGTTCGACCTCGGCCTGATCTCCATCGAACCCGACAGCCTGACCGTGGTAATTGCGAAGAGCCTCAAAACGACGTCGTACGCCGACCTGCAGGGTAGGCCGGTTAGGGCCCCGAAGGACCCTGCGGCGCGCCCAAGCAAGCAGGCCCTTCAATGGCATTTCCGGCAGGTGGGACTCTGACTGGGAACTTCGCCGAACTCTGGCGGCTTCGGCCTGAAGGGGAGCCTCGCCTCCCAGAAAACACCCATGAAAGTTGCCTTGGGAAGGGGCCCTAAAAGGTGGGTCGCTCTGGCCCACGCTAAGGCTTCCCGTTCTTCTCATCAAGTGCGAGGAACTGCGCGGACGACGACTTTTAGCTGAGGAGCAATTGCTTGTCCTTGCAGACAACGGAGGATTCGAGAGTGGGAATGAGACCGAAGGGGAAGAATCGAGTCGCGGACGATTAAAACCTGTCGGCGGATTATACTAATTGACGATCGAATCCCAAATGGGATGTTCGTGCAATGAAGCTGCTGGCACAAAAGTTCGCTGCCGAAGGCCGCCTCGTTATCTTTGTCGGTGCAGGTGTTTCATCGATTCCACCGACCTGCCTGCCGTCATGGTGGGCGATGAATCAAGCGGTCACGGCATCTTTACGCGATCGCGTCGCGGAGCTCGTCGGACCCCTTCGGGCCCAGGTACTCGCCGAAGCGATCACACAGAGGCAGGAAGCCAATCGCTTCCCGCCGGAGTATCAGGCCGAGGTGATCGTGGGCCGTCTTCGCGACTCCTATTTCAATGTACTGCAATGCCTGGACAGCGAGATACCTAATGACGTCCATCTTGGAATAGCGGCACTGTCGAAGGCACATCGAGTAGCTGCGGTGGTCACGACCAATTTCGATCGCGCGCTGGAAGCCGCGTTTCGCGAGTTGCACGTCCCGTTCGAGGTCTGGTCGAATCCGGCGGAATTCAAGGCACTTGCCGATCGACTAGACAAACTTGGCACCTCCGTCGTTCCATGTCCCATCATCAAACTTCATGGCTCGGCAGAGAACCCGGCCACGCTCGTGGACACATTGTCGCAGCGGAAGCGAGGCTTTGCACCAGCAGTCGCCGTATGCGTGCGCCAACTGCTTCGGCACGCTCATTGGCTGTTCCTTGGATACTCCGGGGCGGATCTGATGGCCGACGAGAACTATCTTTTCTTGAAGCCGGATGCCGCACAGGCACAGGGGTTCACGTGGCTGCTGCGAACCAATGAACAACCTGTGGCAGCTGTTTCGGCGACCTGTGCCGCTTACGGCAGTCGGGCCGAAATCGTCAATTCCGAGCTGCCCAATTGGCTGGCCGACTTTTCACATCCGCTCCTAGCTGAACCCGTTCCTCTGGTCGCGAACCTCGACACCGCAGCAATCGATGAAGTACGGCGACTTGGCAGGGAGAAAGTGGCGGCCCACGCAACGGCATGGGCTGCTGCCGAGAGGTTCGACCGCAGCGTCCTCGTATTCGCCGATCTGCTTCGGGCGGTGGGCGAGCCTTCCGGCGCTCTCGACCTTGTTCAGCGGCTCTACAGGAGGCAACCGATCGAAGAAAGGAAGTCGCGCCACTTTGGAGTTGTCGTCAACACGCTGGCAAACCTGTACAACGAGGCGAGCCGCTTCGATGAGGCGATTTCGCTCTTTAGGGAAGTACTCGAAATCTACGATCCGACCACCGCTGAAGAACAGCATTTCGGCGCTCTAAGCAACCTGGCCCTTGTTTACGAAAAGCAGGGCAAAACTGATGAAGCGCTCGGCGCCTTCGAACGCGTGCTGTCATTTGCAGAAAGGAGCACCAAAGCCGAGGCTCGTGGCATTGCCCTACATAATATTGCGATGATTCGCCTTCGGCTTGGCGACGCGGATGAAGCGGAGAGCCTGTATCGAGAAGAGTTGGGTATCGTACGGGCTCTGGGCGACGAAACGGCGCGCGCAATCGTGTTGAATAATCTAGGTGAGCTCGAAGTCTCGAGGTGGCGATTCGATCGCGCAGTCGAATACTTAGCCGAGGCCGTATCCGTCCGTGAGCGCCTTGGCGACGATCTGGGCGCTGCACGCACGCGGGCGAACCTAGCGAACGGACACTCGCTGCAAGGCGCACGCGAACTGGCTCTTGAGCTTTATGAGCACAGTTTGGATGTGTTCAAGCGGTTCGGTGATCGCACAGATGTTGCTCGGACGCTAGGGAATCTGGCACGGCTGAATGAAGACATTGGGAAGCGTGACGAAGCTATCGCATTGCTTGATGAAACTCTGACCGCAGCTATGGCAATAGGCGCCGATCCGGTTCGTGCGCAGGCCCTCCGGCTACGCGGCGAGATCCAGCACAAGCAGGGGCAACTTCGCGACGCTTTTGGCACATATCAGGAGCTTGTCGAACTCACAGTCAGGATTCGCGATGCCAAGGGCGAGCGAGACGCGCGAGTGGGCCGGGGCATCGCGCTAAAGGCACTGAACGAGATCGAGCCAGCGATCGCCGATTTGCGAGAGGCGATGGCGTTGACCGAGCTTCACGAGTTTCCCGCCCGCGAGTGGGTCGTGGATAATCTTGCCGACGCCCTGAACATCGATGGTTTAGCGCGGGAGCATCGCGGCGATCTCGACGGTGCAATGGACGACTACCTTGAGGCACTTGAGATCTGGCGGCGACGTGGTCTTTCGTACAACGAAGGGCAGACATTGATGAACGTTGCGAACGTTCAGGGCCGTCATAAGCTTTACGCCGAGGCCGCCGACACGTTGCACCGCGCCACGGCTGCGCTTCTGCTCGGCAATGATCGCGAGGGTGCCGATACGGTCGCACTCAATTCTGCTGACGTTTATCTGCAACTCAATAGGTTGAATGAGGCCTCCGGCGTCTTACGGGAAATCGTGAATCGGAGCACGAACTACGGAGAACGTGCTGACCGAATGAATCGGATTGGTGCGCTCGCCGAGAAGCAGCTCCAGCGCGGCATGATCGATCGGGCTCTGCGTGTGTTCGAGGACTGCGCTCGGTGGAACCGAGAGGACGGTTATCTGCCCGATGCAGCGGCCTGCCATCTGAATTTAGGGAGCATCTATAAGGCGGCCGGAAACGTCGACGGTGGACGGAAGTCGTTCGAGAAGGCCTTGATGCTTCTAGCGGATCAACCGGACCATCCCTTACACGTGCGAGCAAAGTCTCTTCTCAGCGATGGCGCAATCGAAGAATGAGCGGCGCTTCCGTCTGCGGAAGAACTGATCAGTCAACTCAATGCGGGAGCCGTGTCTTTTCGGCGGTCCACGAAAAATCGAGTGGGTATTTCCTCTTGGTTGACGATGTGGAACGCGTCAACGACGTTTTTGACACCGAGCCGCACACTCAGCTCAAACAGCCGGTCTTCTGGGTATCTCGCCGTTACCGGATTGCCGACATGCTTCCAAGAACTTGCTCGAGGAAGCCGTAGCCTGCTTCGATGCCTCTGCGAGGTGCTAGGCGATGCTCGACGCAAAAGGTGCCGCCAGTTCTGCTGATCTAATCGACGACTTGCCGCTGCTCCAAAGCTCCATCAGGCTCTGCCCGAGGGCAAACTTGTGGGAGGCTACATTGCGACCGAACAGGATGCTCGCGCGCCACTAGCTCTCCAAACAGGGCGAAGCGTGTTCAAACAGCCGCAATACCTGTCTCCGACATGGTTAGCATCGCTCGTGCTGATTGTCTCACTCGCGGACGTGCCCTCGCCGGGTTCACTTGCAGTCCGGCCGCAGCGGGTCATGCCGGTCAGCGTAGTTTTCCGCCCAAGCCAGCCAGCGGCCAACTTCACTCCTGGACTGGATCGGTCCACCCCACTTCTCCATGCAGCCCCTGAATGCGCCCAGATAGGCTCTGATCGACGCGCTCCGGTGCCAGCAATCCACGTCCCGGTTCAAAGCCGTGATCCTCTCCTCCTCGTCACGCTCTGCTTGCTGCCGTGCAAAGGCGTGACGCTGTTCAACTTGCCGAATTTGTTCCTCCGCTTCCCGGATCAGCCGTGCGGCTCGGAGGCGCTCACCCGCCGCGAGTAGGCTTCTGACGATCGAGTCAACGCACTTCTCCAGCCGTTGCCGAGCGCCGTCATTCCACGTTCGGCGAGGTGCTGCGTAGTCACCAATCTCGAAGCCTAATCGACCGGTCGGGTGATGGTTGTACCGACGCGCGCGAGATGTCCCACTTGCCGGCCTGGACCGCTCCACCGCCCTCACGATCTCGCGCAGTTGGACCTGGATCGGCTCGCCGCTGGCGATCACGACTGTTGACCACGCCGAGCCCCGCCGCACGATCTCGATGCGCATGCCGTTGGCCTCGAACTCCCTCAGCATGAGGTCGAGGAACTGCAGCGCACGAGGAAGCATCTTCCGGCTGACAGTTACGTCCAATCGATCTTCCCTCGCGAGCTGAAGGAGATGATCGTCTCCGGCTTTCACTTCCGCCGCACCCTTACGTGTCTGCACAATGAGTTGGCGGATTCGAATCGGCTTTGAACCAGGAGTCGGCACCATCCGCGACGGCTTTGCTGGCACCGCCCTCGCCTTCACGGTCGCGACGGCGCTGCCATGTGTAGCCACCATCCGCGTTTTCAACTCCGCGCACCGGCGCTCAAGCTCTTCTGGACGCATCCTTATATTGTGGAGACGGTCACGTCTCATGGCATCCCCAAGACACGCGGAGGCCTGGTGCGATCAGTTTCAAAGCTCTGGAACTCGTGGTCCCGGTCGATTCAGACCAGACAGTCCTTGTAGAATGAAGCGTTTATCTGACCTGGACCCCCGGCGCACTGGCTTCGTACTCAGTTGCAGTTGAAACCTGCACGGATGCCCGTGCGGCTTCCATGGCGATCCCACCCGCGAATGCCGCTGCACCCCCGGAA
>JBDTVQ010000255.1:0-10082 GCA_040007195.1 Acidobacteriota bacterium | reverse complement strand
ATCTCGCAGGCAGTGACGCACAATATCCAACTGGAGATTGGCGATACGGCGACGAAGATGGAAGTGGTCGCCACGACGCCAGTGCTGGAACAGCGCAGCGCGGAGATCGGCCAGGTGATCGGCCAACGTGAGGTAGTCGAACTGCCCCTCAACGGGCGCAACTTCCTCGACCTGGCGAAGCTGGTGCCGGGCGTCACGGAGTTGGGTGGAAGCTCTCAGAGCAACGGGCTGGCGATCAACGGGCAGCGCGCCAACCAGATCAGCTTCTACTTCGACGGTGTCGACACGCGCATGGAAGCCAGCGGCAAGCCCGCGTTCAATCCTTCGATTGAAGCTATCCAGGAATTCAAGATCCAACAGAACGACTTCGCCGCGGAATTCGGCCGCAGCCCCTCGGCCATCAACCTGACGTTGAAGCCGGGAACGAACGACCTTCACGGCACCCTGTTCGAGTTCATGCGAAACAATAAACTCGACGCCCGCAGTTTCTTTGCGCCTCGTGTCGACCCTCTACGCAGAAACCAGTTCGGCGCCGTCGTGAGCGGCCCGGTTCTGCACAATCGCACCTTCTTCATGGCGAACTACGAAGGCCTGCGCACGCGGCGCGCCTCCACGCTCTACCAAAGTCTGCCCACGCAGGCGCAGCGCGACGGCAACTTCGCAGGTGGGCCGCAAATCTTCGACCCGCTCACCTACAATGCCGCCACGAATACCCGGCAGGCGTTCGCCGGAAACATTATCCCCAAAGGCCGCTTTGGACTGATCGGCAACTCCAGCCTGAAGTACTACCCGATTCCGAACACCCCTGGATCGGCATCGTTCAACCACGTGACCAGCGCGTCGTCCATCAGCGATGGCGATCAGTTCCACACGCGCATCGATCACCAGATCGGCGACCGCGATCTACTCTTCGGGCGCTACTCCTACAGCACGAACGACTCCGAAACACCGAGCGGCCTGCCGCTTACTGGGTCGCTCTCAAAAGGGAAGGCGCACAGCTTCACGCTGCAGGAGTCGCATACCTTTGCGCCCACCAAAGTGAATCAGTTCAGAATGGCCTGGACTTACTATTTGATTGACGGCGGATTTCCTCTGGCGGATCATAACCTGACACAAGAGGAATTTGGCCTTCTCAATCTCTCGCCCTCCACAACGGCATTTGGAATTCCACAGTTGGTGGTTCCCGGCTTGAGCACGATCGGCTCTAGTCCCTTCAACCCCAGCGGTCCCAAAGACAACGTCTATTCGCTGGCGAACGACTTCAGTTGGATCGCTGGGAAACACACAATGAAGATGGGCTTCGATGGGCGCTATTACCGGCCAGCGGGCCGCGTGCAACAGACACCGAACAGCATTTTGACGTTCGAGAATCGGTTTACCAATCAACCGAGTGCGCCGGCCGGGACGGGCAGCGCTATCGCCGATCTCATGCTGGGCTTCCCGTACACTGGCCGCGCCACGCAGTTTGCCGAGAGCAATGGGTGGGTATCGCTGAAGTATTACTACTACGGCGGCTATTTCCAGGATGAGATCCGACTTACTTCCAAGTTCACGTTGAACTTGGGTCTGCGCTACGAGTATCAGACGCCTTACTACGAACGCTTCGGCGATCTGGCGAGCTTCGACTACATCAACGGAAAGTTCCTGAAGCTTGACGAAGACATCAGCCGATTGCATGATCCGGACCGCAATAACTTCGCGCCACGCGTTGGCTTGGCTTACTCGGTTTCTCCGAAGACGGTTGTTCGCGCGGGAATCGGCGTGTTCTACGGCCAGCCCCGCGGTTCGGAGTTCTCGTCGTTCCAACTCTCTCCGCCGTTCATCGTCGACACCACCATCGTGTCTAATCCATCCACGCCCGATCTGATTGGCAAGCTCTTCCCAAAGACTCAGGTGCGGGATGCCTCGGGCAAGATCCTACTCTCGGCCAACACCAACGTCTTCGCATTGGATCCGCACTTCCGCACGAACTACACGTTTCAGTGGAACTTCGGTATCCAACGTGAGTTAGCCAATAACTGGCTGCTGGAAGTGGGCTACGTTGGAAACGGCGCGCATAAACTGACTGGCCGCGATTTGCCCAACCAAGCTTTTCTCGACGCCGATCCGGCCCGGCCGACACCCGTTCTCAATCGCCGTCCCAACCCCAACATCGGCGACGTGAGCATGGTGAGCGCGCTCGACAACTCGAACTATCACGCCCTCAACGTCAAGGTCAACAAGCGCTACTCGAATGGATTCTCTATCCTCGGCGCCTACACGTTTTCAAAGGTGATGGGCATCGGCGGCGCGCTCTTCGGCGACCAATCACGGCAACAGGACGCGCGCAACCGCCGCGCCGAATATGCCGTGCTCGAGTTCAACCAGGAGCAACGCGTGACGATCTCCGGCATATACGAACTTCCGTTCGGTAAGGGCCGTCAGATCGGTTCGAGCCTCACCGGCGTCGGTGGTGGTTTGATCGGCGGCTGGTCCTTGCAAGGCGCCTATACCGCGCACTCCGGCTTCCCCCTGACGCCAACATCGTCCATCTCATCAAACGTTGGCCGCCAGGACACCAACCGCGCCGATCGCGTGTGCGATGGCAACATCAACAACTCAACGATCGACCGCTGGTTTGACACAGGCTGCTTCGTCAATCACACGTTTGGCCGGTTTGGAAGTTCCGGCAACGGAATCATCATCGGACCGGGCATGAACAACATCGATTACACGATCATGAAGAACACAGCCCTCCCGCTGCCAGGCCGCGAACCGGGCATCCTGCAGTTCCGGGCGGAGTTCTTCAACGGCTTCAACCACGCTTCGTTCGGCGACCCCGGTCTCGGCGTCGGCACCGCACAGGCCGGCATCATTCGCAGCACGCGCGTCAATGGGCGTGAAATTCAACTCGCACTCAAGTTCCTTTTCTAGGATCATGTTCGAGGATTCCAGTGATTGACCAGAATCTCGCGCGCCTGGACGCCGCCACCCCGAGGATTGCCCGGCGCAAGCCGTTGACCGCGCGGGTGGGTTTGTTCGGTGTCGGGCACGCGAGCTACTGGCCGCAGTTCCCGGGCCTGCTGGAAGAAATGCACGGCAAACTTTCGCGGTTCGCAGCGAAGGTGAGCGGATGCGGCGTCGAACTGTTCGATTTTGGCCTTGTCGACGATAGCCGTTCCGCTTATGCCCTGCGCGCCAAACTGAAAGCCGCCTCGCTTGACCTGATCTTTTGCGATCTTGTCACCTACGCCACGTCAGCCACGTTCGGCGTGATTATTCGCGATCTCGATGTGCCCATCGTGTTGGTTGCCCTGCAGCCAATGAAAGCGATGGATTATGCACGCGCGACCACCTACATGCAGCTCTGCAACGACGATTTTTGCTCCATCCCGGAGTTCACCGGCGTTGCGATCCGCATGGGCAAGAAGCCGCCGCCGGTGATTCTTGGCACGCTCGACGACGATCCGGAGGCCGATGCCGAGATCTCCGACTGGTGCCGCATCGCGCGCGTTTTGCACGACCTCAAAAACGCCCGCATCGGCCACTTCGGGCATGTCCTGGAACACATGCTCGACATGCAGACAGACCACACCGCGCTCACGGCGGCCTTTGGATGCCACATCGTGCAGACCGAGCCCGATGATCTGCTGCGCCAATTCCGGCTCGTTTCCGATGCCGATGCCGGCGTCAAGAAGAAGCAGATTCTCGAAATCTTCGATACACCCGACCCTCGTGTCGATCCGCTCACCCGGAAGGTGACGCCGGAAGATCTCGACATGGCCGCGCGTACGGCCGCGGCTCTCGAACGTTTCGTCGATGAGCACGAGCTCGACGGGCTCGCCTATTACTATGAAGGGGAGCCGGGCAGCCAGATGCGCCAACTGATGTCGAACCTCATCGTCGGCAATTCCCTGCTTACGGCGGCTGGCTTTCCCATGTGCGGCGAATCGGATTTGAAAACCTGCCTTGCGATGTTGATTCAGGACCGCCTGGATATCGGCGGCAGTCTCGCCGAGTTTCATCCCATCGACTTTAAGGAAGGATTCGTGCTCGTCGGCCACGATGGCCCGCATCACCTGAACATCGCCGACGGCAAGCCGGTGCTCCGCAGCCTCACGAAATACCATGGGAAACCCGGTTCGGGGGCGAGCGTGGAGTTCAAAATCAAAGAGGGTCCAATCACGATTTTGGGTTTAGGCATCACCTATGGCGGCAAATTCAAATTCGTCATCGCCGAGGGCCAAAGCGTGAGCGGGGCGATTCCTGCAACCGGCAACACGAACACGCGCGGCTTCTTCCAACCCGACGTGCGCACGTTTCTGAAGAGTTGGGCGGCGGAAGGCCCGACGCATCACTTTGCGCTGGGCATCGGCAACCAGGCTGCGCAGATTCAGAATATTGGCCAAGTGTTGGGCATCGAAACGGCAGTCGTGGCGCGGGAGTCGCGTTAGCATGCATGGGGCGTGGCGATTCCGCTGGATCATCGCCGGGCTTCTCTTCTTTGCCTCCGCGCTAAGCTTTTTCGACCGCCAGGTGCTCTCCGTTCTCGCTCCGACGATCCTGGCCGACCTGAAGATGACCAACGTCGAGTATTCGAACGCGGTGGCCGCATTCACCCTTGCCTACAGCATCATGTTCACCGTAGGCGGGCGATTCATAGATCACGTTGGCACACGCTTCGGCCTCGGCTTGCTTGTCGTGTTCTGGACTGTGTCCAGCCTGCTTCACTCCGTCACCGCCAACAGCGGCCAGTTGACGGCGTTCCGTTTTCTCTTGGGCATTGGCGAAGGGGGCTGCTTTCCCGGCGCCGCGAAGGGCGTGCTCGAATGGTTCCCCGCGCGCGAACGGGCTTTGGCGATGGGAGTGGCCACAACCGGCGGCTCGGCCATCGGAGGCGTCCTCGCTCCCCCGATTATCGTGTGGATCGCAACGACGCTCGGCTGGCGTGGAGCTTTTTTGGCCACCGGCATCGCGGGAGCGATATGGCTGGCCGTTTGGTTTGCTATCTATCACGTGCCGTCCGAATCACCATTGGTCAGCAGCGCCGAGAGAAGCGACATTCTAGCCGGCCAGGCGCCCATCACGGCCGCATCGCAGCGGCCTTGGCCGCTCGCCCGCCTTCTCTCGCGCCGCGACGTCTGGGGCTTCACGGCGACGCGCTTTCTGCTCGACCCCGTCTTCTATTTCTACATGTTCTGGATTCCGCAATACCTGCACCGCGAGCGGGGAGCCTCGCTCGACGAGATCGGCCGCTTGACCTGGATCCCCTTCTTCACCCTCGGCGTTTCTTCGCTGCTTGGAGGCGCGATCTCCGATGCACTCGTTCGTCGAGGTTGGCCCATCACGCGGGCGCGCAAGGTCATCATGGCGGCGTCGGCTTTGCTGACGCCTGTATCCATTCTGGCTCTTTATACGCCTAACTCTTTGTGGGCTGTGATTCTCCTCGGTGTGTTGATGTTCGCCCACGGATTTTGGATGACGAATTTCATGACGCTTATCGGCGACCGCTTCCCCGCATCAAGCGTCGGCACCGTTGTCGGTTTAACGGGTACCGCGGGTGGAATCGGCGGCTTTCTTTCCAGCCTGATGATCGGCCGTTTCGTCGAGGCCTATTCGTTCGGGCCCGCCTTCGTTGTCTGCGGCCTGTTGTATCCGATAGGCTTGGTGATTATTCTGCTTACCGTTCCCGAAGTGAAGTCCGTCCAGGAGTATGTTGAGGCATGAAATGAACCGCTCATACAAAAAGACCTGTGGCCTCGCGCTCCTAGCTGCGTTGGCAATTGTGCCCGCGTGGAGCGCCGCTCCCGCCTCGAAGCCGTTCACGCCGCAGGACCGAAGCTACTGGGCGTTTCAGCCCGTGCGCCGGGCGCAGCCGCCCGCAGTGCGCCAACGAGATTGGGTTCGCAATCCAATCGACGCGTTCATCCTGCAGCGCCTGGAAGCTGAAGGCATCACGCCCGGCCCGCAGGCGGACAAGATCACGCTGCTACGGCGCGTCAGCTTCGACCTGACGGGCCTTCCGCCCACGCCTGAAGAAGTACAGGCGTTCGTTGCCGACACTTCGCCCGACGCCTACGAGCGCGTCGTCGAACGGCTGCTGGCTTCGCCGCATTACGGTGAGCGCTGGGGCCGCCACTGGCTGGACGTCGCGCGCTATGCCGAAAGCGATGGCTTCCGCGCCGACGAGCCACGGCCCAACGTCTGGCGTTATCGGGACTATGTCGTGCGGTCGTTCAACGAAGACAAGGGGTACGACCGCTTCATGCGCGAACAGATCGCCGGTGACGAGTTATGGCCCAACGATCCGCAGGCGCGCACCGCCACGGCCTTCAGCCGCCACTACCCCGAGGAATGGAATGCCCGCGACCTGGAGCAGCGCCGCCAGGAAGCATTGCAGGACATCACGGACGCCGTGAGTTCGGCGTTCCTTGGACTCACCATGGGCTGCGCGAAGTGCCACGACCACAAGTTCGATCCCATCCTGCAGAAGGATTACTACCGGCTTCAGGCGTTCTTCGCCCACACCACGAATGACGACCAGGTTCCGCTGTGGTCCGCGAGCCGCATCGCCGAAGAAGCGCGCAAATCGCAGAAGTGGGAAAACGCCACGCGCGACATTCGCAAGGAAATCGACGCGCTCATGGAAGCCGGGCGCAAAACGGTGACCGACGGTGAGTTCTTCAAGTTCCCCGATCCTGTCAAGGCTGCCGTCGCGAAACCGGCCGCCGAGCGAACGCCGTTTGAGCAACAACTGGCGCATCGCGCCGAAATCATTTCACAGCCGAGCGACTTTTTGGCATTACTCCGCTTAAAGCCGGAACAAAAGAAGCGTCTGGACGCCCTGAAGAAACAGCTCGCCGCTTTCGACAACCTGTATCACGCCGAGCCTCCCATCAGCGCCGGCATGCACGATCTCGGCCCTGTCGCCCCGCCCACGCACATTCTTTCCGTAGGCAATTATGCGAAGCCCTTGGAAGAAGTCGAACCCGGCTTCCTGAGCATCCTCGATCCGGCTCCAGCCAGGATTGTTCCGCCGGCTGACGGAAGTTCGACCGGCCGCAGAACGGCGCTCGCCAACTGGCTCGCCGATCCCGCAAATCCTCTCACTCCGCGCGTGATGGTGAACCGCATCTGGCACTATCACTTTGGAACGGGCATCGTCGCCACGCCGGGCGACTTCGGCCGAATGGGCCAGCGCCGGACGAATCCAGAACTGCTCGACTGGCTCGCCGCGGAGTTCGTGCAGAACGGCTGGAGCATGAAACACATGCACCGGCTGATTGTGAACTCCAACACCTACCGGCAAAGCTCGCAGACCAGAGACGACGCAAGCAGCCTGGATTCGGCCAACCGCCTGCTGTGGCGCTTCCCGCCGCAGCGTTTGGAAGCCGAAGCAATTCGCGATGGCGCACTCAGCGTTTCGGGATTGCTCAATCCAGCCGTCGGCGGTCCAAGCGTCTATCCCACTTTGCCGCCTGGAATGCCGCCGCCCGCGGGAGGGTGGAAGGTTTCGCAAGATCCGGCGGACCAGCATCGCCGAAGCCTCTACATTTCGGTGCGGCGCACTGCGTCCTATCCGTTGATGAATGCCTTCGACATGCCCGATAGTCACGAAAGCTGCGCGCGCCGTGCAAATACGGTTACCGCACCCCAGGCGCTCACGTTGCTGAACGGTGAGCATTCGATCGAATGGGCGCAGGCTCTCGCCGGGCGCGTTATTGAGCGCGCGGGAGAAGACCCGGCGGCGATCGTCACGGAAGCCTTCCGTCTCGCCTATTCGCGGGCACCCGAGCCCGCGGAGAAGGATCGCGTACTCACCTTCCTCGGCAATCAAAAGCGAGTAATCGCCGAGCGCATCGAGAAGGGCGAACCGGTCGCTCTACCCACGCCTGCCGCGGACAAGATGGAAGCGCCGGCAGCAGCAGCGCTCGTCGATCTGTGCCTGGCCCTTCTGAACTCAAACGAATTTGTGTATCGGTTCTAAAGCCATGAAATACCCACTCTCAGCCCGGCGTGAATTTCTGTTACGAGGCGGCAGCGGCCTGGGCAGCCTGGCGCTGCTCAACATGCTCGACGCTTCGCGCTCTCCGCTGGTGGCCGCGCGTGAAATTAAGGATCCGCTGGCCCCGAAACCGCCGCACCACAAGCCGAAAGCCAAGTCGATCATCTGGCTGTTCATGGAAGGCGGGCCGAGCCACATAGACCTGTTCGATCCGAAACCTGAACTGGAGAAGTTGGCCGGCAAGCCGATGCCCGAGTCCTTCGGAAAACCACTCACTTCGATGGGCACGGTGGGCAATACGATCATGCCGTCGAAGCGGAAATGGGCGCAGCATGGTCAAAGCGGCATGTGGGTGTCCGACTGGTATCCGCATGTCGCGCAGCACGTGGACGACATCGCCTTGATCCGCTCGTGCTGGGCCGATGGCTTGAACCACGTGGGCTCGGTCTGCCAGATGAACACCGGTTCCATCATCGCCGGCCGTCCTTCGCTGGGCTCATGGCTCACCTATGGACTGGGCACGGCGAACCAGAATCTCCCCACGTTCGTTGTCCTTACCGACAACAAGAGCGTCGTCGGCGGCACTCAGAACTGGAACTCGGGATTTCTGCCCGCCACCTATCAAGGCACGCTTTTGCAGCGCGAAGGTCCGCCCATTCTCAACCTCACGCGGCCCGACCGCATAGGAGCGGCACAGCAACGCGGCCTGCTCGACCTACTCTCCGACCTCAACCGCCGTCAGGCCGAACAGCGGCCCGGTGAAACCGAACTCGACGCGCGCATCCAGTCCTACGAACTCGCCTACCGCATGCAATCCTCGGCGCCCGAAGCTGTGGACTTGACGCAGGAAACGGAAGCCACGAAGAGCCTGTACGGCCTCGACGATCCAACGACGGAACCCTTCGGCAAGAACTGCCTGCTCGCCCGCCGTCTGGTCGAGCGCGGCGTTCGCTTCGTCGAACTCTACTGTGGAAGCGGAAGCGGCTGGGACGCCCACCAGGACATAGAAGGCAATCACGGCAAATGGTGCCGCGCCTCCGACAAACCCATTGCCGGGCTGCTTGCCGACCTGAAGTCGCGCGGACTGCTGGACGATACCCTCGTCGTGTGGGGCGGCGAATTCGGCCGCACGCCATTCAATGAAAGCGGCAATGGGCGAGACCACAACCCGTGGGGCTTTTCGATGTGGATGGCAGGGGCCGGCATCAAGGGCGGCCAGTCGATCGGCACCACCGACGAAATCGGCCTGCGCGCGGTGGAGAATCCCTACCATGTGCACGACCTGCACGCGACCATACTGCACCTGCTTGGCCTCAATCACCTCAAGCTCACCTTCCTGCACAATGGCCGCGCGGAGCGGGCCACGATCAACGACGGGAAGTTGATTGAGGGTGTGCTCTAAGCCCGGCTACTGCACCTTCGTGGTCTGATGGGCCACCAGTTGCCACGCGCCATTCGTTTTCACCCAGACGTGAGTCATCAGTACCTGATCGTCGAAGGGGCCCGCGGCGTTGGTGCCATGCATCCGCATGCGGGCGGTGAGCACCGCGGTGTGGCCGTCGAACACTTTGATGTGGACATTGGAAGGAACGATACCATCGTACTTCTGCCGCTTACTCTTCACCTTTTCGATGTAGCTCGTTTTGTTGTCGATGATCCCGGTCGCGTGTGTATAGACAATGTCGTTCGACAAGAGCCGGTTGAGTTGCGCGGCGTCGCCGGACTTGGCCGCCGCGGCCCATTGTTGTTCGGCAGTCTTGATTTCATCTTCAACGGCAGCGAGGCTCACGCCGGCGAAGGCCAGGACGAGCAGTGCGCGCACAAGGTGTAATTTCATCGCCACTATGTTACGCGGTTCGCGGCCACGTGGGGGCGGTCGGTACGAGGGTCGGCAGTTCCTCAAGCCAGTGTTGCGGCCAGCGGTCACAGACATCGTATGCTGAACAGTTATCGCGTCGCCCCACGGCCCGTTCTCGGTGGACTACGTTTCCCAGGTAACGGCGGACAACGCAACGGTGTCCTTCCGTAATGCCCGGCGCAAGTCCGCTAGTCCGCATTTCTCACGAGTGATGTGTAGCAAAAAGCCGTCTACTGAGGC
>JBDTVQ010000254.1:0-10097 GCA_040007195.1 Acidobacteriota bacterium | reverse complement strand
GCAGCACGAAGTGTTTCGCCGAGCGCGCGGCCAATTCGGGACTGTGCGTCACCGTGACGACCATCCGTTCGCCCGACCCTGCCAGCGAAAGAAGAAGCTCGGCGGCAGCGTCGGCGCTTTGCCGGTCGAGGTTGCCAGTCGGCTCATCGCATAAGACCAGTTGCGGTTCGCGTATAAGCGCCCGCGCAATTGCCGCGCGCTGTTTTTCGCCACCAGAAAGCTGCGCCGGGAAGTGATCGAGACGTGCCCGCAAGCCCA
Source organism: Acidobacteriota bacterium (assembly GCA_040007195.1). GTDB lineage: Bacteria > Acidobacteriota > Terriglobia > Bryobacterales > Bryobacteraceae > JAFLBB01. The sequence goes on along the minus strand of JBDTVQ010000254.1, from coordinate 9,839 downwards.
CCTGATGAAGCAGCGTCCGGGCGCGTTCGGTGGCCGCCGGATCGGCCGCGGATGTTGCCAGCACCGGCACCAGCACGTTTTCAAGCACCGTCAATTGCGGCAGAAGGCAGTGATCCTGAAAAACAAATCCTACGGATTTGTTCCGGAACCGAGCAAGATCATCGGGCGCGAGCGAGTAGGGGTTCGCACCGTTCAATGTGTACTCGCCTGACGTCGGTGCTTCGAGCCCGCCCAGGATGCCCAGCAACGTCGACTTGCCGCAGCCGGATGGGCCCATGATCGACGCCGTGTCGCCAGGTTTCAAATCCAGATCGACGGAATCGAGCACGCGTAACGGGCCGGCGGGAGATGCGTATTCCTTCGAAATGCCGCGCAGAGCGAGCATGAGGTCACTGTAGCAAAGCAGCACCACGGCATGAGCGCATCAGCGCCCGCCGTAGTTCTGTTCGTAGTATTCGAGATAAGCGCCTGACCGTATGCGCTGCACCCATTCCGGGTTTGCGCGATACCAGTCAATGGTCAACCGCAGCCCGCGTTCAAAGTCCATTTGTGGCGTCCAGCCCAGGTCGCGCTCCATCTTCGCGCTGGTCAAGGCGTACCGCCGGTCGTGTCCGGGCCGGTCCGCCACGGTGGTGATCAGCGACGCCGATCTGCCAGTCAGTGCCAGGATGCGATGCACCACGTCGAGATTAGGCAGCGAGCAGTTGCCGCCGATGTTGTACACCTCGCCCGGCGCGCCCTTTTCGAGCACCGCCCAGATTCCACGGCAATGATCGTCCACGTAAAGCCAGTCGCGCACCTGTTGGCCATCGCCGTACACCGGCAGCGGCTTTTCGTCGAGCGCGTTGGAAATCATCAGCGGAATCAGCTTTTCCGGGAACTGGTAGGGGCCGTAGTTGTTCGACGCCCGCGTCACGCTCAGGTTCATCCCAAACGTTCGCACGTAACTGAGGGCGAGCAGATCGGAACTGGCCTTCGACGCCGAATATGGACTGCTCGCGCGTAGCGGAAACCGCTCGTCGGCTTCATGGGGCGCGTCGATGTCGCCATACACTTCGTCCGTGGATACGTGCACGAAGCGCGCCAGTTTAACCTTGCGTGCCGCATCCAGAAGCGCAAGCGTACCCAGCACGTTGGTCTCGACGAACGGCTTCGACGAGAGAATGCTGCGGTCCACGTGCGACTCGGCGGCGAAGTGAACAATCGCGTCGATCTTTTCGTCCGCCAGCAGCGATTCCACCAGTGCCTGATCGCCGATGTCTCCACGCACGAACCGGTAGTCCTTATGCGAAGAGATGGAGACGAGATTCTCCAGGTTTCCCGCATACGTTAGCTTGTCGAGATTGACGACGCGCGTTCCCGGCTGCGTCGCAAGGACCAGCCGCACGAAAGCGGAGCCGATGAAACCGGCGCCACCGGTGACCAGCAAATTCACTTGTACTGAATCTCCCAGTCGTAGGCGATGCCGGGGTCGTTGTAGGCGATGCGCCCTTCATCTTCGGGATTGTAAATGCGGTTGGTGAGGTACACGAGCATGGCCGCCGATTCGCCGATCACCTTATAGCCATGCCCCACGCCGGGCGGAATGATGAGGTTCCAGGTGCGCATCGCGCCCACATACAGCGTGTTCCGTTTGCCGAAAGTCGGCGACCCCGCCCGCAAATCCACGAGCGCCACTTGAAGCATGCCTTGTACGGGGACCCAGAAGTCCGTCTGGTGACGGTGGAAATGAAATGCCTTGATCGTGCCGGGATAACTCAACGCGCACGACACCTGCGAGTCCGCCGGAAAGCCGGCGACCGCTCCTTTGCCCAACCGCGCTACTTCCAGAAAGTATCCGCGATCGTCCGGCCACAGCGTAAACTCATTCACGATCACGCCGGGAATCAAATCGGCCGAGTCCTTCGTCCGGATGACAGAGCCCAGCCCCTTCGCGTTCGAGGGCGTTTCGATGATGGGCAGGTTCGTTGCGAGTTGAGAATCGCTCATGGGGGCTTCAGTCCGCCGCGGCCGCTGCCGGCGCGGACTTCTGGCTGTCGGCCACCAGGTTCGCCGCGCGCAGTAGCGATTCAAATGTGCCCGCGTCGGTCCACCAGCCGTCAATATAGGAAAACGTCATCGTGCCTTCGCGAATGTAGGCGTTGTTCACGTCGGTGATTTCCAACTCGCCCCGCGCGCTCGGCTCGAGCGTCTTCACCTTCTGCCACACGGATTCGTCGTACAGATAAATTCCTGTTACGGCACAATTGCTCTTCGGTTTGGCGGGCTTTTCTTCGATACCCAGAATGCGGTCGCCGGCAATTTCGGCCACGCCAAAACGCTCGGCATCCGTGACTTCCTTGAGCAAAATCCTCGCACCCTCCGGCTGCGCCCGAAAGGCGTCCACCGCTCCGCGAATGCTGTTCTGCACGAGGTTGTCACCCAGAATCACGCAAATCCGGTCGCCTTCCGCAAAATGTTCGGCCAAGGCCAGCGCGTCGGCGATGCCGCCTTCGCCTTCCTGATAGGCGTAGTTTAGGTGTCTCAGCCCAAACCCCTTGCCGTTGGCCAGCAGCCGCAGGAAGTCGCCCGCGTTCCGCCCGCCCGTGACGACAAGAATCTCTTCGATCCCCGCGTCGACCAGCGTTTGGATCGGGTAATAGATCATCGGCTTGTCGTAAATCGGCAGCAGATGTTTGTTGGTGATTTTAGTCAGCGGATAGAGGCGGCTGCCCAACCCACCGGCGAGGACGATCCCTTTCACGGGCGCCTCCAAAGGAAAGAGGTCATGCTAGAGCCTCATGATACACTACGCCCGCTATGGCGATTCATCGTTGGGACGGTATCGAACGCGAACAGCTGAACCCCCTCGTCCAGCGGCAGGCCATCCATACCGAACGGATGACCATGGCCCGCTTGTTCCTGAAGGCCGGCGCTCTTGTCCCGCGCCACCATCACGAGAACGAACAGTGCACCGTGTTGGAATCCGGCCGCCTGCGCTTCATTTTCGACGACGGCGAGAATATTCTCGAGGCGGGCCAAGTGATGCAGATCCCCCCGAACCGTCCGCACGCCGTCGAGGCGCTTACAGATTCTGTGGCGCTCGACCTCTTCTCGCCACGCCGTGAGGATTGGCTCAGCGGCAACGACGCCTACCTGCGCACCACAACCGCCGCGCCGCCCGGTCCCGCCGCCAAATAGCCATTCGATTCGGACAATTTCTCAACCGCGCCCGTCGTGAGCGTAACTTTCAATAGCCGCGACCCCGGCCCGTTGTCTTCGCCCACAACCACCGCTCCATCCCCCGCCCTCACCAGCACCTGCGGCTTGTGCAGTCCACCTTCGATCACAATGTCGTGCCGCTCCCACAACTGCTTCGGATCGGCCGGCGCTTCAAACCAGGCAAACCTCGCCGGAGACGCCTCACTCTCCGCTTCCACCACCACCAGCTTCCCCTTCACGTGCGCCGTCACAATGCGCACCATCGCCGAACGCGGCGTATCGAACCACGTGTGCAGCGCGAACAGCCGCCAGCCTAGCTCGAACTTCTCCGGCGCCTTCAGCCAATAATTTCCATGCAGCAAATCGGCCCGCCCGTCGCCATCGACGTCCGCCTGTGCCAGTCCGCTCTGCGCCGAAGACGTGTAGATCGAATAGATCTCGCTGTAGCTCGCCTTAGCCGCCGGCACGCGCTCATAGAATCGAAGCTGCATCTGCCGGTGCGTCACCAGCACGCCGCGCCGCCCATAAAGTTCCATGCCCAGGCAGTCGCGGAACGACGCACCCGTATCGATCAGTTCGTAACGCCAATCGGGCGCTATCAGCGCGACCATCTTGCCCAGCGCCCCATCCGCTTCGCCCCGGGCGATTTCGTTGAGAATTAAGTCTGCCCGCCCGTCGCCATTCCAGTCCGCTACGCAGCCGCCGCGGCTGAAAAAACCTTCCGCCACGCGCTTGCCGCCAACGGAAACTCCGTCGCCCCACGAGGCCAATTCCCCGCTTCCCCGGAAGACCGTCCCGCCCCGCACCTGCGCCAGAACTGGCAGGGCCAAGAGGGGGACTAGACAAAGACGGTGCACTCAGTCCTATTCTATGAGTAGGTGGAAGCTCTTCAGCGAATCCTGTTAGACCGTGACGAGAGCGCGCCGCTCGACGTGGCGGCTCTCGAACTCGCGCGCGTCGAGTACCCGGGGATGGATCTGGAACCCTTCCTCGATCTGCTCAGCTCGCACGCCCGTGAATTGGACGAGCGCCTTCCCTCCGGCGCCAGCGGCGTCGAGTTCGTGAAGATCGCCTGCGAGTACCTGTTTGACGAGCTGGGTTTCCGCGGCAATACCGAGCGTTATTATTCGGCCGAGAACTCCTGCCTCAGCCAGGTCCTGCTCAACCGCACGGGAATTCCCATCACGCTCGCGGTCGTCATGATCGAAGTCGCCCGCCGCATCGATCGCCCCATCTTCGGCGTCTCCCTGCCGGGGCATTTCATCGCCCGTTACGGTGCCGAAGGCGACGGCTTGTTCATCGACTGTTTCCATGGTGGCCGCCTGATGGATGCCGACCAGTGCCGCGAACTGGCCCTGGAGGTTTCCGGCGTCGACATCGCCTCCAACCCCGCGCTCCTCGAACCGGCCACCAAGCGCAGCATCCTCGTGCGCATGCTCAACAACCTTCGTAACGCCTATCTACGCGAAGAAAATTTTTCCTCACAGATCGCCGTTCTCGACCTGCTGCTCCTGGCAATGCCCCAGTCGGCCGACGAGTATAAGCAGCGTGGTGTCTGCCACATGGCGACCAAACAGTACGGCAGTGCGCTCGCCGACTTCCAGCGCTACCTGGAACTATGTCCCCAGGCGGCCGACCGGGCTTTGGTCGAAGAGCAAGCCGAGCGGCTTCGCCGATTTCTCGAAACCAGCCTCTAGGCTTTCTCGAAACCAGCCCATAAAAGGGTTCCAGCGGTTTCCGTTAGAACATTATCTGTGGTTCTTGTATAATTGAGGCCGGCTTGAGCCTGCTCGTCCAGGTCAGCCCCGTTCGGCAATTGTTACGAAAGTTAAGGAGCCGGTCATCTCAAGGTTTTTCCGGAACTGCCGATAGATGAAGAGAGCCATGGTGGATGGAACTCTAGATACGGAAGCGCAGCTTCATCAGTTCAATAAGCTGATGACCGAGTTGCTTAAGGGCACGTTGAGCAGGAACACGTTCCGGCCCTGGGAGATTGAACTGCTGCTGGACATCGAGGGGTGCAACCTGCGCGATACCAATCGCCGGGAAGTCCTGCGGCGATACCAGAAGGCGGTGAAGCGCAATGTCGACCGCGGTGCGGCATCGTTGCTGAAGCTCAGCGAATATCTGGAACTGCAGCGCAGGCGCTCGGAAGCCCGCCAGGCCGGCGGCACCGTCGTCGCCGAAGTCGAATCCGACGAAGACTAGCGCCCAGCCCCCGGCCCTGCGATATCCTGGTGGTTCATGTCCAACGAAACCGCCAAACGAATGGTCTTTTGCGTCAAGTTCCAGAAGGAATTGGAAGGGCTCGACGAAGTTCCCTTCGACGGCCACCCGCTGGGCCAGCGCATTTACGAAAATGTCTCCAAACAAGCCTGGAAAATGTGGGTTGAGCACATGAAAATGCTCATGAACGAGTACCGGCTCAACCTCGGAACGGCCGAAGCGCAGGAATTCCTCCTCACCCAGATGGAACAGTATTTCTTCGGAGAAGGCGCGGCCCTCCCGCCCGATTTCGTCGCCCCGGCGCACTAGGGGGTAGGGGACGGCGAGCGCACAGGGCGCGAAGCGCTCCGTTGTGCGCGGCCAGGTCAGATCTTGAAATAGATCTTACGTTGGTGCAGCCAATAGCACATATAGAACAGGCACCCCAGCACGACCAGATTGTGCGGAATCGCCCCATACGTCCCCAGAAAGCTGAATCCGCCGCCGGTGAAATTGGCTACCCCGCGCGAAAGCCACCCACGCAGAACCTGTGTGAACGAGTAGATGAAAATGCAGTTGGTGCCGATTACAACCGCCGGGAATGCCCAGCGCCGCCAGCCCTTCATCTCCACCATCCAGTAACAGGCAATCAAGCCCAATAGCACCCAACCAAGGCTGAAGAAGGTGAATGAGCCCAACCACAGCCGCTTTACCATCGGCACAAACGGCTCCATGGCCAGCCCGAGCGCGAACGCCCCCGCCGAGCATGCGCCGAGTATTTTCAGCCGGTGACTGTGCGTCGTGTTCCGCTGAAGCAACATTCCCGTCCACACGCCGAACAGGATCGTCAGTCCGTTGCCCAGGAAGTTGAGCGTTGTGTAGAATCCCGAATAGTTGTAGCCAAGCACTTTCAGGTCGATCACCGCGCCGATATTGCCTGCCGGATCGAACGGGCCCGCCGGTCCTGGAAAGAGAAAAAAGAGGGCGTGGTGGAAAGCCAACAATCCCGCCGCCGCGGCCACCTGCGCACGGAAAGGCAGCGTCCAGATCGCGAAACAGAGCACATAGCCCAGGGCGATCTGGCACAGGACGTTGATGAACTGGAGTTTCAGTGGACCCGTTGTGTTCCAATTCGAAAGCACGTTCGACAGGACCACGAGGATAAGCGCCCGCCACAGAACGTGGCCGAACAACGCTGATTTAGCCGCACCCAGCTCGATACGGCGCGCGAACGAAAGCGGCATCGCCACGCCGACAATGAAGGTGAAGGCGGGTTGAATGAGGTCCCACAGCGTGCAACCGGCCCAAGCCGTGTGTTCAAACTGATCGCGGAACCAGGCAAGGGATGGCTGATCCCTCAGTCCCTCGTAGATGCCGAACCCGTGCGAGATCAGCAACAGCATCGTGAGGCCGCGGAAGACGTCGAGCGACTCCAACCGCCGCGCGATCCCCGGCGGCGCGTGCGGCAGCGGTGTCGAAGCAGCTACCGGGCGTGTCTGTGCGGGTGCGGACAGTGTGGCCATGACACCCAGCAGTCTACTGTATCGGTGTGCGAAGTAGTAGCCGCAATCCGATTCCCTGTCGCTGCCCTATTCCAGCTTGTTTTCGCTGCGGGCGAAGTAGAGATTCACCGCGCGCTCAAGATCGTCCTTGTTCATGCTCACCGGCCGCTTCTCGTATTCGCTAATCGACATCAGAATGTTGCAGACGTCCAGCGGATAACACGCGCGCAGTTCGGTACGGCCATCGCGCAGCACAAGATTGCGCAGATACTCCGAGCTGTCCGTTTCCGTGGGCACGCGCTTGGCGGTTACCACACGGTTGAAGATCTGGTCGAACACAGTCGCATCGACCGGCTCAATGTAAATCTTGTTGTGAATACGGCGAAGGAAGGCTTCGTCGGCCAGGTGCTGTGGATCAAGGTTCGTCGAGAACACCACCATCAGTTCGAAAGGAATCTGGAACTTCACGCCGTAACGGAGCGTGAGGTAGTCGACGCGCCGGTCCAACGGAACAATCCAGCGGTTGAGGAGGTCGCGCGGTGACATCAACTGGCGGCCAAAGTCGTCCACGATGAAGATGCCGTTGTTGGCCTTCATCTGGAGCGGCGCCGCATAGATGCCCGACGCATCGTCAAGGCGCAGCTCAAGCATCGACGGGATCAGTTCGCCGCCAACGACAATGCAAGGGCGCTTGCACATTACCCATCGCGGGTCCACATCCGGATCGTCGATTTCAATCCGGTGATGCACCACCGGGTCGTACAAGCTGATGATCTGGTTGTCGACTTCGATCGCGTACGGAATGAGAATGGCGTCCTGGTAGATGCGCAACATGCGCTCGGCGATCGACGTTTTGCCGTTTCCTGACGGGCCGTACAGAAAGATCGAACTCTGCGAAATCAGCGCCGGGCCCAGTTGGTCCAGCAGCCGGTCCGTGGTGATCAGATCCGACATAGCGGCACGCAACCCCTTACGGTCGACATCGACATTGGCCGATTGCGTTCGCGTTGCAGCGGAGTAGTCTTTCAGAGACACCGGCGCGGCACCGGCATACTGGGAGATCTGGAAACGGTCCGAAGCCAGATTTTTGCCCGATTGCGACAGTACAAAGCTATAGTCGTTGCCGATCATCCCCTTTACTTCCACCAGTTGCTGGGCGCGCAGATGGCGGAACGCCTGGTCGATGATGGGAATACTCAGTTTCAGGGTGCGGCTCAGCGACTGAAGGCTGGAAAAGCCCTCAAGCATCAATCGCCGCAGAACAAGGTCCAGTACGAGCGATTCCGGAATGCGCAAAGTGTCATAGTCTTGTGGCACTTCCGGCTTGAATGAGGTGGTGATTCCGCCTATGGTCGACATCAATGACACTATCGACCACCTCCCCCCCGAAGTTTATGTCGTGGCGAGGAAAAGCCTGAGAAAGTAGGCTGCACGCCCTGACGGGGGGCGACGTCAATCAGGTGTGGTTCTTCCCGCCCTCGGCGGCCCGCGCCGGGCCTTCGTCGCTCTCGCCGGCCTCCTCTGGATAGCCGCCGGGAACGTGTCCGCGGAAGAGCCACTTGCGGCCCCTCCGCCCCTTACGGCCCTCCCCCCCATCCAGCTCGAAATTCCAGCCGGCATGCGCGAGAAGCCGCACGACTTCGAGCTTTCCGGCAACACGCGCCAAATTTGGGAAGAAGTGGCGAAAAGCTACGGCTTTGGCGTGGTCTTTGACGGAGACTATCAGCCGCTCGACAATATTCGCTTCCGCATGCGGGCGGCAAAATTCACCGAGGCGATGTCCGCGCTTGAAGTAGCCACCGCCTCATTCCTGGTGCCGGTCAGCGAAAAACTCGGCCTCGTGGCGCGCGAAACCCCGCAAAAGCGCCAGGAACTGGAACAGCAGATGGCCATCTCCGTGCCGTTGCCGGAACCGGTAACGGTGCAGGAGGCGCAGGAACTGGCGCGTGGCGTGCAACAACTCATGGAACTGCAGAAGTTCTCTGTCGATTCGGTGCAGCGTCTGGCGATCTTGCGCGGACCGCCTTCAAAGGTGCTCCCGGCCGTCCTCCTGTTCCGCCAGTTACTACAGCCGAAACCCGATGTGGTGATTGATGTCGATTTCATCGAAGTAAGCGAGCACGACGAGCGGCAACTGGGCCTTCAGTTACCCAATTCCTTTCCGCTCGACTGGCTCGTGAAGCCCTCCTCGCCCGGCGAGAAGGCGTCGAATATCCTCAACCTGGCGGCGTTCGGCATGCGCAATACCTATTTTTCGCTGGGTATCGGCAGCGCGGAAATGATCGCGCAGTTTGCTCAGCGCTCCGGTCGCGTGGCCCTCAGGAGCCAAATTCGCAGCACCTCGGGACAGGCAGCCACGCTGCATGTCGGCGACAAATACCCGATCATCACGAATGGATACTACGGCAACACAACCGGAACAGGAACCGTGTACACGCCTCCGCCCACCATCAGCTTCGAGGAACTCGGGCTTGTGTTGAAATTGACGCCCCTGGTCCATGACGCACACGAGATCTCCTTTGCCGTCGACGCCCAGTTCAAGGTGTTAACCGGCACGGCGTTGAACGGCATTCCGGTAATCGCCAGCCGCAAGTTCGAATCCGCCTGCCGCCTCAAGGATGGTGAATGGGGCGTGATCGCCGGGCTCATTCGCAGCTCAGAGACACGCTCGCTCACCGGAATCGCCGGCGTCAGCACCCTCCCCTGGATTGGCCGGTTTTTGAGCCGCCACGACACGACCAAGGACGACGGGCAGATTCTGCTCATCCTCCGCCCACGCCTGGTGGATCGTGTGCCCGCCGACGGACTGGCATCGGTGGACCGCTTCTGGACCGGCAGCGAAGGCCGGCCACGGGCGGCGTACTAAGCGAGCGCTTCGGGTTCTGGCAGCGAGAACTTCCCCACATCTCCGATTACCGAGTAAACCTCCAG
>JBDTVQ010000253.1:0-10131 GCA_040007195.1 Acidobacteriota bacterium | reverse complement strand
CCCCACGTCGACGACCCCAGCCCCGAACAGTTCCGCCCCTCCAAGGCCACCGAAGGCATGTACGATGCCGTGAAATTCCCCTGGCCCAAAACCGCCGACACCCGCTACATCGAACAAATGCCCATCGAAGTGCAGCGCTCGGAAAACCGCCGCCGCTGGGCCGTGCGCTTTGGAACCCCTGAACTGTTCCAAACCAGCATGCGCAAATACTACCGGCTCATCACCGAAGTCGACACCCAGGTCGGTCTTCTGCGCCAGAAGTTAAAGGAACAGGACCGCGACCGCAACACCATCATCATCTTCACCGGCGATCACGGCTTCTACCTCGGCGAACACGGCCTCGCCGGAAAGTGGTTCATGCACGAAGAGGCCATCCGCACCCCGCTCCTCGTCTTCGATCCCCGGCTGCCTGCCTCGCGCCGCGGCGCACGTGTCGACGACGTCACACTGAACATCGACTTCCACCCCACCATGCTCGCCATGGCCGGACTGCAAGCTCCAGCCGGCACCATGGGCCGCGACTTCTCACCGCTCCTGCGCGGCGAATCCACCCCCTGGCGCCGCGAGTTCTATTACGAGCACAACTTCACCAACGGCGGCTGGATTCCCTCCACCGAAGGCGTCCGCGCCACCGATTGGAAGTACACCCTCTACACCGATTGCGATCCCCAGTTCGAAGAGCTGTTCGATCTCAAGAACGACCGCCTGGAAGAACGCAACCTTGCCCGCCAGCCGCAACAGGCACAGAAGATGGCCGCCATGCGAACGCGCTACCACCAGTGGCAGGCGGCGATTGACGCGTGGCGGGAAGGACAAGCTTGGCGCGAACCGGCATAGCCGCATCTCTCGCGCCATAGCGAAGATCCAGCGCTGCCTTCCCCGTCGAGGTAAGTTGACCGGATTTCGACGTGAAGCGATCAAGGGCGAAAAGCGCGGCGCAAACCAGCTTGGTGCCACCGGCGCGGCAGTGTCGAACCTATCTGGCGAATCGCTTGCGGGCAGCCATCAGGCCGGCAAGGCCCAGGCCCATGAGGCCAAATGTGGCGGGCTCGGGAACGGCGCTGCCATCTAGCCGGAACGCCACTGAGCCGTCTACGAATCCGTTGGTCTGGGCAAGCACGACGATGCTGAGAGAGTGGGCCCCAGGACCAAAGAGAAACGTTCCGTGACTGAAAGCTGCGTCGGCCAGGCAAACGACGCCGTCCAGTTCGCATTCTACGTAGGTGGAAACTATTCCGTTCGTGTTGCCAACAAATGCGCCAAAGTCATTGATGGTGAAGCTGTCACCGTCGAATTGAAGGTCGGTCACGGTGAGGAGTGCGCCGCCGCTGCCGGCGACGAAGGTCCACGGGCCCGTTCCGGGATCCTCAAAAGTCTCCGCCGAAGCCACATATGGGCATACGCCGCTGCACGCGCCGACTGTGGTGCCTGCGCCGCCCTCAAGCCAACTTCCCGTGTACCACTGTCCAATGCTGATGGCGCCGGCGAATACCGGAGCGGCCGTCAGCAGAAAAAATGCAGAAATCGCCAGCTTCATCGATCGCAAATTGTTTTCCTCCATGCACCCACCCGGAATTGCCGTTTTTTAATTCTCGGGTCGTTCATAATACTGACTCAGCCCCCCGCGTCTGACAAGATTCGAGCGCTCTGAATGGTACCGCCTAGCAACTTGGAATGTACTGGTACCCGCGTGTGACCCCAATCGTTTGCGTGACCCTTACCCTGTTGCTGCCGGCAACGCCTCCTTCCTTCGCCGCATGCTGTCGAACAACCGCCGCGTCAGAGGCTCTCCGCCATCATCAACCTGTGGAACCGCGAGCCCTTGATCTGCCAGCCGCGGCAATCGATGCTCCGGATTGCCGGCGATCACGCTCAGCCACAGCGGCAAATGGCTTCAGCAAAAGTGATGGCCATTCAGCAGCGTCATCTTCACCGCCTGCCTACCCTCCTCGATCCACTCCTCAGTAGTCCCCAGCCTGTTGTACAACCGCACTACCGGATTGTGAGCGGAGGGATCGATAAACGCTGCGCGACAAGGGGGGAGTTTTCTGAATGATTCCCAATACAACTGCAAAAAAGGCCTTCCGGGTCTTGCTCAGTGAGCAACTCGGTAAGGCGTCTCATTGTCAAGCATCTGCTCATCTACGACGATGGGTGGCGTCGGGTAAGTATAGCTGTGTTTGGCCTCTCCCGAGACCTCTGTCACAATTACAAATCGCAACGTATCGCCTTTCTTGAACCCGCGGGCAGCAGTTGCCTCCTCCTGGGTGGAAAGACTCTGACCAGGCCACAACAACACGTGACCCCAATGAGTATTCCCCATGCTTAAAGGGGCTGGAGTGCAGAAGCTAGGTTTCGCGAATTCAAAGGCGAGACTCCACGAACCCGTAGAAGCATTCCACCGCTCTATGTTGTACGCGACCATGGTCCCCGCCGTGTTTGTATCGCTTGTGTAACTGCACCTTTCAACCACTGCCGGCAAAAGGCCTGTGTTCGTCACTGTGGCTTCGTACATTTTGGTGATGCCTGGTATTCCGATGGAGCCCTGGTGCACGTCGATCTTAGCAGTGAGTGAAAGCGGCAAGATGTGCGCTTGGGCAAGCTTGTAGCGTATTGCGATGCATGCCGCAAACAAGCCCGCTACGACTAGCCTTGCCGCAAGGATTCGCGTGCCTTTTCGAGGTCTAGCCATTGGTGTCATGTTACATGTTTTCATGACCATGGAGCCGTGCTGAGAGACGTATTGATCACGCGAAATAGATGTAAACCCTGCAAAACGACATAGCGTTTACCGGAGAGGGCCAACTAGTTCGAAAGGAAACTGGCTGCGAACAGAAACGGTTTAGGCCGCGGGTTCGCGGACTGCGCGAGCCGAGCTTCCGGCGTCCATTGGAGCATATCGGTGACCCACAGATTTCTCCGACGAGGCTAAATTATCGATACTGCCCATCGTGCTTCTGGCGCGCGATGTCGCGCGACAGCGCATCCTGCCTCCGGTCAATCTTGCGCCGCTCCGCCAAACTCAATCCGCCGCCGTCAATGCGGTCCCGCCGGATCGTGCGCTGAATCGCGTTGTCGCGTGCCTGTAGGCGCGCCGCCTCGCCCCGCGTCAATTCGCCTGACCGAACCCCTTGGTTGATCCGGGCCTGATTGCCCGCCTGATGCCGCGCAATCGGCCATCCAAATGAGCTTCCCACGGCCAGTACTCCGAAAATCGCCGCAGTCCGTAACAGAGTGTTCATAAATCTGCCTCCTGGCTGAATAAACGCCAAAACCCCATCAAAGTTGTCCGCAACGTTTCTCCCCGCCGCGTGTTGCCCCAAACATAATCCAGCAAAAATGTTGCAGCCCCCCCGCTTTTCACGGAGCTGTCATTTACCAGTCATTGGAAGTACACGCCGGCTTCTTACCATCACATTTGCTGCTGACACGGGACCATGCTCAGTCTCCACTCGCGAGCCGGACTGTCCCTTCATCTCCAAATCACCGACACATCTTTCGAGGAGCACACATGAAAAGCACCGCTCTGCTGCTAGGGCTGACACTCTGTCTATCCTTCGTCAGTCTGGCCCAGACGCCTGGACCGGTAACCGTGATTAGCTATGCCGGTTACACCGGAACTTTTCCCGTCGCGCCCGGCTCCATTGCCAGCGCCTACGGAACGTTCACCGGCGTGCCAACAACCTCGGCTTCCACCGTGTCCCCCATGCCCAAAGCCTTGGCCGGCGTCAGCCTTCGCGTGAATGGTGTCGACGCGCCCCTCTACTTCGTCTCGGCGGGCCAAATCAATTTCGTAGTCCCGGCGGCAACCCCGCTCGACAAGCAGACCGTGGAAGTGGTGCAGGGCGGAAACGTCATCGCCCGTGGCGCCGTGAAAGTATTCGATATCGCACCGGGCCTTGCGCAAAGCGACGTACAAAATACCGGGCAAGGCATTATTCAAAACCAGGACTTCTCCATTAACAGTACGGCCGCGCGAGCCAAGCGCGGCGAGATCATTCAGATCTACGCAACCGGTTGTGGGGCCACCAATCCAGCAGTGACGGATGGCGTGCCACCCACAGCGTTGTCGCCCGCCGCAGCCGCGGTGAAGGCGTTCATCGACGTTCAGGAAGTTGGCGTGCAGTTCGCGGGAGCCCATCCGCAATTTCCCGGCATTTGCCAGGTAAATGCCACGGTTCCCAACCTCGCCTTCATCTCTGGACGGGTGACGCTATTCATCACGGTGAACGGTGTGGCGAGCAACCCGGTGTCGTTCTGGGTGGAGTAAGTCGACACCCCTTATTGGAACAACACAACGTGAATCAGAACAACCTGACCCTCAAGCTCTGCGCGGCGGTGCTCGCCACCTTCACCGCGTGGGGCCAGACACCGCCCGGCCAAATCGTGGGAAGCGTCTTTGACGCCACCAACGGGCAGCCGGCAAAACAAGTAACCATCCGCACCGAAGGCCCGGCCCAACAAACCGTGGAACTGAATCAGGACGGTACCTTCAAAATCGCGCTCCCGCCTGGCAAGTACATTCTGCGCCTCACCTCCCCGCATTACCTCGCCGCTTCCGTCGAAGACGTCGAAGTGAAGTCGGGAGAAACCTTCGAAGCGAGCACCGTCATGGCCCCCAAAGGCCAGGCCACCGTTGTCGAAGTGACCGAGCGCCTGAGCGCCGTAAGCGCCACTGCCGAAGCCGCCCTCACTGAGCGCAAGCTTGCCGCAGTCGTCAGCGACTCGATCAGTAATGAAGAGTTAAGGCAAGGACCGGCCTCCGACGCCGCTGCCGCGCTCGAAAAAGTCACCGGTGTCTCCGTCGTCGACAACGGCTATGTCTACGTGCGCGGACTCGGAGAGCGCTACTCCTCCACCATGCTCAACAACGCCATCCTTCCCACGACCGAACCCGAACGCCGCGTCGTCCCGCTCGACCTCTTCCCCGCCTCGCTCATCGACAACATCAAGGTGCTGAAGACCTACAGCCCTGACCTGCCCGGCGAGTTCTCCGGCGGACTCGTGCAAATGACGACCGTCGAATTTCCATCGGCCAAGACTTTGAACGTCAGCATGAGCTACGGCTTCAATACTGAAACCACCTTCTCGAACTTCCTCGGCCAGTATGGCGGCACCAAAAGCGATGCCTTTGGCTTTGGCAGCTCCTCCCGCGGTCTTCCGGGCATCATCCCGAGCGACAAACGCCTGTTCGTAGGCAACTTTACCGACGCAGAGTTCCAGAAATTCGGCCGCTCCCTCCCGGTGAACTATGAACTGAAACCCGTTCAGTCCATGCGCCCCAGTCAGACTTACTCGGTCTCGGGCGGCAACACCTACGGCAAGCTCGGCGTCGTCGGCGCACTTACGTTCACCAACACCCCGCAACACATCAATGAAGCCCGGCGCTTCCTCGTGAACGGCACCGGCGGCAAGCCGCAATTGTTCAGCGACTACTCCAACTTCAATACCGACACCCAGGGCGTACGGCTGGGCGCCGTGCTCAACGCCGCCTACCGCTTGAATGCCGGCAACAAGCTGATGTTCCGCAACACGCTCACCCGCGACACCGATCAACAATCGCGTCAGTTCGTCGGCTTGAACGGCGGCAACGACCAGACCGTCGAAGATACCCGCACCCAGTGGGTCGAACGCCAGCTCTACTCGGTCAGCGCAGAGGGCGAACATTCGGTCGAAAGATTCGGCAACAGCCTCTTCTTCTGGCAGTTCACCTACTCGCTCTCGAACCGCGATGAACCCGATTTGACCGAATCGGTCCGCGGCCGCACAACCGATTCCACCGGCGCTTTCCGCTTCCTTAACCTCCCTGAAAGCGGCCTGCGCTTCTTCAGCAAACTGAACGACCGGATCTACGAACCGCAAGGCGGATGGACCAAGCCATTTTTCAAAGGCCCCGTCAGCGGCGTGTTCAAGGTAGGCTTCCGAGGCACCGTCCGCCGCAGGGATTTCGATAGCCGCCGCTTCCGCTTCTTCCCCGTCCGCGCGCAGACGATCGACTTCAACGCGCCCACCAACACCGTCCTCGGCTACGACAACATCCGGCCCGACGGCTTCGTCATGCGCGAAATCACGCGCGGCACCGACAAGTACACCGCCAACATGGATGTCTACGGCGGCTTCAGCATGGTCGACCTTGCGCTGGGTCCCAAATGGCGCCTCGTCGCCGGCGTCCGCATCGAAGACGCCGACATCACTGTCCGTACCATCGATCCGCTCGTGCCCGGCGCCGTGCCCTCCATCGCCAACCTCGCCAACCGCGACTGGCTGCCGTCCGTCAACGCCATCTACGCCCTCACGAAACGCCAGAACCTGCGCTTCAGCTACGGCCGCACCGTCAACCGCCCCGATTTCCGCGAATTGTCGCCCTTCGAATTCACCAACATCATCGGCGGCTATTCCACCGTCGGCAACCCCGACCTCCAGCGCGCCGTCATCGACAACTACGACGCCCGCTGGGAATGGTTCCTCGGCGGCAATCAGTTGCTCGCCGCCAGTTACTTCCACAAGCGCTTCAAGGACCCCATCGAGCAGATCTACCGTCCCACCGCTTCCGAACTGCGCCAAAGCTTCATCAACGTTGCCGGCGCCGTCAACCAGGGCGTTGAACTGGAATATCGCCAGGGCCTCGGCCGCTGGAATCCCAAGCTGCGCCCCTTCGCCCTGCAAACAAATTTCACCTTCGTAGACTCCACCGTCGATATCCCCGTGGACCGCTTCCCGCAGCTCACTTCCCGCGAACGCCCTCTGGTGGGCCAGTCGCGCTACCTGTTCAACGTCATCACGGAATGGAACGAGCCGAAGCTGCGTTCGAACGCCAGGTTCTACGTGAACTCGGTCGCCCGCCGGCTCACCGACGTCGGCACCTTCCGGCTCCCCGACGTGTATCAGGAACGGCAGGTTTTCATGGATCTTGTCTATCAGGTTTCGCTCTCGGAAAACGGCAAATGGAGCATGCGCTTCAGCGCCGAAAACCTTGGCAACAACCGCTACAAATACACCCAGGCGGATTTCATCGTAAGGGACTTCCAAATCGGACGCACCTTTACGGTCGGAACCAGTTATCGCTTTTTCTAGAGACGGCCGGCCGAGCCGGTCAGGAAAGGACTTCTAACAGATGCGACATCGCTTCCTAACTATTGCGGCATTCGGAATGCTGAGCATGTGCGCCTTCGGTGCGTCGAGTGAACGGGGTTTCCAGTTCATGTCGGCTTCCGAGGCCTCCCGTGAACTCGGCGCTGTCATCCAAACCGGCTCTTCTGCCGCCATGTGGGTTTGGACCGATAAAGCCATCTACAACCCAGGCGACCCATTGACGGTTCGGTGGACGGTGAAGCCCAATAACGACTTCTACCCGTACACCATCGTTGCTTATCGCCAGAACAACCAGACTGGCGCGAAGTCGTACCTGCCGAATAACAACTCAACTGCCACCGATATCTTCGGTAACTCGGTGGACCAGGGCTTTCGAATCACCCGTCTCCCATCGGCCAACAAGGCCATCATCGTCGGAGCGGGCGGTTCGGTCGTCTCTTCCACCCTCACCGTACCCAACGAGCTCGGCATGCACACCATCGTCGTCCAGCTCCGCGACTACAGCGGCGGCCGCGTGCTCAAGGCCGCTTATTGGAAAATCGGCGTCGTCAGCGGCTTCGCCGACCTGCCCAGCAACATCACCGCCGACACCAAGCTCACCAACGATCGCGCCTGGCGCATCCGCGGCATCGTGACGGTGCTCAACAACGCCACCCTCACCATCGACCCCGGCACGTTCATCGTCGGCCAGCCCGGTTCGCAGCCGCCATCGGTGCTCCTCATCTCCACCGCCGGCAAGCTCGTCGCCGAAGGCACCCAGTCGCGGCCCATCATCATGACGTCTTCCCAGCCCATCGGTTCCCGCCAGCGCGGCGATTGGGGCGGCCTCATCCTTCTCGGTAAGGCGCAGGTCAACGACGTCGCCGGCAAGCTCAACATCGAAGGTCTGCCCGATCTTCCGGAGACCCTCTACGGCGGCACCGACAACGCCCATAGCTGCGGTTCCATGAAGTACGTCCGCGTCGAATTCGCCGGCTCTCTCCTCCGCCCGAATGAAGAGACCAACTCCTTCACCTTCGGCGCCTGCGGCACCGGCACCAAGGCCGAATACCTGCAAGCCATCTACGGCCTCGACGACTCCTTCGAATGGTTCGGCGGCACCATGAACGCCAAGCACCTCGTCGGAGCCTACGGCGCCGACGACTACTTCGACGGCCAGATCGGCTACTCCGGCAAGATCCAGTTCGGCGTCGCGCTGGTCAACGGCGACCTTTCCAACCGCGGCATCGAAATGGACAACTACGAAAAGGACTTCACCGCCAAGCCCCAGGGCATGCCGAACTTCTGGAACATCACCTTCATCGGCAACGCCGGCGACGGCTTCGACGAGTCCGACGCCCCTTGCCTCTACTTCCGCCGCGGCGCAGGCGGCTCCTACAACAACCTGCTCTGCTACAACTGGTCCACACGCGGCCTTGGCGGAGCCAACATCGATAGCATCCAGCCCAACATCGATAGCGGCGCCTTCAACATGAACGGCATCCTGCTCTGGGACAACGGCAAAAACACCTCTCCGGCGGCGGCCAACACTCTCGCCGGCCAGGTGCTCTCCACCTTGTCCGCCTTCGGCACCGCCGCCCGTAACTTCTACGTCGCCGATCCCATGCTCGCCCGGCCCCTCGAGCTCAACGATCCCGACCTCCGCCCGGCTCCCAACTCGCCCGTCTTCCGCGCCAACTACCTCCAGCCCCCCGACGACGGCTTCTTCGATCAGTCGGCCACCTACGTGGGCGCCTTCGACCAGGTGAACTGGATGGAGGAATGGACCCAGTTAGTGCAGGAACAGGACCTGAAACCCTAACTCCAGATTTGTTCACGTTGAACGTTCCAGCCGGAGGCCCCAAGGGGCTTCCGGCATTTTTATTGGTGGGCATCCTGCCGTCGAACCCGCGCCACACCCTCTTTGCGCGCGGCCGAGACCAACCTTCGCGCGCCGCCGAGGCCAACGCGTCGTCCAACGTAGCCGGCGGCGCTCCCAATCGCGCAAACTTACTGGCAAGCCTTCGGCCGGACCGAAGAGATTTTTCTATCCCAGTTGCCACTCCAGCCCGTGTCCAGCCGGACCGTCGTAGGGGACTTGGAGTAGAAGTCCAGGCACTTCCCGCCGTATTCGATGTCCTCGCAGATCTCCCAGTGTCCGCTGCGCAGCTCGAGCGCTCGAATCCGGTCGTTCAAGTCGTACATGTTCACGTTCTTGGAAGAGCCGGTGTAGGAGCCGCCTTGCTCTCTCGTCATGTCGTGCATGGAAGCGTTCTCGAGCACCCAGGACGCGCCGGACTTGTCCGGCGATTCGTACCGAATCACCTTGGGAGGTTCGCTGCATCCGGAGATTTCCGTTCCGGTAAGGGTGAACTGTGTGGGTAATCCGCCTTGGCAATCGCTGGCTACACCGCGGCTGATCATGAAGTTCGCTGTGTCGCCGCCTCCGGTTGACCAAATTGTATAGGACCGCGAGAAAAACCGGCCAATGATCGCAGGATTCGCGCAACTGTCGGTGTTGAACAGCCCAACCCCACAGCCCGGCGCGTTCGGGTCGCTCCAACTCTTGCGGCAGCTTGCGCCATCCGTGCCGCCGGCGTCTATCCAAATCAATTGCCGGGCGCCGTACTGCACGCTGTCGGCCCAATCATAGGTGCAAAACCCCATCTTGCTGTTAGAGCAGTTCTTGGCGTCGATGTGTCCGTTGGCGAGCGCCTGGCCATGAAAGCCAGCCAAACTTAAGAGCGCAAGAACGCAGTTTGCCACATTCGAATTGAGTCTCATCCGTTTCTCCTTGAATTGTGCATCCTCGCCGATTAAAAACAAAGGTTAGGGAGAAACCGCGCCAGCGTCGCGGCTAACAGGCGCCCGCTCTGTCCGCGGCACTCGGAAGCCCTCAGCGGTTTGCCGGAGAATCATCTTGACGGCAAATCCGCGAATCCCAAACGATTCCAAGCCCTCGCGACTCCTCCGCCACCTGTGCTTCATGCTCCGTTCCTGCGGTGCTAATCTGCGTTCATCTGCGTCCATCTGCGGCAAAATAGTTCTGCTACCCTACTC
>JBDTVQ010000252.1:0-10219 GCA_040007195.1 Acidobacteriota bacterium | reverse complement strand
CAAAATGAACCAGAACTCCGCGCACTCGGGATGAAAATGCCCCTTGTCGTCGTCCGCCGCCGGACGCTGCGTCTTCGGATCGCCGAAGATGATATTCGACACCGCGCGGTCATCCGCAATAAACCGCCGCTGCGTCTCCGTCCCCGCCGCCACCGCATTGAAATCGATCCAGGGCCGGTTGCCGCCCGAGTACTCGCCCTGCCCCGCCACCGTCGTCTTCACAAAATCGAAGCCCTTCAATGCCGGCGGCTTTTCATCCGCCGGATAGTCCGTCTTCGCATGCGCAATGTTCACCTCAAACCGCAGCGAAGGCTTGTCGCCCACCGTCTCCATCGAATAGAAAGTCCGGTACGGCACCTGCACCAGGTAGCCCTTCGAAGCAACGAACGGCTGCTGCCCGTCAATCGTAAATCGGATCTGCCCGTCCTGAATCACCCACCACTCGCGCGTATCCGGATGCATCCGCCGAGGCGTCTTTCCCCCCGCCGCCATCTGTATGTAGTCGCCATGCAGATGCTCATCGTTCACGACGTTCACCGTCCAATCGGCTTTTCCCTTCTGGCTCGCCAGAATCTCCGGCAGCTTCCATACCGGCTTGTGCGGCGCCGTCCATCCCAGCAGCTTCGTCGATTTCGGCGACCACACCACCTGCGGCGGCGGACCCGCCTTCTTCCCGCCTCCCTTTTTAGCGGACGCGGCGTCCTGCGCCGGAAGGCTCACCAGCGCGACCGTCGACACGGCGGCAACGGCAAACAAGGCTGTCAGTAGGGGCTTCATCGCGGATCACTATATCACCGCACGGTCCCCGCGACTGACCCACATTTCCCCTCTTGACGTGACTAAATAATTACGTTACTATTTGGTCACGTAAGGAGATTCATTCCCATGAACATCGACAACCTCACTCTCGACATCCAACAACACATCGAAGTCCAAGCCCCCATCGACAAGGTCTTTCAGGCCATGCTCCACCGCTTCGGCGAAGGCAATACGCGCCCCGATGGCGAATCCCTGCAACTGCTTCTCGAAGCCTGGCCCGGCGGCCGCTGGTATCGCGACCGCGGCAACGGCATCGGCCACCTCTGGGGGCACGTTCAGGTCATAAAGCCTCCCGAACTCATCGAACTCAGCGGACCCATGTTTATGTCCTACCCCGCCATCAACCACGTGGAAATCAAGCTCAGCGAAGCCTCGGGCCTCGTCAAGGTCACCCTCCGCCACCGCGCCCTCGGCATGATCGCCGACGACCATCGCAAAGGCGTCAACTCCGGCTGGAAGCACATGCTCGATGCCATCGCCGCCGATTTCGTTCCCACCGCAGCCGGCCGCCGCTCCTAAATGCCGGAAGATCTGGATCCCGTCTGGAAGGCGCTCGCGGACTCCACCCGCCGCGCCATCCTGGACCTCCTGCATCCCGGCCCGCAAACCACCACCGCCATCGTCGAGGCGTTCCCGCACCTCTCCCGCTTCGGCGTCATGAAGCACATCGACGTCCTCCGCGCCGCCGGCCTCATCGACACCCGCGAAGAAGGCCGCCAGCGCATCAACTCGCTCAACGCCGTTCCCATCCGCCAGATCTACCTGCGCTGGATCGGACGCTACAGCGAATTCTGGGCGGACAACCTACTTCGCCTCAAAGATGATCTCGAAGCCCCGCGCCCACCTAAGCGCGGATCGAAAAAATAACCCCAACAGGAGTCTTCAAATGACCGTTCAAACTGTCGTCTCCCGGGACGAATGGCTCGCCGCGCGTCTCGACCTTCTCGCCAAAGAAAAGGAACTCACGCGCCAGCGCGATGAACTCGCCTGCCAGCGCCGCCACCTGCCCTGGGTCCAGATAGAAAAACCCTATGTGTTCGACGGCTCAAACGGCGCCCTCTCGCTCGCCGAAATGTTCGACGGGCGCAGCCAACTCGCCGTCTATCACTTCATGTTCGGCCCCGAATGGGAACAGGGCTGCCCCAGTTGCTCCATGGCCGCCGACGGCTTCGACGCCGTCATTCCCCACCTCAACCAGCGCGACATCACGTTCACTGCCGTCTCCCGCGCCCCCATGCCGAAACTCGCCGCTTTCCAACAGCGCATGGGCTGGCGCTTCCCGTGGGTCTCCTCCTACGCCAACTCTTTCAACCGCGACTTCCAGGTCTCTTTCACGGCCGAAGAACTCGCCGCCGGTAACAGCATCTACAACTACGTCCCCTCACGCTTCCCCAGCGACGAAGCGCCGGGCGTCAGCATCTTCTTCAAAGATCCGCTGGGCAACATCTTCCACACCTACTCCACGTTCGCCCGCGGCCTCGAACCCCTGCTCGGTGAATACTTCTTCCTCGACATCGTCCCCAAAGGCCGCGACGAGCAGGGCCTCCCATGGCCCATGGCCTGGGTCCGCCATCACGACCGCTACGAGGGTGCGCTCGCGCACGCCGGCTGCTGCGGAGAGCATCCATGACCCCGCGCCTCACCCTCCCGGCAGGCATCGCTTGTGGCTCGGCATCAGCCGCCATATTTGCCACGATGCCGAAATGCCCCGCCTGCATGGCCGCCTGGTTGACGGCCTACCTCGGCGCCGGCGCCGGTGTCGGACTCACGGTCGCCGCCGCCTGGCTGCGGAAGCGTCTACGGCGTGGACATCCCGGCGTCCCGGAACCGGACCGTCATCCGGATTCCGAAATCCTCGCAGTTTTCCACGTTGACCGAGGCGCCTAACAAAGTCAGAATGCGAGAGGCGAGTGGGGCCGTGATTCCCATATCGCCTCCCGGCAAAATCACCTCGGTCACGGAAAATAGATCGAAGAACTTCGTTACCACGGCGTCGGGTATCATCCGCCCCTCTGCGTCAATCATCAGCTTTCGGTGCCCGCCGGAAATCGCGCTGGTCAGCCGCACCGTCTTGCCCTTCGCCGAAAATTTGACCGCCGTCTCGATCAACGAGTGAACCGCCCGCACCAGCAGCTCCCGCGTTCCCCACACCACTCCCAAATCGCGCCTCTCCGATGCCAGTGTCACGCTCCGTGACTCGGCGAACTCGACCGACATCAACACCGCACGGTCGACAATTTCATTCAACGGCGCTTTTGAGAACTGGACCTGGTCGCCCGTGACGCCAATCTGCGTGAACAACAACGCATCGTCCAGCAGCGACACCAGCCGCTCGCGGCACCGCTCAAATAACGATTGCAGCCCCGCCTGCTCGGGTGTCGCCGGGCTGGCCGCCAGAATCAGTTCCGCCACGCCCATCAACCCGTTCAGCGGTGTTCGGAACTCGTGGGAAATGAGCCTGAGAAAGTCATCCTTCGATCGGTCAAGAATCGTCAACCGTTCGTTTGCCTGGGCCAGTTCCCGCGTCCGCGCTGCCACCACCTGCTCCAGGCTCTCGTTCTGCCGCAACAACGCCCGCTGCAAATTATGCAGCTCCAGGTGCGTCTCCACCCGCGCATGAACCTCCTCGAATTGAAACGGCTTGGAGATGTAGTCCACCGCGCCCGACCGGAATGCCATCACTTTGTCTTTGGTTTCGGTCAGCGCGCTGAGAAAAATCACAGGGACCTTCGCAACGTCGCCCGACGTCTTCAGCCGCTCGCACACCTCGTAGCCGTTCATTTCCGGCATGTTGACGTCGAGCAGGATCAGATCCGGCGGCTTCCGCGCCGCCGCCGCCAGTGCCAACCGGCCCAACGGAAACGAGTGAACCTCGTGTCCCTGCTGCCTCAACATGTCTTCCAGCAATCTGAGGTTCGCTGGATTATCGTCCACGATCATTATGTTGGCGCTAGGGGACAACGCCGGGCCGGTTAACGGCTGCATGCTTCCTCCAACAATCTTGTCAAGACGTCATACTCGTATTTATCGGCGAGATGTTGGAGATCGTGAGCCGCTTCTCCTCCCGCCTCCTCGCGCAGCAGGCAGATCAGTTCGTCCAACTGCCGCTTGCTTCCCGCCAACGTCGCATCTCGAAGTGCTTCCAGACGCTCCCGTGGCAACTGCAGCAGCCAGTTCGATATCCGTGCCGTGTTTCCCGGCACTGAGGCCGCGCTCCCCGGCTCTGCCGCTTCATATTCGTACGACATCCCTGTCAATGCGGCGATCATCTCCAGAAGCTCGTTCTCCTGGCAAGGTTTTGACAGGTAACCGTCAGCCCCGCTGGTTGCCACTGACCGCCGGTCTTCGTCCAGTGCGCTCGCCGTCAACACAATCACCGCCGTTTCCTTCCCCCGTGGGTCGTCCTTGATCCGTTTGGTCGCCTCCAGCCCGTTCATCACCGGCATATGGACGTCCATCAGCACCACCCGCGGGCTCCGTTCCTTCCAGGTTCGCAAGGCCGCCTCGCCGTTCTCGGCTCCCTGCACCGTATAGCCGATCGCCGTCAGCAACTTCATCAACCAGTGACGGTTCTCTATCTGGTCGTCGACCACCAGAATCTCCGGACCCTGCCTGCCCTCGCTGATCCCGGTGATCCGCCGGGAAGCCGTCCGCCGGACCGCCACCGTCCCGTCGCCACGGCCCACGGGAATCTCGAACCGGAACGTCGAACCCTCACCCACCGCGCTTTCCACCGTCAGGTCGCCTCCCATCAGCCGCGCATACTTGCGGCTGATCGCCAAACCCAGGCCCGTGCCCTCTTGCGTATTCAGCAGCCCCTTGGCCTGTTGAAACGGCTCGAATAGTCTGGTCTGGTCGTCGTTCCCAATCCCCGGACCGGAATCCTTCACCAGCGCCACCAGCCACAACCCGCCGCTGTCCCGCGTCGCCATCGTCACGTTCATCGTCACGCCGCCGCACTTGGTGAACTTGATCGCGTTCCCCAGAAGGTTGATCAGCGCCTGGCGCAGCTTGCCTTCGTCGGTCACCACATATGCCACATCTTCCCCATCGGCGAACATATCGAATCGAAGTGCCTTGGCCTCGGCCCGAAGCCGGAACATCGCCGCCAGGTCGGACAGCATCCTGGGAAGGTTAAAGGTGAGCTGCGTGATCTCAATCCGCCCCGCCTCGATCTTCGACATATCCAAAATGTCGTTGATCAACGTCAGCAGATGCTCTCCGCTTCGCCCAATCACAGCCAGGTTCGCCTTCGCCTCGGCGCTTAGTCCCGCATCGCGTGACATCAACTGCGCGTAGCCCAGAATCGCGTTCAACGGCGTCCGAATCTCGTGCGACATCGTCGACAGGAACGTGCTCTTGGCCCGGTTCGCCGCCTCCGCGTCGGCGGCAGACTCCTCCAGCCGGCTGTTCAGGCTCAAGATCTCCCGCTCCACCCGCCGGCGCTCGGTAATGTCCCGTATCGCGCCCGACACCAGCACCCCGTCTTCGGTATCGAGCGGGCTCAGGCTGATCTCGGTCGGGAACTCCGTACCGTCCTTGCGCAGCGCGAATAGCTCCACCCCCGCCCCCATCGTCCGCACACGCGGATCGGAGAAAAATGCCTCCCGATGCCCAGGATGCCCCCCGCGAAACCGCTGCGGAACCAGCATCTCCACCGGATGTCCCAGCAGTTCGTCCCGCTCATAGCCGAACACCATCTCCACTTGCGAGTTCACCAGTAAGATCTTCCCCTCGCGATTCACCACCACCACCGCGTCCGGCGCCGCCTCAAGCAGCCCGCGGAACTTCGCCTCCGCCCGTTCCAGTTCGCTGATGTCCCGCGCAATCGAGGAAACCCCCGTTATTTCCCCGGCCGAATTTCGAATCGGCGACAGCGACAGCGCAACCTCAATCAGCCTGCCGCCCTTGCCTACCCTCACCGTCTCTTGCTTGATCAGCTCTCCCCGTTGCAGCTTTGCAATGATGTGCGGCATTTCATCGGCGGCTCCCGGCTGCTGCAGCATCGCCACCGGCCTGCCCAATGCCTCTTCCGCCGCGTATCCGTATAGCCGTTCCGCCGCCTTGTTCCAGGTCAGAATGGTTCCGTCCAGCGCCTTGCCCACGATAGCGTCGGCCGAGCTGTCCACAATGGAGGCCAGTTGCTCCCGGCTCCGTTCCGCGCTCCTTCGTTCCGTGATATCGCGAATCGCACTGGAAACCAGCGTTCCTTCCTCGGTCTCAATTGGACTGAGGCTGATCTCTACCGCAAACTCCGTGCCGTCCTTACGCCGCGCAAATAGCTCCAGCCCCGCTCCCATAGACCGCACTCGCGGATCGGCAAAAAAATTCGCGCGATGCTCTGGATGCTTTCCCCGGAACCGCCCAGGCACCAGAATGTCGATATTCCGCCCCAGCAACTCGTCGCGATCATAGCCGAACAGCTTCTCCACCTGCGCGTTCACCAGCGTGATCGTCCCCTCTCGGTTCGCTACCACCATTGCGTCCGGCGCGGCTTCGAGCAGTGCGCGAAACTTCCCGTCGGCGGCAACGCGTTCGGTCACATCCCAGAACACGCCCGTCAGCCGCTCCGGCCTCCCGTCCCCTCCCAGGAATACCTGCCCGCGCGCGGCTAGCGACCGCACCGCGCCCGTTGGCCACACCACCCGAAACTCCGTGCGGAAGTCTTGTCCCCCCTCCACCGATGCCGCCACTTCCAATCGCACCCTCGCTATATCGTCCCTGTGCACCAGCGCCATCGATCCCTCGACTGGCACCGGAAACTGTCCCTCGGGCAACCCAAATAAGTGGCAGCACTTGTCGTCGGCTTCCACTGCGTCGCGCTCAATATCCCAACTCCATACCGCGACTCCCGCGGCCCCCAGCGTAACGCGCAACCGTTCCTCAGTCTCCGTCAGTGCTTGCCGCGCCCGCCGCAGACTTTCCCCGGTTGCCGCCTCGGCCGCCTTCAGGATTCCCGTGCACGCGACGATGCCCGCGCACAACGCGACGAAGCAGGCTAGCTCGACGACCGCAACCGCGGACGTCAAACTAAATTGGCCCCGCGGCGTAATTAGAAAATAGTCCGCTGCTCCGGCCCCAAGCACAATCGCCAGCAGCGCCGGCCGCACGCCCCCATACCAGGCCGTCAGCAGCACCGCCGCGATCAGCGTGGGGAAGGGAATGCGGCCGCCCAGTACGGGATCAAGCAGCACCCGCAGCCACGTCGCCAGCGCGATGCTCGCCAGTGCACAGCCGTATCCACGTAGGGCCAGCCAGAGATTTTCACCGCTAGCCCGCGCCGCGAGATCGGGAATCGCATCTCCCGCATCCGGCTCGCGTCGGGTGTTCGGATTTTTTGTCACGCCAGTCGCTCCGAAACGGCCCTGCCGCGGGCAGAGCCGTTTCGGAACTTACGTGCGCCCACGAACCGGATCTTCTCTCCATCCGGCCCATGTTTCCTGACGCGCTACCGGTGCCGCTGCGCCGCCCTCCGGTAACGCAACACAGCTCCCCGGCGCCGCGCTGCCCGCTCAGTAGATCAGCTTCAATCCGAACTGAATGATGCGCGGCAGATTCCCCTGAGCGTTCACCGTGCCGAACTGAACGTTGCCAAACTGCTGGTTCGGCGGCGCAAACGTCGTCGCATTCGTGATGTTGTAGATCTCCGCGCGGAACTGCAGGTTCAGCCGCTCCAGAATGCGCGTGTTCTTCGAGAAGTTCACATCCATCTGGTTCGTCGAATCGCCGCGGCATCCGTTGAAGTTGCTCGGCGCGTTGCCGAACGTATACGCCGGCGGGTCGGAAAAGACAGACGGGTCCAACCAGTTGGTAGCCGTCGGATTGGCCACGCACGGATTGCTCCCATTCCAGTTCGGACGCTGCCCGCCGCCCTGGGAAAACGTGTTGTTGGTCTGCGATGTCACCCCCAGCGGCCCGCCGGAAAATGCGGACCAGATGCCGCCCACCTGCCAGCCGCCCAACAGCCGCTGCGCCGTCCCTTTTCCGTTCTTGAAAAACGGCAGTTCGTACACGACGTTAAACAAAATCCGGTGTGTCTGGTCGGTCTGCGATACGCCCCAATCGGCCGCCAGATTGTTGTTGTTCTGGAAAGAATCGGCCCCCAGCGTCTCGCCCGCGAACGGCCCGATGCCATAATCGAACAGCTTCGACCACGTGTAGGCCACCATCGCGCTCACGCCGCTCGCGTAGCGCTTCTCCATCTTCACTTCCATCGCGTTATAGTTCGAACTCGCCCAGCTCGAGCTCTGCGCCGTGATCGACCCAAATTGCGGGTACGGCCGCAGCAGCTGCGCCCGCGCCACTCTCGGCTGCGCCAGCGTCCCCACGGCAATCTGGCCGAAGAACGGATTGGTCACCTGGTCGCGCAAAGCGTTCCCCTGCGCGAGCGCCGAATCAGGCAACTGATTCCAGGTCCGGTTCTGCTGGAAGCCCACGCCTCGGCTGCCCGCGTATCCGATCTCGAACAGAGTATTGAAGGGCAGCTCCTGCTGGATACTGAAACTCCACTGCGCGCTATAAGGCACATAGTTGCCCCGGTCGAAGTAGGCGATGTCCTGTCCCGCCAGCGTCGCCAAACCCTGCGACGATCCCGTCGGCTTGTTGAATCCCTGCGGATACGGATCGCTCCACTTCACAATCGGCGTCACTCCATCGAGGCTCGTCACAATCGACGTCGATGCCTGGAATCCGCTCACGCCGAACGCCGTCGCCCCGCCGCCAATGCCCGTCGTCGCGGCATAAAACAATCCCGCGCCCGTCCGGATGACCGTCTTCGGCAGCACCCGCCAGGCAATGCCCGCCCGCGGTGCAAAGTTATTCCTGTCCGCGTTGGCATTGTTGCGCGGAAGCCCGCCCACGTTCACGAACGTCAGCCCGCCCAGCGGATTGTACCCGCCGCCCTTGACCGGTGACGCCGCGTTGTAGTCGAAGTTCGTCAGTTGGTTGAACCGGTCCGTCCGCGCGCCTTCATACTCATAGCGCAGGCCCCAGTTCAAGGTCAGCTTGGGCGTCATCTTCCACGAGTCCTGAATGTAGAAGCCCGCATACTTGGTAGTCATCGCCAATGACGGAACCGGCGCCACGCCGCCCCCCGGAATTCCCAGCAGGAACGTCGCCAGCCCCAATCCCGCCGTTGCGCTCGACACGGTCGGGTTCGGTCCCTGCGTCCAGTTCGGCGTGAAGTTGAACGCCGTCGCCTGGTCGCCCGTCTGCTGCGCGTTGAATTGAATCGCGCGGAACTCCGCCCCAAACTTCATCGTATGGCTCGACAACGTCTTGCTCAGCGAGCCCTGCATCGAATGGGTTGTCGGCCCGAACTTGATCAGGTCCGTCGCGCCGATAAAGCCGCCCACCACCGTGTTCGGTACCGACCCCGTGCGCGACAGTCCCGTAATGTTAATCGCCGGCAGCGAAATCGGATCCACCATCCCGCCGATCATGTACGACGGCAACCCGATCGACGTCACATCAAACCCGTCCGAATACGGCCGCCGGTTATTCACCAGCCGCGTCACCGAATAGCGGAACGTCCCCAGCAGGCTCGGCGAAAAAGTATGCGAATCTTCCACCACCGCGTTCCACCGCGTAAACACCTGCGGCCCCGCCGTCGGCGAAGAAGCTTTCAAATCCGGGCCATACGCCAGCGCGCGGTACAGCGGCGTGTTATCGAACGAGTAGCGCGCAAACAGCCGGTTCGCCGCCGTGAAGTTATGGTCCCCGCGAATGCTGTAGGAATCCTTCGGCACGCGATTCCCGCCCGTGCGCGTGTAGTTGATGCGTCCCAACGGTTGCCCCGCTACTTGCGGCCGCGGGAGCAGCGCGGTCACCTTGGCCGCCACCGGATCGATCCGGTTCGCGGGAATAATGTTCCCCGGAAATACCGTGCGCGTGAATCCGCCCGCCACCGCTGCGGTCGTCGAAGGATCGAAAATATTCACCAGCCGTCCATCGGCCAGCCGCGCGTTGCTGAAATCGCCCCGCAGTTGATCCGCCTCGGGCGTCACCGCGGTAAACGTGATGCCCTGCGTGAACCGCACAAACTCCGTGTTGAAGAAGAAAAACGTCCGGTTGCGCCCGTCATAAACTTTCGGAATGTACACCGGCCCGCCCACCGTGCCGCCAAATTGATTGAAGCGAAACGGCGCCTTCTGTGTCCCGCTTAACTTGGCGAAGTAGTCGCTATCGCTCAGCTTCTCGTGGCGAAAAAATTCGTACGCCGTGAAGTGCAAGCTGTTCGTCCCGCTCTTGGTCACGACGTTGAAAACCCCGCCCGCCGCGCGACCGTATTCAGCGCTGAACGAGTTCGTCTCCACTTTGAATTCCTGCACCATATCCGGGTTCGCGTTGATCACCGGCTGGTTCTGTGACGACGTCGAATTAGGCGCGCCATCCAATAGAA
>JBDTVQ010000251.1:0-10276 GCA_040007195.1 Acidobacteriota bacterium | reverse complement strand
GCTTGGAGCGATTCGGCGGCACGCATCACCGTCTTCTTCCGCAATTGGGTCCGCCTCAATCAGCACACGCCTAATCTCGGTTTCCGCTGCGCCAAGGACTCGCAGTAGCTCGCTTTCCTTGCGGACCCAGTTCCCGGATCTCCTCATCGAAATGGCAGCGCGGCAGCCGGTTGACCTCCCTGGCAGACAGAGAAATTAGCGCCCCCAACGCCGGTCTCGCGCTCCTGGCTCTATATACTTATTTCTTATAGTGGCCAACCGGGATCCGATCATCCTTGCCTGCGCCGCCGACTCCGGGTACGCACTGCCGCTGGCGGTGATGCTACGGTCCGTGGGCGCTCATCTCGGTGCGGGACGAATCGCCGAGGCCTACGTGCTCGACGATGGCATCCTGCCCCAGGACCGCGAACGCATTCTCGCGTCGCTGCCGGCGAACATGCGCGTACATTGGTGCAGCCCGCCAGCCCTTGGCGGCAACCTGCCGCTGTGGGGACGGATGTCGATCACAACTTACCAGAAACTCACCTTGGGCCAGTGGGTGCCGCCCGATATCAATCGCGTCCTGTGGCTGGATTGCGACATGCTCGTCCTCGCGGATATTGACGCCTTATGGCAGACCAGCGTCGAAGGAACAGTCGCCCTCGCGGTTCAGGATCAACGAGTGCCGTTAGTTTCGTCCCGCTTCGGCGTCGGCGCCTGGCGAGAACTAGGATTGCCCCGCGACGCGAAGCATTTTAATGCCGGGCTGCTGCTCATTGATCTCGCGGCATGGCGCTCGCTGGACGTCCTAAGCCGCTCAATGGCGTACCTGAGCGACTACGGCGACCGCATCTATTTCTGGGATCAGGAAGCGCTCAATGCCGTGCTCTCCGGCCGCTGGCGCGAGATCGGCGCCAGCTGGAACTTTCATCCGGCATTGGAACACGTGCATGGCATTCGCATCGGCGAACCCGGCATCGTCCACTTTAGCGGCAACCTGAAGCCCTGGCGATTTGCCGGAGCCAATGAACACCGTGTGCGTTATCGTAGTTTTCTAGCGCAGACCGCTTGGGCCGCCGAACCGCTACAGCGGGAATGGCGGGACGGGATTCTGGAGTGGTACGAATGCTCCCCGTTGCGCCGCATTCTCTACCCGGCCGAGCAATGGGCCACCATGGCCCAGCGATTCTTTACCCGCGCCGGGTCGGCAAATGGACAGAGGAAACCGTAACGCGACACAGCACACGGCCGCGGAATTCCACGTCCGGTGAAATAGTTTATGAGCCGTTCATCCAAGCGCTATCTGATATGCACCGCTCCCAGGTCGGGCAGCTCGTACCTCTGCCACCTGCTCGCTCGCACCGGTACGCTGGGCATGCGCCCTTATGAGCAGAGGCGTTCCGAATACATCCTGCGCTCCAGCAGAAACGGCTTTCGCGAGGTCGATTGGTCTGAGTCGGGCGTGGTACAGCTCTTCGATCTGGCCTTTGCGGAAAGCGCTACTCCCAATGGCGTGATGGGATTCAAGGTCATGTGGGAGCACTTCGATGAGGTGATCCGCAAAGCGCTCAGGTCGCTGCGGCATCGCGGCATGCAGCGGTCCGAGATTGAGAGGGAGGTCGCTGCCACGACCCAGTTCGTCTGGCTACGCCGCCGAAATGAAATCCGGCAGGCTATTTCCTGGGCCAAGGCCCTGCAGTCCGACGGTTGGAACATTGATTCCCAAAACGCCTACCAAGGCAAGTACGTGTACGACTTTCCCGGTATCTCCTTGGCCCGATTTCGAATTCGGCGGGCAGAATCCGGCTGGTCGGGATTCTTCGAGCGCTGCGGCATTCGGCCGCTGGTTCTCTACTATGAGGACTACCTCTCTGATCTGCCTGCTGCCCTCGAAGCAATCGCGAAGCTGCTCGGCGTACCGCCGCCAGAGCCTGTCGACGCAGCGTCAATAGTGTTAAAAATCCAGGCTGACTCAATCAATGAAGCTTGGGAAGGCCGCTATCGCGCCGACTCCAGTGGCGCCCTGAAGTCGGCGCGCGCGGTCGCGAACGCTTTGGGAAGCCGAGAATGGCGCGAAGGCTATCGGCAGCGCCTCAGGATGCGGAACCGGCCTCAGCGGGCCGTGGGACAATAACTCAGACCTGCGTGAGAGGCAATGCGCCAGTGCATAGCGTACGGCAAGTGATCAGGAGATGTCGAACATGCCTGAACCTAAACTATCGGTAGTCCTGGCCACTGATACCTACGCAACGATCCGCCCCGTGGTCGATCGATTTCGGCAACAAAGCGTTCGGGAATTACTCGAACTCGTATTCGTCACCCCTTCCGCCGCGGACTTCGAAGCTTCCCTGGAGCATCGCGAGGACTTTGGCGCAATCAAGATCGTGGAAAATTCCGTCGACGAGTTGTCGCGTGCGCGGGCAGCGGGCGTACGGGCGTCGACTGCCGAGTACGTTTTCATTGGAGAGACTCACTCTTACCCCCACCCCCAATTGGCCGAGGCCCTGATGCAAAAATTCACAGGCGAATGGGCGATCGTCATGCCGGCCATGACCAACGGGAATCCCAAGACCGCCGTAAGCTGGTCTGGCATGCTTTCCGACTATGGGCGCTGGGCCGAAGGCCTTCCCGAGGGCGAAATCACGTATATTCCCGTATACAACGCAGCCTTCCTACGAACGGCATTGCTCGCCTTGGGAGACCGTCTCGACTTCGTATTCGGCCGGGGAGAGGAGCTGGCAGCCGCCTTCAGGAATGCAGGCTACAAGTTCTACTTCCAGCCGTCCGTTACCATGGATCATCTGAACGTCTCCCCCTACGGGCATTGGCTGGTTCAGCGTTTTGCCTCGGGCATGATGATCGCGGGAAACCGCTCACGGGGGTGGCCGCTCTGGCGCCGTGCCTTCTATGTGTTGGCATCGCCGATGATTCCGGTCGTGTTGTGGAGGCGCGTGTTTCCAGGGGTGCGGAGCTCCTTCCGCGTAAGTGGGTGGCCTGTGTCTACGGTGTTGTGGATCACATTGGGGCTGACCATAAGAGCCTTCGCCGAAATGCTTGCCTATGCAGGGATTCCCGCCGCCGGGTCGATTCGGCGGAACAATGAATACGAATTGCATAAACTTGCTTATACCGACCTTGTTTAGCTGGCCCCAAGAATCACCCAACCGGCCGGGCCCCTTCCGGAGGAAAAAGCAGTGTCTGTGCCAAAGTTATCCGTGATTCTGGCAACCGATACTTACCAGACGATTCGTCCGGTGATTGATCGCCTGCGAGCTCAGACATCACGCGCTGAAATTGAACTGGTGCTGGTTGCGCCCTCGACAGATGCGATGAGCCCTGTGATGGCCTTTCGAGATGAGTTCGCGGCGATCACCGTTGTTGAGGATCCCGTGAAAGATCTTGCCATGGCCCGCGCGGTGGGTATCCGGGCGGCGGCCGCTAAGTTTGTTTTTGTGGGAGAAACCCATTCCTATGCACAGCCGGGTTTTGCCGAAGCTTTTTCGCGGCACTACTCTGGTCCCTGGACGGTGCTTACGCCGGCGTTCGGCAATGCTAACCCTAAACCTGGCTTGAGTTGGGCTGGGTTTCTTTCCGACTACGGAGGTTGGGTGGAAGGCATGCCATCCGGAGAGATCATTCGCATTCCCATTTACAACACTGCCTTCCGGCGTGACGCGCTGCTCAGCCTGGGCGACCGGCTGGCGCCGGCGCTGTCTCAGGGGGACGAATTGCTCATTGCGTTGCGTGACGGTGGCCACAAAGCATACTTCGAGCCTGCCGCGCTGCTCACTCACGTCAACGTGGCTCCGCTATCACATTGGGTGAAAGAGCGGTTCGCTGCGGGAGTAGTGATCGCCAGCAACCGGGCGCGGCGGTGGTCCACCGCCCGCCGCGTCTTCTATGCAGCCGCCTCTCCCTTGATCCCGTTCGTGTTGTGCTGGCGCGTGGTGCCCGGTGTTTGGAGCACCGTCCGCCAGAAACGATTGCCCCTGTCCATCGTCTTCTGGATCGTGGTCGGGATGATCGTTAAGAGCGCTGGTGAGTTTGCGGGTTATGTAGGTGTCCCCCCGATGCATTGGGACCGCATGATGCATGAATACGAGGTCCACAAACTCTCTTATGCCGGACCCGGCCCCTCCTAATCCGATGCCAAAATGGCGTGCCACCGGCATACCTGCTCCAATCCCGTTCGGCGTCGTGGGACGTGGAGCCATCGGCTACTGGACGCAAGTCCCTGTCGTGGCTAAGCTCCCCTAACGCGGCTCGTTCCCCCATGCGCATTCTCCTCATGATCGATTGGAACCGCGGCCGCGGCGGAGCCGAAGCATATGCGGCGGCCTTGCGCGACGGGCTACTGGCTGCAGGGGACGAAGTTCGTTTGCTCACCAGCAGTGCGGGCACGGCCGGAGACGGAGCGGCGGAGTACGTTGCCTACGGCACGGAAAATCGAATCCAGCAAAGCCTGCTGCAGATAGTCAATCCATTCGCCGCGGCGACGGTGCGTCGAGCGGTTCGGGAATTCCAGCCCGACATCGCATGGATCAACATGTTTGCCCACCATCTCTCGCCCGCTGCGCTGCTGGCCCTGGGGGACCTGCCAAAAGTGTTATTGGTTTCCGACTACAAAATCATCTGCCCCGTCGGTTCCAAGCTGCTCCCGGACGGCTCGCTTTGTCGTCGCCCCGCTGGTTGGGTTTGCCACCAGGCCGGTTGTGTCAGCATCCCCCATTGGCTACGCGACCAGCCGCGCTACGCGTTCATTCGTTCCGCTGTAAAGCGCGTCGACCGTGTGCTGGGTTGCAGCCGTTGGGTCAATGCGGAGTTGGCAAACGCAGGAATTCATTCGGAGCTGATGTATCTACCCGTCCCTGCTCCCCCACAAAACTTCGAGCGAGTGCCCAGCCCCGACCCGCTCTTCCTGTTTTGTGGGCGGCTGGACGTGGAGAAGGGCTTGCTGGTGCTCCTCCAGGCGTTTGCCCGGCTGAACAGAGATTTTCCAAGGGCGCGTCTGCGCATTGCCGGGCAGGGCCCCGAACGCACCCGGCTCGAGCATCTCGCTGCCTCTCTCAAAATAGGCTCTTCTGTTGAATTTCTCGGTTGGAAGACACGCCGCGAGATGGAGCCCCTGCTGTCGGAAGCTTGGGCATCGGTTGCCCCCTCCCTGTGGGCAGAGCCGCAAGGACTCGTCGCACTGGAGGCCATCGTCCGCTGCGTACCGGTCATCGCCAGCTCATCGGGTGGCTTGGGCGAAATGATCGAGCACGGAATCAACGGACTCTTGTTCCCGAATGGCGACGAAGATGCGCTCCTGAACAATCTTCGTGCGATCGCCTCTGGAGTCGCATTTCCGGAACGCAGCTTGTCTCAAGAAGTGGCGCAGCGTACCCTTGCGGATTTCAGCACCGAATCCCACATCGAACGATTACGCCAGGTCTTTTCGGCGACTATCCGAGACAAACGCTGAGCCAAGGGAGTATGCTCGGGAGCATTCTTAAATCGATACTCCGGGGAGGCTAACTTGAGGCTGAGACTACTTGCGGCGTGCGTTGCGCTGCCGTCTATGATCGCCCTTGGGCAGGAATTGAATTGCGATCTAAGCGCCTACAAGCCGCAGGATGGTTTGAAGGCGCAGTCCCATGGAAGTACGCTGGAACTTTCATGGCAAGGTGAGCGGCGTGAGGAACTTCGGGCAACGTTCGCCATCCGCGGCGGCAAACCTCTCGTGCAGGAATTAGCGGTGCGCAAGAGCGGCGGCAAGTGGATTGTCCTTGGCCAAAACCTTATCCCGGAGTTCGAACTCACCACCGGCGTCCGTCGAATTTCGAACCAACAAATCGAGCCGCTGAAAGCTCTCGGCACGCCGCTGACGCCTGAACTGATTGAGCGCGAAAAATGGAACGCCTTCTGGGATGCGCCTCTGATGGTTCCAGG
This sequence comes from Acidobacteriota bacterium, assembly GCA_040007195.1. GTDB lineage: Bacteria > Acidobacteriota > Terriglobia > Bryobacterales > Bryobacteraceae > JAFLBB01. The sequence continues at coordinate 4,366 of JBDTVQ010000251.1, read as the reverse complement.
CAGAGCGGCGACCAATCCGGGGTTGCCGCGCAAGCCGGAAGAGGTCAGGAAGGCCTCGGCAAAATATCATGCCACCGGATGCCAGGTGAAGACGGACGGCGCCCGCCTGGAGGTTGTGTTCCCGGGGGTGGATGCTGGCATCTTCAGCGGCACGCTGCAATACACCGTCTATCGCGGGACGAACCTTCTGCGCCAGGAAGTGATCGCCAAGACAGCCGAACCTTCCGTTGCCTACAAGTACTCAGGCGGCTTGAGCGGGTTCCCCATCAATGACCGCACGCGCGTCGTGTGGCGCGATACAGCCCGAGGTTGGCAACAATACGCGTTTGGCGGCACGCCGAATCAGGATTCCGTCGGACTGCGCGCGCGCAACCGTTTGGCGATTCTCGAATCCAACGGCGGCTCGCTGGCGGTGTTCCCCCCGTCGCACAAATTTTTCTGGTCGCGCGAGATCGAAACCAACCTCGGCTATGTCTACTACCGCAAAGAGAGCGAATCGGCGTTGGCGATTGGCGTGCGCCAGCCGGACAACGAAGTGGGCGCCAAGCCGTGGGGTACCTCCGATGCGGTGTGGAACCGGCGCGTCGCCGAGGCCAGGGGCCATACGCACAACTTCGCCTTGTACAATGCGCCGCCCGGAACCATGCAGCGCATGCCCGTGTATTTCTACCTGAGTCCGGACGGGAGCCGCGCCGCGCAGCAGGAGGTGATGGCCTTCACTAACGACGACGTCTATAAGCCGCTGCCCGGCTACAAAGTTCTGGTCAGCCATTTCCACTTCCACTTCAACGAGCAGTTGACTGACGCCGGTACTATCGACTTTCAGCCGACCTGGCTGCCCGTGTTTCGCGACCTGGGCGTGAACATCGCCATCCTTGCTGACTTCCACAGCGATTCGCATCCCGAAGATACCGGCAAAATCCGGTTCGATGAACAGAAGGTGTATTTCGACGGCTGCGCGCGATTCTCAGACCGCGACCTTCTCCTGATCCCCGGTGAGGAGCCGGACGCGAATTTCGGTGGCCACTATATGTTCGCCTTCCCGCGTCCTGTCTACTTCAGCCATCAAAGCGAGTCGCACAAGGGGGCGGCGCAGCCGTTCGAAGAATCCCTCGCGCCCTACGGAAAGGTCTATCACACCACCACGGCGGCGACGGAATTGGATTTGCTCAACCGCGAGAACGGTCTGGTTTGGCAAACCCATCCGCGCACGAAGGGATCCACGGCGTATCCGGACGCAATTAAGGAGCGCGACTTCTTCAAGACCGGTCGATTTCTCGGCGGCTCCTATCAATCGTTGCCCGTCGATCTTTCCGAAAAGCGGATGTGCGAAGTTCGTTGCCTCGGCCTGCTCGACGACATGAACAACTGGGGCCGTGCGAAGTACATGATCGCCGAAGGCGATACGTACATGAAGTATCCCGATGACGAGACCTATCCGCAACTGATCGTGAACTACGTCAAATTGGACCGCGTGCCGAAGTTCACCGACGGCTGGACACCGGTGCTCGACGCCCTCCGCGCCGGCGACTACTTCATCACCAGTGGCGAAGTGCTGCTAAAGAGTTCCGCCGTGTCAGGCACCGGCGCCAAACGGACCTTCGAGGCCGACGTGGAGTGGACCTTCCCGCCCGAGTTCGCCGAACTCGTGTGGAGCGACGGACAAAAAGTGGAACGCCAGGTGATCTCGATGTCCCACATGGCGCCCTTCAGCAATCACAAATTCAGCGTCCCGTTCGACGCCGCCGGAAAGAAGTGGGTTCGTTTCGCCGTGTGGGATTCGGCCGGCAACGGAGCCTTCACTCAGCCCGTTCACCTGAAGTAAATTCGTGCCGAAACGAAAACAGGTCCCACCGGTAGGCGGGACCTGTTAAATCGTTGAAACTATGGTGGCCAGAGACGGACTTGAACCGCCGACGCCGGCCTTTTCAGGGCCGCGCTCTACCAACTGAGCTATCTGGCCAAACACCTCATTATATCAAAGGTCCGGCCAGGAAACCTCTTCTCCGCGCCCGCTCGTCCGCCCCCGCTCCCTTACGGAATCGTGATCGCCTGCTGCGTCGTGAAGTACAGCGAAGTCTCGGACGGAATCTGCACCCGCTGGCCCTTCATGAATACCTGCGCGCCCGCACCGCCTGCCGCGCCTGCTCCCGCTCCGATCGCCGCGCCCTTGCCGCCGCCGAGAATCCCACCGAGGATCGCGCCGCCGACACCGGCAATCGCCGCTGTTTTGGCCGTCTTCGATGTCTGTGAACCGGATTCCTGTGAAACGGTTGCCGCGTCCACTACCACTTTCTTGCCGCCAACGGTAATCGACGTGAGGGCCACGGTCAGCTCCGTTTTGCCCGTGAATTTTCCGGATTCCTTCTCGGTCACCAGTTTCACCGTCGCATCGGCGCCCTTTGGCGCAATCTCTTCGTCGTTGATCACCAGCGGGCGAATCAAACTCGCGCGGAACTCATCCCCCTCGTTCGCCTTCTCTGAATCGATCGAATCGATCATCTGCACGCCGATCTCGGTTCCGGATGGAATCTCGCGCATACTCGCTTTGCCGAGCATCGCCGACAGCACCCGTTCACTGACTCCTGCCTGCTTCAAATCGACAATCGCCGCTGTGTCTAAACTCATCCTGCCTGGATTGCGCTTCAGGTAATCGAGCAGAAACTGTTCGTGAAATCCAGCCGCCGCCAACTCCCGAATCTGCTGCGGTCCAACCGCCATCCCCGACGGCGCGCGCTCGGACACTGCCGCGATCACCGGTTCGCTCACGCCGGCTTGCTTCAACTCCACCAGCTTCGACGGCTCGCCCTGCATTTTCGATGGCTGCTTTTTCACCATCTCTATGATGAAATCTTCGCTCATCCCCGACTTCGAGAGCTTCACAACGTCTTCATTCGAAACGGCTACTTGCGCCGTGGCCGCCGACACCACAAGCATCAGTGCCGCTATAAAACACACCACATGTTTCATGTTCAATTCGCCTCCTACTCACTAGTAGACGGGCTCGAGCATGAGTATGCTTCAATGAAATCGGTCTAGCGCCGCTGTAAAAGGCGCTCGAGCGCCTCTAGCTCCTTGCCAGCTTCGCTCCATTTTCCCTGTGATGACAGCTCCCGGTAGCGTTGCATCCGGGTTCGCATCTCCTCAAGACGCGCATCGGGCGCTGTGCCGGTCGCGGAACCTGCCTCCGAGGTTGCCTTCGTTTCTGCCGGTGCCGCCCCGCCCGCACGGCTCACGGCCGGTTGCCGTCCCGTTAATTCGGCGATCGCCTCTTCATAGGTGTCGCGGTAAATCAGGTCGTTGCCGACGGCCACAACCACTTTTTTCAACTGAGGCATCCGCGCTTCACTCGCCTGAATGTAAATCGGCTTCACATACAGGAACGAATCGTCCACGGGTAACACCAGCATCTGTCCGCGCAGCACCTGCGAACCCTGCTGATTCCACAATGTCAGGTCTTTGGAAATGTTCTGGTCCTGATTGATGCGCGCCTCAATCTGCATCGGCCCAAACATGAGAGCCTGCTTGGACAACTGCAGGAATCGCACCTCGCCCAGGCTATCTCCATCGCAGCGTGCCACCATCAGGCCGATCATGTTGTCCTTGTTCCGCGGCGTGAAGGGGAGCACCAGCAGGAACTCCGCTTTCGTCTCACCAGGCAAGGTCGCTACTACATAGGTGGGCGCCAGAGGCTGCGGAGTTGCCTCGTTTCCATAGATGTTCCGCGCAATGTCCCACAGGTCTTCCTTGTTGTAGAAAGCCTGCGGATCGCGCATGTGGAAGGTCCGGTAGATCTCCGCTTGTACCCGGAAGTAGGTCTCCGGATAGCGAGCATGTTTACGCAGGTCGGCGGGCATCGCCGATGCGTCTTCGAACAGCTTGGGAAACAGGCCTCGATAGGCGCGGACAATCGGATCTTCGGGATCAAACACGTAAAGGTGCACGTTTCCGTCGTAGGCATCCACGGTCGCCTTCACGGCGTTGCGCATGTAGTTCACCCGCGTGCCGCTCCCCAGCCGCAGGTAGGCCGCGTAGGGGTGCGCGTCCGACACCGTGTAGGCATCCACGGTCCACACCAGCCTTCCGGCGTCGCTCAATACCAGGTACGGATCCGTCTCCCATTCCAGGAAGCCGGCCACCTCGTGCAGGCGGTCCAGCACCTTCCGGCGGATCATCATCCGCGATTCGGGCGTGAACAGCTGGGTCAACAATATGTTGGCGTCCATCGTGCTCACGGCGGCCGCCATGCGCGCGGTAAGCGAACCCATCGGAATGCCGCCCGTGCCGGCATAGGTCGTGAACACGCTCTCGTTGCCGGACGGGTAGCTGAACTCCTTCTGGCCCGTGTGCACAAATACCGGTTCGT
>JBDTVQ010000250.1:0-10331 GCA_040007195.1 Acidobacteriota bacterium | reverse complement strand
GGCTTCCAGCGCATTGGCGACCTCATCTGGGCGTTCGCCGATTCGCGCGGCAAGGGCTTCCTGATGGGCGGCACCGCCGGCCGCACCACTCTTTCCGGTGAAGGCCTGCAGCACCAGGACGGCCACAGCATCGTGTTGGCGAGCACCGTCCCCACTTGCGCCACCTACGATCCGGCCTACGCCTACGAGATCGCCGTGATCGTCCAGGACGGCATCCGGCGCATGTACCAGGAGAACGAAGACCTCTTCTATTACATCGCCATCTACAACGAGTTCTATCCGCAGCCGGCAATGCCGGAAGGTTGCCACGACGGCATTCTGAAGGGTATTTATAAGTTCCGCGCGGGCCATGGTCCGGCGCAGGCACAGTTGTTCGGCAGCGGTCCGATTCTGAATGAGGCGCTCAAGGCGCAGGGGATCCTCCGCGAGAAGTATGGCGTCGAAACCGATGTCTGGAGCTTGACCAGCTACAACGAGCTGCGCCGCGAGGCGCTGGCAACCGAGCGCTGGAACCGGCTGCACCCGTCCGAGGCGCCGCGCGTGCCCTACATCAACCAGGTAATGGACAGCGAGCCCGGCCCGATCATCGTCTCCAGCGACTACATGAAGATCGTGCCCGACCAGTTGTCGCCGTGGCTTCCCGGCCGCCTCGTGACACTCGGCACCGATGGCTTCGGACGTAGCGAAAACCGCGAGCACCTGCGGCGGTTCTTCGAGATCAACGCGGAATCGATCGTCTGTGCGACGTTGTCGCGCCTGGCCCGTGAAGGTAAGTTCGACACGAACCGCGCCGCGGCTGCCTTCGGCGAGTTGGGCGTCCCGACCGAAGTGGGCGATCCAGCGCGCCGTTAAGCAAACTCCCCGTGGAATGCGAACAAAAAGACGACCGGCTTCGGCCGGTCCTCTTTTTTATTGAATCCTCGCGAGCACCCGCCGCGTCTTAGAATTTCAAGCTTATATGTGCATAGATTGCAATATATGAGTATATAGCTATGTCGGGGCAAATCACCCAATCACCTTCCCATCACCCTCATCCGCTCGACCGTCTGAGGTCCTTGCTGCAACTGGAAACGAGCGATTTGATTGTCACCGTGGTTTTCTCGGCGGTAATCGGTCTGTTAACGCTGGCGGTCCCGGTGGCGACGCAGTCGATTGTCAACACGGTCGCGTTCGGGAACCTGGTCCAGCCGCTCGTGGTATTGAGCCTGGTCGTACTGGCCCTTCTGGGTGTCTCGGCCGTGATGCAGACGATGCGCTTCTACGTGGTAGAACTCCTGCAACGGCGTGTATTTGTGCGGATCTCGTCGGATTCGGCCAACCGGCTGCTGCGGGCCAGGACCGATCAGCTGGAACTCCATCATGGACCCGAAATCGTAAACCGGTTCCTGGAGGTCGTGACGCTGCAGAAGGCCGGAGCGACGCTCCTGGTGGACGGTCTCAGTGTGTTGATGCAGACGGTTGTGGGTGCGATTTTGCTTGCGGTATACCACCCTTGGCTACTGGCGTTCGATCTGATCTTGCTGGGTTCGATCCTGGTGGTGATCTTTCCGTTTGGGCGCGGCGCAGTGCGGTCCGCGATTGAAGAGTCGGCCGCGAAGTACGATCTGGTGGCGTGGCTCGAAGAGATCGCGCGGCATCCAACGGTGTTCCGTGGGCGCGGCGCCATGGAATTCGCGCTGAGGCGGGCGAATGCGCTGGTGGAGCAGTACCTGCTGCACCGCAGGGTTCACTTCCGGATCTTGTTGCGGCAGGTCTCGGGTTCGTGGGCCCTATACGCCCTGGCGAGTGCGTCGCTGCTGGGTGTGGGCGGCTGGTTGGTAGTGGCGCGGCAGTTGACGCTGGGTCAGTTGATTGCCGCCGAGTTGGTCGTCGCGCTGGTGGTCAGCGGATTCTCGAAGCTGGGCAAGCATCTGGAGACCTACTACGATCTCTTGGCGGCGATGGACAAGCTGGGATACCTGACCGATCTCCCCCTGGAAGAGAGCGGTACGGAGAAGCCGCGGGTCAATGACGAACCGGCGCGGCTGGAAGTGAACTCGGTTGAATGGAATGGCGTCCTGCAAGGGGCTGCGTTGCAGTTGGAGCCGGGCGAACGCGTGGCACTGTGCGGTGACAGCGGTTCTGGGAAGAGTACGCTGTTCGACATCGTTTGCCGCTATCGCGAACCGGGCTCCGGAGCGGTGCGAATCAACGGGCAGGATACACGGATCACGCGCATCGAGGAACTTCGCGAACATGTGACGCTGGTGCGCGGCGTGGAAGTTTTCCAGGGAACGATCATGGCGAACGTAAGCATGGGCCGCGAAGTATGCGACTCCATACGGGTGCGCGAAGCGCTGGAGAGTGCGGGCCTGTTGCAGGAGTTGGAGGCTATGCCGGCGGGCCTGAACACGCCGCTGGCGACGGGCGGTAGACCGCTATCCGGTGGGCAGGCAGTCCGCTTGATGTTAGCGCGAGCCTTTGCCGGACGGCCGCGCTTATTGCTGATCGACGAATCGTTGGACTGGCTGGATGACGCGGCCGGCCGGGACCAGGCGTTGCAGACGGTATTCGATCCGAAGGCTCCATGGACACTGCTGGTGGCGACCAACCGCCCGGACATTGCGGCGCGATGCGGCCGGGTCATGAGGCTGAGCGGCGGCGCCTTGATCGAAGACGGAGCGGGCCGATGAACCCGATGCTGCAGTTTCCCGAACTTCCCGCCATGGCGCACGTGGGGAGAGCTCCGCGCGCGTCAAAGGTGGCGCGATGGATGGTTTATCTGATTGTGGCGGCGACTATCGGTCTGGCGGTAGTGCCGTGGCAACAGAACTTGCCGGGGACAGGTCGTGTGGTTGCTTACGCCCCGGTGGAGCGGCAACAGACGATTGACACGCCCGTGGAGGGCCGCGTGTTGCGATGGCACGTGGTAGAGGGCACGCACATGAAAGCGGGTGTCCTGGTGGCGGAGATTACCGATAACGATCCCGAGCTTCTGGCCAGGCTGAACCGGGAACGCGACGCATTGTTGGTCCGAATGCGGGCGTTGGAGGACCGGGAACGATCGCTGGGCGAACGCATCGGTGGCTTGGACGGCTCGCGGCGAAACGCATTGGACGCGGCCGCGTCGCGGATCGGCATGGCCGATGAGCGCGTGCGGCAGAGCGAGCGCGGTGTGGAAGCGGCCGAGGCGACGCTGACTGCGGCGCGGCTCAACGTGAACCGCCAGAAACAAATGAGCGGGCGCGGGCTGACTTCGGTGCGCAGCGTGGAACTGGCGACCATGGACCACGACCGGGCCGTCGCGGATTTGGAGCGCGTGCGAGCGGCTCTGCAGGCCGCCCGCGTGGAGAAGCAAGCCATACAGTCGGATCGCGAAAAAGTGCAGACGGATTTTGATGCGTCGATCAACGATGCGAAGGCGTCGCGATCGTCGGCGCTCTCCGAGATCGCCGGCGTCCGCGGGTCGCTGCAGCAGATGGACGTGCGCGTTGCGCGGCAATCGACGCAGCGGGTGATGGCGCCGCGAGACGGTACGGTGCTACGGCTGCTGGCGCAGCCGGGCAGCGAACTGCTGAAGGCCGGGGATCCGTTGGCGATGTTCGTGCCCGATGCGGCGGAATCAGTGGTGGAACTCTGGGTGAACGGCAACGATATGCCGTTGATTGCGGCGGGCAACACGGTCCGGCTGCAGTTTGAAGGCTGGCCGGCAGTGCAATGGGTGGGTTGGCCGTCGGTTGCGGTTGGCACCTTCGGAGGCAAGGTATTGCTGGTGGACGCCGCCGACAATGGGGCGGGGAAGTTCCGCATCCTGGTTGGTCCGGATGCGGGCGACGAACCGTGGCCCTCGCGGAGGTGGCTGAGGCAGGGCGTGCGGGCCAACGGCTGGGTAATGCTGAATGTGGTGCCGCTTGGATATGAGCTCTGGCGCCAGTTTAATGGTTTTCCGCCGGTCGTCGCGCTGACCGAGCCGGGCGCCAAGGACAGCAAAGGCAAGTGAGGGTTGCGATGCGTGCGGCACTATTCACCCTGGCCTGCGCGTGGCCCCTGGCCGCGCAGACCCTGACGCTCGACGAAGTGTTGGCATCGGTGGACAGGCACTATCCGCCCTTGTTGGCTGCCCTGCTGGAGCGAGAGATCGCCGCCGGAGGAGTAGAGGCAGCGCTGGGCAAGTTCGACTTCCGCATCGGGATAAGGGCCGACACCGACCAGTTTGGCTTCTACTCAAATGAACGGTTAAACACCGGTTTCGATCAATACCTGCAATCATGGGGCGCGGCTTTATATGGCGGTTGGCGCATGGGACGTGGCGAGTTCGCCTCCTACGATGGCAAGCTGCAGACACGTACTGACGGCGAATGGCGCGGAGGCGTGAAGCTGCCTCTGTTTCGCGACCGGCGGATCGATGAGCGGCGTGCGGACTTGCAGAAGTCTCGGCTCGAGCGTACGCTCGCCGATTTGAGCGTCGATCAGCAAAGGGTGGCCATCGTGCAGATGGCGACGCGGCGTTACTGGGATTGGGTCGCGGCTGGGCGGCGGTTTCAGGTGGCCGAGGGCCTTCTGCGGATTGGGCTCGAGCGGGACGCGCAGTTGCGCGAGTCGGTTGATTTAGGACAAATTCCTCCGATTGAGGCGGTGGAGAATCGGCGGGCGATCCTGCAGCGGCGATCGCAACTGGTGGACCAGCGCCGGGGACTGGAAAACGCGGCGATTGAGCTGTCGCTCTTCGTCAGGGATGCAAGCGGCACGCCCGTGCGTGTGGCGGCGGGACGGTTGCCGGCGATGTTGCCCGGAACGGAGACCATCACCGAGTTGGCGTTGGTGGACGATATCACTCGGGCTCTTGACCGCAGGCCGGAGTTGCGCATTTGGGCGGCCGAGCGTGAACAGGCGCGCGTGGATCTACAGTTGGCCCAAAATCAGATGCTGCCCGGCGTGGATTTGTCCCTTGGATTCACGTCGGAGTCGGGCGGTGGTCCGGTGAAGCGCGGGCCAAACGAGCTGAAAGCAAGCCTTGGCTTCGAGTTGCCAGTCCAGCGGCGGGTGGCGAGCGGCAAGATCATGATGGTTTCGGCCAAGATAAATCAGATCCGGCACAAGGAGCGCATGACGCGCGACAAAATTGAAGCCGAAGTGCGCGATGCGGCTTCCGCGGTACGGGCGGCGCATGAGCGCGCGGCCCTGTTGCGCGAAGAAGTGATGGTGGCGCGCGAGTTGGAAGATGCCGAGCGCGCGCGTTTCGATTTGGGCGAGGGAACGTTATTTCTGGTGAATCTGCGTGAACAGGCAACGGCCGACGCCGCCCTGCGCGAACTGGCCGCGGTGAACGACTGGCTGCGGGCGAAGGCCGTGTACGAGCAAGCGACGGCGGTGCTGCTGGCCCGGCCTTAGAGGAGGTTATCAACGTCCGCGCACGTCCACGTCCTGTTCGCGAATTACATTTCCGAACGAACGGTTGAGCACCTGCACGCCGCTGGTGAATTCACCTTTGACGCGGACGTTGGCGCCCTTGGGAGGAATCGGCCGCATGGAGAGAACGGTGATCTTGCCCGTGCCATCATCCACCTGATACGCACCAGCGACCACCACTCCGGTTGTGCGCGTCACGTTGCCTTCAATACGCACGGTGCGATTTTGGTAGCGGTGCGGATCGTGTAGCAACCTGCCAATCTTCACCGTGCCGCAGCCGGTGAGCGCGACGAGCACGGCAATAGCAGGAATGAGTTTGAGCTGTTTCATCTACCCAATGCCTCCTCGCATGTTGGGACGCGAGGGGCAGCCTTGCGGGTTGCAGGATAATCGTAGTCGATGCTACTGATCTCCGAGAAAGATGTCCTGCAATTCCTACCGATGGCCGACGCGGTGCGCGCAGTGCGCCAGGCGATGACCGCGCTGGGTAAGGGTACCTCGCAAAACCAGGCGCGGCGGCGGCTGCACATGGAAAGCGGTGCGGTGCTCCATTCGCTTGCGGGAGCCCACGGCGCTTATTTCGGCACAAAGGTATATTCGACGCATCCCGACTATGGCGCGCACTTCGCGGTCCTGTTGTATGAGTCGGCAACAGCCCGGCCGGTTGCGCTCTTCGAAGCGAATCACCTCGGACAGATTCGCACGGGTGCGGCCACGGGCGTTGCCACGGACCTGCTCGCGGCCCCCGATGCGAAAACGCTGTGCGTGATCGGATCGGGCTTTCAGGCGAAGACGCAATTGGAGGCGATCGCCTGCGTGCGAAAGCTGGAAGACGTTCGCGTGTGGAGCCGGCATGCCGATGGCCGGGAAGCGTTCGCGCGGAAGGAGAGCAAGGCCCTATCGCTTCCTGTGCGCGCCGCCGCCACGGCGCGCGAAGCGGTGGAAGGAGCCGAAATCGTCGTGACCGCCACCTACGCCAAGGAACCGGTTTTCGATGCGGCCTGGCTCAGCCCGGGAGTGCACGTGAACCTAATCGGATCGAACAATCCGAAAAGGCGCGAGGGCCCGAAGGAGTTAATTGACATGGCCGCCATCATCGCCGTGGATTCCATTGAGCAGGCGCGAATCGAGTCAGGTGATTTGTTGTTGGCCTGGACCGCCGACGACTGGAGCACTCCGAGGCTACACGAGCTGGCGAACCTGTTGAACGACGGCTACACGCGCGGCGAACCACGCGCGACCGTGTTCAAGTCAAATGGACTGGGAGTGCAGGATGTAGCCGTGGCTGCGTTCGTCTATGAGCGGATGGCGAAGGCGGGTGCGGGCAAGCCCCTCGAGTTTCTCTACTCTTGAGCGCCCATTTGAAAATCGTTATCGCGCCACGCGGAGATCTTCAAACGGCGGCAGACCCAGCACAGTCCCTCGGAGGAGTTGGGAGCGGTATCGCTATTGCAGACCACGCACTTGGCGGGGGCCACAACGCGCTTATCGGTATCGGCGGCGGCTAGTGCCTGTTCCAAGAGTTGATCTGGAACGACCACTGGCTCGACGTCTGGGTTTGGTTTCCGCTTCATGAATCCTCTAACAACCACTATAGACGATTCGCGTAAATGAAGATCTCCGTTAGATCACCGAGACCGGGCTCAAGCCGCGGTCTCGGCACGTAGTACCACGGCGGCATCGAGGGAGCCCGAGCACCGGGAACACTTCTGCCCAGGTACGGTAGCGTACCTCGGACGATATCCCCGCCGCGAAATTGAGACGGTCCGCGCCTCGACAATATGCGTGCACGCAGGGCAATAGACGGCGGCGTTTGCTTTTTCTGCTTCTTGTTTGACCATGCTATTGAACCTCCTATCGGGTTAAATGCACGAAGGCGCGTTTTGGATACAGGAATTTTTCGGCTAAACGCGCCGCATGCGCCGCCCGGCGGGAGCGGAACAGCAGGAAGAGGATATCGTGCCCGAATCCCCACTCTCGCGAACCCTTGCGACGTCAGTTTACGTGCAAGCGGCAGCGGGGGAGAGTATCCCGCGCACCCCACCCTCACCACGGACGAACTGAATGTCGGGCAGAAGCGACATCACGGTTCGCCGCGCGCGGTGGTCCAATCCGGCGTTGGGCCTAATCGATATCTGACCGTACTCGGCGTTTGAGAGTCCAAACTCGGCTTTCCACGAAGACCCCTCGGAGACCGGCAATTGGCGGTTGGGGAACTCGATGGAGAACGAGAGCCAACAGACGCCTATCGCAATCCACCGCAGCGGACAGCGGAAAGCCGTTCGGAGCACCCATTCAATATACTGGTGAACCTATGAAACGCCGCTCTCTTTTTGCGCTTTCTTTGGCCGCTTGCTACGCAGCGGCTGCATGCGGGCAGAATGCGCCGCCGAACAAGGAACAGTTCCATCTGTTCCTGCTGGTAGGTCAATCGAACATGGCCGGGCGCGGTGTCGTCGAAGAGCAGGACAAGACGCCCGACAAGCGCGTGCTGATGTTCAACAAGGCCGGCGAATGGGTGCCCGCGGTGGACCCGATGCATTGGGACAAGCCGGTGGCGGGCGTGGGCTTGGGCCGGTCGTTCGCTTTGACGGTAGCGGCCGCCCGGCCGGGCGTAACAGTTGGCTTGATCCCGTGCGCCGTGGGCGGATCCCCGATCGACGCGTGGCAGCCGGGATTCTTCTACGAACCAACCAAGAGCCACCCGTGGGACGATGCCATGCGCCGCGCCAAGGCGGCAATTCCGTCGGGCGTGCTGAAGGGAATCTTGTGGCATCAGGGCGAGTCCGATAGCACCGATGCATTGGCGCCCGGATACGAAGCGAAGCTGCACGATTTGATCGCCCGCATGCGGTCGGAGTTGGGCGCGGAGAACGTGCCCTTCATCGTCGGCCAGTTGGGCGTCTTTGAAGGTGCGCCATGGAAGGAACCGCGGAAGGTTGTGGACAAGGCGCATCGCGACCTGCCGAAAAAGGTGAAGTTGACCGCGTTCGTGAGCGCGGAGGGCCTCAAGGACAAGGGCGACCACACGCACTTCGATTCGCCATCCTACCGGGAACTGGGAAAGCGGTACGCCGCGGCGTACCTGAAAATGGGGAAGTAGGCCTCATGAATCGAACCGCCCTCGTCACCGGTGCATCCCGTGGAATCGGACGGGCAATTGCCTTGCGGCTGGCGCGCGACGGCGCCGCTATCGGCGTGAACTACGCGAATGCCCGCGAGAGCGCCGAAAAAGTTTGCGAAGAAATTGCTGCCGCCGGCGGGCGCGCCGTTCCCTTGCACGCCGACATCGCGCAGCGCGAGCAGGTGCTGGCAATGCTTGCTGAACTGACCGCAAAGTTCGGCGCACCGGACATCCTCGTCAATAACGCGGGGCTGCTCGTCCGCGGCGACCTCGCCGATTTCGACTATTCGCAGATGGAACGCATGCGCGGCGTCAACGTCGATGGCCTGGTGCACGTCACACGAGCTTGCGTCGACGCAATGAAGGAACGCGGCTGGGGCCGCATCGTGAATCTGAGTTCCCTGGCGGCGCTCGGTACGACGAATGCTGGAACCACCTTCTACGCAGCAACCAAGGCCGCCGTGATCGCACTGACCAAACGTTTCGCCCTGGAACTCGGCCCGTCCGGCATCACCGTAAACGTCATCGCCCCCGGTTTCATCGGCACGGACATGGTGCTCGGTTTGGGCACGCCCGAGAAGGTCGAAGAGATCACGCGCAACATGGCCAAGCTGGCCATGGTCGGGCGAATCGGCACGCCCGAAGACATCGCCCACGCGACCGCGTTCCTGTGCGCCGAAGAATCCTCGTTCATCACGGCGCAAACCCTCACCGTCGATGGCGGCCGCATGAACTACATCGGCCACGGTTGATTCCGGGCAGGCATCCCACACAAACGATTCCCCCCGATCCGCGTCTTTACCGGAATGGGCCCTCATTTCGCTTTGAGACAATTGAAGCAGCCGATGAATACTCGAATCAGCATTTTTTTAGCGATGGCGACACTCGCATTCTCCGCGCCACCGGACTGGCCGCAGTTTCGTGGGCCGGAAGCCAATCCAATAGGGGACAACGCCCGTCTGCCCGATCGCTGGTCGCGCACGGAGAACGTGGAATGGTCGGCGGAAATTCCCGGTCGCGGGTGGTCTTCGCCGGTCGTCGTCGGCAACCGCGTCTTCGTCACCACCGCGGTCACCGATGGCGCGTCGAAGAAGCCGCAGGTGGGTGTCGACTACAGTAACGAATACGTTGCCGAGCTCTCGAAGAAGGGATTGAGCGACGCCGAGGTGATGGCCAAGCTGAGGGAGCGCGACATCGAGATGCCGGAGGAGGTAAACCTCCACTATTTCCTTTACTGCATCGACCTGCGCTCCGGTAAAGTGCAGTGGCGCCAGGAATATCATTCGGGCAAGCCGGCCGTCGGACGGCATCGAAAGAACAGTTTCACTTCGGAGACGCCGGTCACCGACGGTCAGTGGATCTATGTTTACGCGGGAAACCTGGGACTGTACGCCTACGATTTGAACGGCAAGCAGCGCTGGAAAACGCCACTCGAAGCCTATCCGATCTATCTCGATTTTGGCACCGGCAGCTCCGCGGCCCTGCACGAGAACCTGCTCATCGTCGTCAACGATAACGAGAAGGAGCAGTTCATCGCGGCGTTCGATAAACGCACCGGCAAAGAAGTCTGGCGACAGTCGCGGACCGTCAAGGAAGAGGGCGCGGGGCGCCAATCGGGATTTTCCACTCCTTATATCTGGAAAAATTCGCACCGCACCGAAATTGTGACCAACGGCCCCGGCGCGGTGGTTAGTTACGACCTTGAGGGAAAGGAACTGTGGCGTCTCCGCGGCGTCTCCGCGCTTCCGGTGCCGATGCCGTTCGCCTATCAGGGATTGTTGTATTTGAACGGCGGCTCGAGCAAGCGAATGTTCGCCGT
>JBDTVQ010000249.1:0-10363 GCA_040007195.1 Acidobacteriota bacterium | reverse complement strand
GCTCCGGCAGCCTTACCCGCCTGCTTCATGTTGTCCTCGCTCTCGGTGGTCAACATCAGGATCGGTGTGAATTTAAAGTTCGCCTGCGCCCGCACGGTGCGGATGAAATCCAGGCCGTCCATGTTCGGCATGTTGAGGTCGGTGATAATCAGGTCCGGCTTGGCAACCGGCAACTGCCGCAAACCTTCCTTGCCGTCGGAGCCTTCCGTCACGTTAAAGCCCGCCTTTTGTAAGGTGAACCGCAGCATCTGCCGCATGGATGCGGAGTCGTCGACAATCAGTACGTTTTTCCCCACGATTCGAACTCCTCTTCCAGGCGCCTTCTAGGCGCCGCCGCCCCCCGTGGGCAGCTCCAGAAACCATCCCCGCATCCCGGCGTCCTGCAAGTCGCGGCGGAATTCCGCCGTCAGCCCGGTCAACCGCAGCGTCTTTCCGCGCAAAGCCAGCGCCGCCTCGGCAGCCAGGAACAATTGCAGCAGACTAGTGCCCGCGCGTTCCACCCGGCTGCAATCGGCCACCAGCACTGGCTCGGCATCGGCCAGCCGCTGGAGCAATTGGCCGCGCATTGCCGACACGCTCTCGATGCCGGCGCCACCAGACAGTTCCAACGGACTGTCGGCCGCGCTCTCCGCTTTACCTCGTGTCTGCTCCATCGTTGTGCTCATCGGCGAACTAGCTGCCGTCTTTATTCGATGAGACCGCTATTCGGGCCGAAGAGTAAGTTGGAGCGCAATTTAGAGAATGATCGCCACCACTCCACTCCCGGCCGACGCCAGCGCGGCTGCACGTTCGGCGGGGGTGGTACTCATCGTGGACGACGATGCGGTGACGCGCCTTGCTTTTCAGCGGATTCTCGAAAAGCGCGGATTCACGGTCAGGACGGCTTCGACGGGAGAATTCGGGCGGGTTCAGCTGGAGCATTCCGGCGAGCTGGATGCCGCGATTCTCGACTATTCGCTTCCGGATACTAACGGCATCGAGCTGCTCACCTGGCTGCGCATCCGCGATCCTCATTTGGCCGCCCTTCTGGTGACGGCGATGGGCGAGAAAGAGGTAGTTGCCCGTTCTCTGAGCGCCGGCGCGTGCGGTTACCTCGATAAACCGGTCCGCGGCGACGATTTGTCGAGCGAAGTGTCGAAAAGTGTGGCATTGACGCGCCGCCGGCGGCGGCTGGCCCGGATGGTGGAAGAGGTGCAGCAGGTGGGTCACATCCTGCAGGCCTACCACCATTCGATCGTGGACCAGCGAGGCCCGGAGTGCCCGCTCGATATAGGGTTGCATTACTATCCGCATTTTGAGGTCGGCGGCGATTACCTGGCTCATCACCGCCTCTCGGAAAACGAATGGCTGGTGATGTCGGTCGACGTGAGCGGCCACGATCTAAGCGCCGCCTGTACTTCGGCGATCTTCCAAGGAATCTTTTCGGGCGTACTTTCCAAAGGAGGAACGGCCGAAGACGTGGTGCGTCTGTTTCACTCGTCGCTTTTGGCACAACAGTCCCTGGCCGGCTCAGAAGCCTCAATGATTTCGGCCGCTGTGTGTTGTCTGGTATTCAGTCCCGGCTTTGTGGACGTAGCCTGCCACGGCTCGCCGCAGCCGGTTTTCCTGGAGCCGGACGGCACGCCATGCCGGGTCGGCGCGCAGCGCGAGCCGCTTGGATGGTTTGAAGAGTTTGAGTGGAAGCCGGAACGGTACGCTCTGCCGCCGGGTTCGTCGCTGCTTACCTGGACCGACGGCCTGGAGGACCTGGCGCATCACCTCGGCATCGACCCTCTGGCGCTGGCGCATACGGTGGCCGCCACACCCGCCGGCGAAACAGCATCTGGAATTGGCGAGGCGACCGACGATCTCATGCTGGCCACGGTGCGCCCGCGGGCGGCACTCCCAGATTCTGCGCCGATGCCGCCGCCACGGCCGGCGATCCTGGTACAGCGCTACTCGAAGGACCACGCGGACTCGATCGACACCATCCAGAACCTGTGGAAGCGCACGCTCACCTGGGCGTTCCCCGGCATACCGGCGCACGTACTTCATGACATTCTTCTGTGCACGCGCGAAGCCGTGCTGAACTCGCTACGCCATGGTTGCAGTGACGGTGAGCTGGCGAGCCTGGATTTTGTCTACCAGCCGGCGGGCGACGCATTGGTCGTGCATGTCCGCGACCCCGGTCCCGGCCACGAGTGCAACTGGAGCGAGGCGCTTGCCGATACCGGCGACGGCCTGCGTGAGTTCAGCCGCGGCCTGCTTCTGATCCACGCAGTTCCTCGCGCTGTTTCGTCGCAGCGTAACGGTGCTCATCTCACCATGGAATTCGACTTGAGGTCTCAATGAAAACTAACGAATCCGCACCCGCCCCGGCGGCTGCCTCTCTGCTTTTTCCCGTGCCAGGCGATTTGCTGAGCACCAATGCCGTCGAGTTGCGCAGCCAACTGGATGCATTCCTCGCCGCCCATGAGGAGCGGAAGTCGGTTTGGGAGGCGCTCGAACTCGATCTGCGGCGGGCATCCATGGTCGACTCGGTCGGCCTGAATTTTTTGGTTGCCCTGCACAAGCGGCTTCACGCCGAGGGCAAGAAACTTCGAATCCGCACCGTCAGCGACAGTGTCCAGCGAATTTTGCGGTTCACCCGTTTGGACCAGTATGCCGAAGTAGTTCCCTCCTGACCGCCGAAGATTCCTATGCTTGAGGCACAAGAGAATAGCGACATTACGATCCCTGGCGGCAGAGCTTCCTATCTGCTGGCCAATCTCTCCGACCTGCTGCGTCCGCACGGGCCGAGTTCACGGGCCGCGCTGATGGCTCGCGCCCTGGCGCCGATGGCCGCCGGCCTCGAAGGATCGTCACGGGCGATCGCGCGCCACATGCGCGAGTTGGAGACCGGATTTCTCAAGTTCGGTTCCGATACGACGGATCTGACGACATTCAGCCAGAATCTGGTCGATCAGTGTACCTCGCTGCTGGAGCTTTCGATAGGAACCGGCGACACGCAGGAACAGGTTCACCGTGTGGTTCAGCTGCTGGCCGAGCCGCTCGAATTTCTGAGAACGGCAGGCGCGTCCACGCACGAGCGCGAGAGCGAACTGGATGCCTGCCGCCAGTCGATTCAGACTGTCCTCGACGCCGATGTCCGGCTCTCCGAATCCGTCGCCCCGTTGCGGTACATCCGCACCATGTTCCGCACCGAATCGGCGCGGCTGGACGAAAACATTCAGGCCATGTTCAATGCGCTCACCGAACAGATGCGGGAGTTGCAGGAACGCGTGGAGGGTGCCTTCGAATCCAACTACGCTTCGCTGCGCACCACGCAAGCCGCGCTCACCGGCGTATCGGCCACGTTGCACGAGCGCTCGCTCCTGCTGGAGAATAGCGGCGCGGCGAACGGCTTGACGGTTACGCAATCGCAGGACGTGTTGATTGAATCGCTGAGGCGTAACGAGGGCCGTACCATCCAGTTGACCGATGTGGCGCGCGGTATTGAATCTTGGGTGCAAGGCATGGTGGTCGCCATGCAGACGCAGGATATCGTCAACCAGAAATTGCAGCACGTGCGTAAGGCTATCGGTTGCGTGGAAGCGGTATATCAACGGCTGGCCTCGGCCAGTAGCGGCGAAGCGGCTTCGCTGCTGGTCACGCTGCGGCAGTTGGCGCGGTTGGAAGAAGCGCAGCTCGAAGGCGCCTCAGCCGACCTGAGAACCTCTGCGGGCGAGTTCGCATCGGCCTGCCAGCAGGTGCTCGTGAAAGTGGAGGAACTCGACCAGCGCTGCCTGTTGCTCAGCGAATTCGACGAGATCACCGCTTCGGCCAACGGCATGGTCGAGGTCCTGCTGGAATCGATCGACGAGGTCCGCCGCCTGTCGGAAACCGAGCAGCACGTGGTGGAGGGCCTGCTCGAAAAGGTTCAGCGGATGGGCGAGTTGGCCGCGCCATTAGGAAAGGGCATTACGGAAGTCGCCGAGCAGATGCGCCGCATTGCGCTGAATACGCAGATTTACGCGATTCAAATGGGCGTCGGCACGGGCCTCGAGGCGCTCTCGGCCGAAAGCGTGCTGGTAGCCGCGCGAGTGGCTGACGTGAGCGTCGAAGTGGTTGCTTCGCTCGAGGAGTTGAACCGGATGCTCGCCGCCGTCACGCAGGCGCTGGAATCGCGCCTGGCATCGGCCATGCGGATTGCCCAAAGCATGAGCACCGATGGCGCCGTTATGCAGTCCGCGCTTCATGGCACTCGCGATCATATCCTTCAACTCCTGATCGGCATTGGCGACAGTATGCAGCAGTGCAAGACACTCGGGGTACGCATTCAAACCCACATCAGCTCGGACACGATGTTCTCCGGCGGCCTCTTCGAAGCACGCCAGGCTCTGGCCAACCTCGCTCTGGCGTGCGACCACATGGTTCACTACACGGGCTCGGCCGAAGCGCTGCCCGATCCTGAGCTGCTTTCCCGTAACTACACGATGAGCTCGGAACGCGACGTTCACAACCGCATACTTCACGGAGAGGGAGCAGAGCCGGAACGAGCCGAATCCGATCTGGGCGATAACATCGAGCTCTTCTAACGGAGCCGCCCTCCCGTTAAGAGTACGTAAAGCCTCGCCGCCGCCGAAACGCGCGCGCCGTGCCCGCCGTCCTCCCTACATCGGGATGGAAATGGCAGCACCCAATATCCTTTCAGTGCGTGGCACAGGCGTCGAGCCACAACGGCTGGCCGCCGCGGACGCCATTCTCATCCGCGTGCCGCGCGCCAACGGTTCGACGATCGAGCTGTGCCGTGAAATTCACGGCTTGCGCCCCGAGCTGCCGGTGCTTGTACTGGCGGGGGAAGTCTCGCTTGATGAGAAGATTGCGCTGCTCGAATCCGCCGCTGACGAGGTTCTGGTCGAACCGGTCGATCCCCGCGAAATCGATGCGCGCATTAAAGCCATGCTGCGGCGCTGCAGTGCGGCGGCGATTGCCACGAATTTCCAATTCGGCGACATTCAAGTCGATTTCCTGCGGGGCCGCCTGTTCAAGAGCGGCCAGCAGATTCCCCTTCCGGCGAAGGAACTGCTTCTGCTGCGGCAGCTCATCGAACATCGCGGCGAGACGCTGAGCCGCGCCGCACTACTCCACGACGTTTGGGGGCACCGCTCCGCTTTCACTCGCACGGTGGACGTGCACGTCGCCATGTTGCGCCAGCGTTTAGAAGAACATCCGCAGCGGCCTCGCTATATCTTGACGGTGCGGGGGAAGGGTTATCAGTTCCGCGCCGAGGGAGACGGACCGCGCGCCGGCACGGGCCGCATCGGCACGGCTGCCGATTGTTAGCAACTTCTTACACGGGTGCCACAACATGGCAGCGCCAAACGGGTTCAAACAAAAAGGAGGTCGTAAACCAACTACATGAAAAGACGACTCGCGATCCTGACTCTGACGATCCTTGCCG
The DNA here is from genome assembly GCA_040007195.1 of Acidobacteriota bacterium. GTDB lineage: Bacteria > Acidobacteriota > Terriglobia > Bryobacterales > Bryobacteraceae > JAFLBB01. Next base: position 4,941 of record JBDTVQ010000249.1, on the reverse strand, counting down.
CGTTGCCTGTGATGGCGCAGCCCGGTCCGCGGGGGGGCGGCGGTAACCGCCTCGACTATCTCGCCGGCTACCTGTCGCTGACCGATGCACAGAAGACACAGGCGAAGGCGATTTTCGACGCAGCGGCCACGGCAACCGAAACCGCGCGCGGCACGCTCGATGGCGCACACACCGCGCTGCAGACCGCCGTCAAGGCGAATGCAAGCGATGCGGAACTCGACCGGCTGTCGGCGGCCATCGGCACAATCCAAGGACAAATCACTGCTATTCAAGCCAAGGCCCAGGCGAAGTTTTATGCATTGCTGACGGCCGAACAGAAAACGAAGTATGACGCACGCCCGATGGGCGGCATGGGAGGTCCGCGCGGTCCGCGGCACGACTAGTCTCCTCGTTTCGATAACCCCTTTCCCGGCGAGACAGGCTTTACCGCTTGTCTCGCTTTTTTGCGATTTCCCCGCGAGGGCGAAATTCCTGTTAAGAAAGTAAAAGTGATTCTGAGCAGCGCAACCCGCCACCAACACGCCGTGTCTGAGTAGCCATGCAGTCTCGTATCTCCTCCCGCCGGGCCCTTTGCGCGGCGGTCCTCTTTCTCTTCGCGCTCATCCCCGCTCTTGCAGAGACCGTTCCCGGCCGCTACATTGTCGAGCTTTCGACGGAGCCCACACCGGCATTCCTGTCCACCCAACGCGCCCGGCTGCGCACCGAACAACGGGGAATGCGCACGCGTTTGGAAGCCCGCAACGCGCGCGTTGTCGAGAGCGTGGAGACTGTCGCCAACGCCCTCATCGTCGACATTGCCGATGCCGACGCGGCGAAGCTTGCGACCATACCCGGCGTGAAGCGCGTCTTGCCCGTGCGCAAGTTGAAGTTGCTGATGGATCGCGCCGTCGTGCTGCATCACATTCCCGAAGCCTGGGCACGGCTGGAGGACGGGCGCGCGGGTGCGGGCGTGAAGATCGCCATCATCGATACGGGAATTGAGGCGGGCCACCCCGCGCTGCAGAATCCCACGTTGGTTGCGCCGGATTCGTACCCACGTGCCAACAACGACGCGGGCCTGGCGTTCACAACCAACAAGGTGATCGTCGCCCGCAGCTACGTGTCGCTGCTGCCGTCGCGCGACAGCGATACGTCGCCGCGCGATCGCATCGGCCATGGCACGGCGCTTGCGATGATCACTGCCGGTGTTCGCGCCGCCGCGCCGCTGGCTACGATGTCCGGCATTGCGCCCGCTGCGTGGCTGGGCAACTACAAGGTGTTCGGCAGCCCAGGACAGAACGACGGCACTACGGATGACGCTGTACTGAAGGCTATCGACGACGCCGTGGCCGATGGGATGGACATCATTAACCTGAGCCTCGGCAACGACCTTGCGGAGCGGCTCGAATACGACCCGCTCGTGGCAGCCGTGGAGCGCGCTACCCGCGCTGGCGTGATCGTCATTGCAGCCGCGGGCAATAACGGGGGCGATCTCAACACGCTTTCCTCGCCCGCCACCGCGCCGTCCGCCATCGCCGTGGGCGCGAGCACGAACGACCGCACATTTGCAGCCTCGGCGACCGTGGAGGGCTTGGGCGATTTCGTTGCGGTGGTCGGCAGCGGAACGACGGCGGCGACGCCCATCACCGCACCGCTGGTGTCGGCGGCCGCATCTGATGGAAACGGTCTCGCGTGCGGCCAATTCCCGCCAGCGAGTCTGGCGAACAGGGTCGTGCTGATCATGCGAGGTACCTGCACCTTTGAAACGAAGATCCTCAACGCCCAGCGTGCAGGCGCCCTTGCCGCGCTTGTTTATGCCGCCGCCGATGCACCCGATCCCTTCGTTATGGGTATGGGCTCAGCCACGCTGCCCGCGGAGATGATCGGAAACCGGCAAGGCGCCTACGTTAAGGAAAATCTCGACGGCGGCCGCGAGTGCATCGTCACGCTGCGCTTCGCACTCGGCGCCGTGCCCGTGCAGGGGAACGACCCGGCTTCTTTCAGCGCGGCTGGGCCCAGCGTCGATCTCGGCTTGAAGCCCGACTTGGTGGCCGCCGGACAGAACATCTACACCGCCACGCAGACGGTGGATTCGCGCGGCGCGATGTATAGCGCCGATGGCTACGTACTTGTGGATGGAACCAGTTTCTCCGCGCCAATCACTGCCGGTGCAGCGGCCCTCATCAAGGGCGCGCGTCCGGGGTTGACGATCGATCAATACCGCTCGCTGCTGATCAACACGGCCACATCCACCGACACCACCGATGGCTATCACCGCGACACACAGCTCACCGGTGCGGGCCTGTTGAATGTCGACGCGGCATTGCAATCGACCGTTGCCGCCATGCCTTCCTCGGTGAGCTTCGGTGCGAGCGGGATCAATCCCAACCTGCAGCGCGCGCTGACGTTGACAAACCTCGGCACGGCCGAAGAGACATACTTCCTCTCCACCGCGCCGCACAATCCCGACCTTCCCGCGCCGATGCTCGATGAGACAACGGTGACGCTCGCTCCCGGCGCGTCGCGGCAACTCGCCGTGAGTTTCCAGGGAACCAATCTCACCCCTGGGCCCTATCAGGGTTTCCTCAACGTCGCGGCGGCATCGACTGGCGCGACGATTCGTGTGCCTTACTGGTACGCCGCCACGGCCAATGAGCCCGCGCGCATCGTGATTCTCGACCGGACCGCGTCGGGCCGCGCTAACGCCGTACTGCGCAACGCCATCTACTTCCGCGTGATCGACTCCTCGGGAGTAGCCATCACGGCTGTTCCGCCTGAGGTCAGCGTGGTCACGGGAGACGGCGTGATTCGCCAGTTGAACAAATACGATTCCGATGTGCCGGGACTCTACTCGATTCACGTGGTGCTCGGCGCGGCGCCTGGAGTGAACACGTTTCGCATTCAAGCGGGCGCGGCCACGCGAGACGTCACGATCACCGGCAATTAAAGCCCGCGAGCCGGCAGCTACGCCTTCTTCAACTTCTGGCCAGAGCTATCCCAGGCCATGTAGGCATGACGCTTGTAGCTTTCGTTGCCGATGCCGGCGGCGACGACTCCGTAGTAGCCGAGATCGACGTCGCACTTGAGCGCTTCGTTGTTGCGAATGGCGTTCTGGAGATTGCGGTGGTGGAGATTGAGGGCTTCCGCGCCGGACTTGATGTGCTCGTAGGGCTTCACTTCGTTTTCGAAGATGCGCTGGGGTTTGATGGTGAATCCCGTACGCGTGAAGGTGAGCGTGGCTTTATGGCCTCGCAGCATATGTTCAATGGGCGTGTCGTTGGCCATCGACGAGACGAGTTGCACGGTGAGGCCACCGGGATATTCGAGCAGGACATTCAGCGTGTCGGGGATTTCCGCTGGCGACTTCGTGAATTCGTACTTGCCGCCCATGCCGACGCCGCGTTCGGGGAAGGTGAGCCCGAGCGATTTGATGATGCGCGTGACGCGGTGGATAAAGAGGTCGGTGGCGATGCCGCCGGAGTAGTCCCAATAGCAGCGCCAGCGGAAGAATCGCTCGGGCACGAAGGGATGCTTTTTTGCCGGGCCGAGCCATGCGTTCCAGTCGAGGTTGACGCCGGGCTTGCAGTCGGGATCCATCGGGTAGTCCCAGAAGTCGTCGCCGGGGTGGTTGCGCGAATAGTCGATTTGCGCGAGGACGACTTTGCCGAGCGCGCCTTCCTTCACGAACTTGTTGGCGGTTTCGTAGGAGTCGTCGGACATGCCCTGCACGCCGACCTGCATCTTCAAGTTTGTGGACTTGATTTTGGCGACGACCTTCTTCGCCTGGTCGATGTTCCACGTCATCGGCTTCTCGCAATAGATATGCTTGCCGGCGTCGGCGGCGTCGAGCGTCATCTGGGCGTGCCAGTGTTCGGGCGTGGCGATGAGGACGTAGTCGATGTCTTTGTTCTCGAGGACTCGGCGGTACTCCTTGTACTTCTGGCCGCCGGTGAGCTCGGCCGCGGCGTCGAGGCGTTTATCGTAGACGTCGCAGACGGCGACGATGCGGCAGTTGTCGCTCTCCTTCATGCCGTTGAGGGCCTTCATGTGACCGGTTGCCTGGCCGCCGACGCCGATGACGCCGATCTGGAGGCGGTCGTTTGCGCCAACGACACGAGCAGCCGATGCGGCCGTAAGAGGGAGGGCGGAGGCTGTGGCAAGGAAGCCGCGGCGGGTAACGTCGATCATGACGAAATTGTAGCTCGGACGGGCTGTCGTTTGAGGCGGGGAAGCGCTAGGGTCGGGATAGAAGGAGGCATTTATGGCTGTGTCTTTATCGGATATTCAAGAGTTTCTCGGTCTGAAGCAAATTGCCATTGTGGGCGTATCTCGCAAGAACGGCGCCTATTCGAGAACGGTGTTCGACAACCTGCGGTGCGCGATGCCGCATGTGATTCCGGTCAATCCGGAGGTGGATGAGATTGAAGGCGAGCAGTGCTTCCGTTCGGTAAGCGACATCTATCCCCCACCGCAGGGAGCGATTCTATTGGTGCATGCGGGAGCGATTCTCGGCGTCACGCGAGAGTGTTTACGCACGGGCGTGAAGATGGTTTGGATGCGGCAAGCGGGGTCCACCAGTGAGGCTCACAGCCAGGCCGCGGAGGAGTGCCGCACCGCGGGGGTGAAACTGATCGAGGGCGAGTGCCCGCTCATGTTCCTGCGAGGCGGCCACTGGATTCATCACGTGCACGCGAGCATGAGGAAGTTGGTGGGCACGTATCCGGCCTAGTCCAACTGCGGCGCGAGCGGGGCTTGGAAGCGGTCGCGATAGACCGTGCAGACGATGGCGAGAACGACGAATGCGGCCTGCACGGCGTGTGCGGCGTGGCGCGGGCCGGGGAGGTAGCTCTTGAGGAGGGAATCGGCCACTGCGGTCCAGGTGATGAGCAGCAAGAGAACGATGGGGCAGGTGGTGCGGAGAACGACGACGGCGATTGCGATGGTGGCGATGACGATGAGGAG
>JBDTVQ010000248.1:0-10375 GCA_040007195.1 Acidobacteriota bacterium | reverse complement strand
TGTCGCTCACGCGAAACACCAACTCGAGCGACCGCTCGGCATTCGAGATCGGACTCACCCGCATCGCCACCGAGCCGCGCTCGGTGAACTTCACGGCGTTGCCCAAGAGGTTGATCAAAATCTGGCGCAGGCGGAGCGGATCGCCTCTCAGCCACTGCGGCACCTCCGGCTCAATGTCGCAGCTGAGCGCCAGATTTTTCTGCCGTGCCGAAGGAGAAAGGAGTGTTACCACTTCCTGCATCAGCTTCGGCAAAGAAAACGGAAGCGCCTCCAACTCCAGCTTGTCCGACTCGATCTTCGAAAGATCCAGAATGTCGCTCAGCAGCCCCAGCAGGTTCATCGCCGACAGATTCGCGGTTTCCAGAAACTCACGCTGTTCGCCGTTCAAGTTCGTGGCCAGCGCCAGCGATTGCATCCCCATAATGCCGTTCATCGGCGTGCGAATCTCATGGCTCATGTTGGCAAGAAACTCACTCTTGGCCCGATTCGCCATCTCGGCGTGCATCTTTGCCTGGATCAATTCCTCCTCGGCCACCTTCCGCGCCGTGATGTCGCGCATCAGGCTCAGCAGCATCTCCTGCCCATCCAGGTGCAGCACGCTCGAGGTCACCTCGAGCCACCGCTTCGATCCATCCCACAACACCAACTCACGCTCCAGCATGTGGTCCAGGGCATGTTCGGAATGCCGTTCGCGGAATCGTTCGAGGATATGCGCCTGGTGGCCGGTGGCGTACACAACTGAAAAGGGATGGCCTTCCAGATGGCTCCGCTCCATTCCCACCAACTGGCAGTAGGCCACATTCACACGCAGCACAATGCCGTCGGTGTTTGTCAGCCGCATCGCATCCGTCGACTCTTCCCACACCAGCCTGTGCAGCGTATCCATCCGCCGCCGCTCGGTGATGTCGTGTTTGATTGCGACGAACCGCGTCAATCCGCCCTCCCGCGACGACAACGGAATGACGCTCATCTCCTCGACGTAAATGCTGCCGTCTTTACGCTTGTTGATCACGTGCCCCAGCCATGGGCGCCCGGAATGGATTGTCCGCCAAAGATCGACGTAGGTCTCCGGCGGCGTCAGCCCCGATTTCAGCAGCCGTGGATTTCTGCCCGCCACCTCTTCTTGCGTATAGCCGGTGAGACGAGTAAACCCCGCGTTGACCCAGAGGATACTACCGGCGGCGTCGGTAACCACAACGCCGACCGACGTCTCTTCGATCATCGGCTTGCCGAGGTAAGCTTCGATTCCCTCCGGTGCTGTCCAACCGTCCTGCATGTGCCGCATTCCATCGGAAGTTCTGCAATTCCGACTCATCCCTTATCGGCAATCGGAACGCCGGATTGAGCGCGGAATGGGTGAATTACGACAGGCCGAGCAGCCCGCGGTTCCGCTTCGTATCGGTCGCCGCGCCCGCAAAGTCGTCGAACGCTCGCGTAGGCACGTCAATCAGATGCGAAGCGATAAACGGCGCCCCTTCGGCCGCCCCTTGCACGCTGTCCTTGTAGCAGCACTCCCACTCGAGCACCGCCCACGAGGCGTAGCCGCCCGCTGTCAGCCGCGAAAACACCTGCTTGAAGTCCACCTGGCCGTCTCCGAGCGAACGGAACCGCCCCGGACGATCCTTCCACCCCAGGTAACCCCCATACACGCCCGATCTCGCCGACGGCCGGAACTCGGCATCCTTCACATGTAACGCCTTGATCCGCGAGGCGTAGATGTCGATGAAGCCCACATAGTCCAGGCACTGCAGCACGAAGTGCGAGGGATCGTAGTTGATTGCCACGCGCGGATGATTGCCCGTTGCTTCCAGAAACTGCTCGAACGTCGCGCCGTCATACAAGTCCTCGCCCGGATGCAGCTCATAGGCAATGTCCACGCCGTGCTGATCTGCGAAATCGAGAATGGGTTTCCAGCGCGCGGCCAGCTCGCGGAAGCCTTCTTCCACTAGTCCGGCCGGACGCTGCGGCCACGGGTAAATGTACGGCCACATCAGCGCCCCGGAAAACGAGGGCGTCACCGTCAGCCCCAGATTCGCCGTCGCCTGGATGACATACCGCATCTGCTGCACGGCCCATTCGGCGCGCGCTTTGGGATTCCCCTGCACCTCGGGCGCCGCGAAGCCGTCAAACAGCGTGTCGTACGCCGGATGCGAAGCAACGAGTTGCCCTTGTAGATGGGATGCAAGCTCGGTAATCGCCAGACCATTGGTCTTGCCCTTCAGCTCATCGCAGTAGCCCTTGGACTCGGCCGCCTTCTTGACGTCCATAATCCGGCCATCCCAAGACGGCAACTGCACGCCCAGATAGCCCAGGCCCTTCGCCCATGCCGAGATGTTGGGAAGAGAGTTGTAAGGGGCCTCGTCGGCCATGAACTGCGCGAGGAAAAGTGCGGGTCCTTTGATTTGCGACATAGCAGTGCCTTACATCGTACCGCTATGGGCAGCCGGCGGTGTGGCGGAAAGAATCTTTCTGCCGCTAGCGACCGAAGCGTACGAACTCGTACCGCTCCAGGGTCGCGGCTATGTGAAAGGGCTTTTCCTTACGGTTGCGTTTTTGACTGGATTCCAGCCGGATGACGGTTCCCATACAATGCAGCCGGACGTTGTTCCCGTCCTTGCTGCTCGTCGGAAGCGTTAAGAAATACTCGATGGGATCGCCCACGGGAAGTTGATTTTCGCAGTCGAAAAGCACACCTCCCGAACTGACGTTTCTGGTCTCTGTTACGCGGTTGATCGGCTCGCTTCCCGTCCGAACGAGTTCGATCAGCAGCCGTAGGTCAAACCGTTTGGACTTTCGCTGTTCAGCCTGCATCACATCAAATCTAAGGGTTTCAGCTGATTGGGTCAATAGTTAAACATCCTACGCTCGGGACTAAGGTCCTGGTACGTTAGTCCTAATTCGTCGACCTGTATGCCTTTGCAAACAAGGTACTAAGAACAATTTTGGCGTACACACTCGTTTGCGGGTATATCCGTCAGCGGTCATTTGCACTCTGGTTACTTTTAGAAAAAAGTACGAATGAAAGCCGAATACAAGGCGGATCGGCCCTCGATCGAACCTCGTAACACCCATTGCGGAGTATCATATAGCGATCACGATGGCCGACGACGCCGGATATTCCGAAGCCTTCTCCAACCGGGTTCGCGCTCACTTGGCGCAGATTCTGGACTCGCCAACCTTTGCCGGATCAGCGCGGCTGAGTGGCTTTTTGCGTTACACCGTAATTCAAACTCTGAACGGAAAAGGCGATGAGATTAAAGAATATTTAATCGCAATGGAGGTTTACGAGAGGAGGTCCGGATACGATCCCCAGTCGGACTCCATCGTTCGCGTCGAGGCCAGCCGGCTTCGGAAAAAACTGAGGGACTACTATGAGGGTCCAGGGCGCGAAACGGACCTGCGAATCGATCTGCCCCGCGGCGCATACCGTCCGCGAATCGTAGAGGTGACTCCTGAGCCCTCCATTCCAACCCCTGAAACTCAGCCTCTCACCCCCGGTGCCGAACCCAGCGCTGCCGTCCAGGCTACTCCGCCGTCGCCGGGCCCCCCTCCGTCAACCGCACGCACACCGGCGTTCCCCTGGAAACCGGTGTTGGCCGCCGCCATCCTGTTGGCCGCCGGCATCGGCTATTGGAGCTTCCATCGCCAGCCCGCCGTGGACTCCGGCTCCTACGCTGTTCTGCCGCTAGTGAATATGACGGGCCAGCCGGTCGAAGATGACTTTTGTGACGGCTTGACCGAAGAGCTCACGGCACGGCTCGCCACTTCAGGCGACCTCAAAGTCCTCGCGCGCACGACCATGTCCTCCTTCAAAGGAAAGGCGGTCGACCTGTCTCGCGCGGGAACCGACCTCGGCGTTGCCTACTTCCTGGAAGGCAGCGTGAGGCGCGTGGGGCAGCGCTATCGCATCACGATGCAGCTGATCAGTGCTCGTGATGGCTATCACGTCTGGGCAGAAACCTTTGAGCGCCCCGCGACGGATGCGCTCAACCTGGAACGCGCCCTCGCTTCCGAAGTAGTCGAACAGATACGCTCCCGCACGCTCGGCCGGGCAGAGTGGCGCTCGAAAGGCCGCACGCCTCCTAGCGGCACCGCGCTGGATGCCTTCCTCGAAGCAAGCGCACTTATGAAGCAGGACATTCGCCAAGTGTCGGCCGAGCGCGGTATTCCGCCCTCCATGGAGCAGGCCGTAGCCAAGCTCGAACTTGCCGTTCAGCAGAAGCCCGACTTTACACAGGCCTGGGTCTACCTCGCACATGCCTACGAGCTTTGCGCCGACTACGATCCGGCCCGCACCGGCGAGTTCATCAACAAAGGAAAGGCCGCATCGCGCCGGGCCATCGAAGCCGACGAAACTTCGGCCGAGGGCTACGGCAGCATCGCCACTCTCGAACTCTACCGTGACCTCGATCCCGTCCGCGCCGAAGCCTCGTTCCGCCGCGCCGTCGACCTCAAGCCCCGCGACCCCCGCCTCATGCGCGTCTACGGCGACGTTCTCCGCATCCTTGGTCAACCGGCCAAAGCCATGACCGAAATCGACCGTGCAATCTCCATGTCCCCCGACGAGATCCGGCTACGAACGCAAAAGGCAGTCTTGCTCTACTCGCAAGAAGATTGGGACCAGGCACTCGAACTGCTGAAAATTCCGCTCGCCGCCACTCCTCGAATGGAAGAAGCCCACTGGCTGAAAGCCCTCATCCTGCAAGGCCAGGGGAAATACGCCGAAGCCGAAGCGGTTCTACGCGACATCCTCACGCGACGCCCACACGACACCCGCGCCCTTCCCGCACTGGGAAATCTCCTGGGCGTTATGGGCAGGCGTGCCGAAGCGGCGGAAGTGGCGCGCGAACTGGAGCAGGCCATCGCCAAAGGCCTGGTGCGCGAGTATAGCGTTGCCCTCGTCTACTGCGGAATGGGAGAAAAGGCGAAGGCGCTTGACTGGCTCGAGCGTGCATTCGAGCGGAAAGACCCCAGCACTGTCTATTTGATGGTCGAAGCCCGCCTTCGTCCTCTTCAGAACGAGCCCCGAGCCCGCCGGATCGCCGAAAAGATGGGCATCCTCCAGCCTGCCTCTAACTGACAGATTTTATTCTCCTTCCTCACGTTACATAACGTCGCGCTAACTGTCTCCTGACATCCAAATCACCGCTTCACCGCGCTTGTGTTTCCTGTGACGGGCTTGCGCCGGGCAGTGGCGAGCCGGGCTCGCAGCAGAGCGCCAAGCCGGACACATCCTGAGGAGGAGAGACAGATGAAGCGTTTTACGGTGATCCAAGTTGGCCTTTTGGGGCTGCTGCTGGCGGGAGGAGAAGTTGCCTCGGCGGCCCCTATTTTAATCTCTATCTCTGGCGACACCCAGCAGGGACCTTTACAAGGCATCCCGCGCCAGGTGAACCAGATCAATACAGCCAATTCGACGGCTGGTGAACTATACGATCTCGGCGATGGCAGCCAGGGGTTCATCGGCGGACTGACCTTCCGGCCGCTCGATGCCCTGCTTTACTCCATCCACAACGATGGCTACGGCAGCAACACGATGGTGGCTTTCGCTGCTAACGGCGGCGGCAGTTTCGATTCGTTCGCCCACTTCCTGCCCGACGGCTTCTTCTACGGCCTCACCTACTGCGAGACGTTGGACCGCTTCTATGCCCTCTATACGCAAGGACTCGGCTATGTGACCTTTATGGAGATAGACGCCGCGGGACAGTCGGCGACGCCGGTGTTCGACTATGCACCAGCATGGGGTGTGAGCCTGGGCGGCATGACTTGGGGACCGTCCGGGCTCGAGGGGCTGTTTATCAATGAACAGGGCCAATGGCAGATCCACCAGATTGACCTCGGGGGCCAACAGGTTACCGCGGTTGGCCAGGGGTTTGGCGGTTACCTCTCGGGCGGTTTCTACTACGACCCGGCTGCCGGAACCTATTACGCCATCGATCTGGATTTCTCGGCGAACGGCACCCTCGTGACGCTCGATCCGGGAACCGGAACAGCATCGGCGCAGTTCGGCGTCGGCCAGGGCTACTATTACGGCGCGCTCACCTCCATCGCCGATGAACTTACGGGCGAAGGTCCGGGTGATGGCCCCGGTGGCACACCGGGCGAAGTACCCGAACCGGGCACTTGGGCCATGGCGGGAATCGGCATCATCCTGCTGGCGGCAAGCCACTCGCGCCGCCGGCAAAAACACAACCAGTAAAGACAACTAGAGGAGGACTAAATCAATGCGACTCATCACGCAATCGCTCGTAGTGTGCCTGCTGACGGCCGCGGCCGCCGCGGCGCAAGGATTCTCGCAACCCGTGCGCGAAATGGAGAAAGAAGCGCGTTCCGCCGTGCGCGGCGTCTGCCCCATTCAGTTCAATGCCGGCTACAGTGGGCTTACGGCGGCGGCCGACTGTACACTCTCTGACTTCACCCAGGTCATCGGCACGGTCGTGCCGCAAGGCAAGATTCTGGTGATCGAAGACGTGTCGGCAGCCTGCCAGAAGGCGACCGCCGATAAATGGGCGGCACTGGCGCTCAACGCGACCTCCCAGGACCGGTATCTGCCACTGGTGAACCAAGCCACGTTTTCCAGCGGCTACCAGTTGCTGCTGGCCTCCGAGCGCATCAAGCTGTACGCACGCGGAGGCGACAAGGTGATGGCCTACCTCAACCTCGTCGGCCCGGCGTCCCTAAATTCCGCCTGCACCGTCCGTTTCTCGGGACACCTTGTCAGCGTCCAGTAGGGAAAGAAAACAATGAAAATCACCACTGCAGCGATCCTGCTCTGTGCCGCCGCCCTCGCGGCTCAGGCGCAGACTTTCTCAACTCCCGTGCGGAACGTGAACGATCCCACGCACTCGCCCATGACTGCCTCGTGCACCATCCAGTTTTCCACCATCGGACTGGGTACGTGCCCGCTCTACACCGTTCCCGCGGGCAAGCGGCTCTCCGTGCGCGAAATCGCCGTCACGTGCTCGACCGATCTCACCGGTAGTGTGAGCTACGGCCTGCTCTCATCCTCCACGGCGGCTCCCTCCGCAGAGAATCTGGTGGCGGTGCCTTCCAACTTCCCCAACGCGAAGTGGTCGGCGGGCGCGCGCCAGGTTTTCTTTCAAAGCCTCGCCGGGCCGGTAGAGGCCAAGGTCTGGCTGGCCGCGGGCGTGCCGTCTACATCCAACTGCTCGGTGAGTATTCAAGGCTACCTGGTAGACCAGCAGCCCTAACGAAAAAATTGAATTCAGATTGAGGAGGAGACACAAATCATGAGACAAATATTGTCCATCTTACTTTTGACTTCGGCAGCCCTTTGCGCCTCGGCGCAGACTTACTCGCAGCCGGTGCGCGACGTCAACGACCCCACCCGCAACCCCTTTACGGCATCCTGCCAGATGACCTGGCAGGGAGTGCCAGGAACGGGCGGCTGCCAACTCGCGACGGTTCCTGCCGGAAAGCGTCTTGCCGTGCGCGATGCGAGCTTCGTTTGCTCGGTCCACTCGGCGGCCAATATCAGCTATGGGTATCTGGCCAGCTACTCCGGCGGCTTCGTCATCCTGGCGATGGAAGATGCCACCCCGGCCTTCGCCGGCACACGCGCCAAAGTCGCCGCACGCACCGTGTTCATGAGCACCGAGGCCGGCACCCTACTCGCGCAAGCGATTCTCACCGGCAACGTCGCCGCTTCGCCCAACTGCAGCGTCTCCATCCAGGGTTACCTGGTCGACGCCAACTAACACCGACTAGCAGAGGAATCCATCAATGAACAACTTACTCAAATCAATCGTGATCGCGGCCGCCGTAGCGGGCGCCGCCTTCGCTCAGGGATATTCCAACCCTGTCCGCGAGATGGAAAAGCCCGGCCGTTCGGCCGTGTTCGGGCAGTGCTCCACGAATTTCGACGCCGGATATTCCGGCTTCCAGGCAGACTGTCTCCTGCGGAACTTCGACCAGCAGCTCGGCGACACAGTGCCGGACGGAAAGGTCCTGGTGATCGAAGATGTTTCGGGAATCTGCACCAAGGCACTGGCAGATGCATGGGGAGGGGTCAGCCTGACCACCGGCATTCACATCAGGCAGATTCCGCCGGTGCTGTTGAGCTCGTTCAACGGACGCGGATTGTGGACCGTCGCCTCGCCCGTGCGGATGTATGTGAAGGCCGGCGGGAAAGTGTCACTGGGGATTGCCCTGATCGACAACGGCACCCAAAACACGAATTGCGTGATCAAATTCGCCGGGTACTTCGAAAACGTGCAGTAAGCAGCTCGAAACGCGCTGCCCCGCAGGCGAGTCAGATGATAATAGAGGCGGGGAGGCCTTTCGTGGTCCTCCCGCTTTCTTTTTAGCTATGCGTCACGCGCTGCGAGTGGCCCTCGGTATTGGCCTTGTCATCCTCGGAATCATCGGCTTGATCCTGCCGATCATGCCCGGCTGGGTCTTTCTCATCCCGGGCCTGGTCATCCTTGGCGACTACTTCCCTCCCATCAAGCGCCTGCTCAATTGGGCCAAAGACAAAGCCGAAAAGGCCGGCGTCATGGGTGGCGACAAACCTAAAGAACCCCCTCCGCAACCGGCGGCTACCAGCCCGTCCCCTTCGTCTTCGTCTTCACCCGCGCCAGATACATATCAGCCGTAATGAACAGCGTCGAACCGTCGTCGCCGAACGCACAGTTGGCTGTCGCCTCGCCCGTTTCGATGCGTCCTAGAGCCGTCCCGTCGGGCGCCATAATGTGGATGCCGCCCGGCCCGCTTGCCCACAGGTTGCCGGCCTTGTCGACTTTCATGCCGTCCGGCAGTCCCTTCATCTTGCCCACCATCGACGTTACGTCGGCAACCACTTTTCCCGTGCCCAGTGTTCCGTCGGCCTTCACCGGGAATGCCTTCCAGATCGCCTTCTCCGGATCTGACTGCGCCACGTAGAGCGTCTTCTCATCCGGCGAAAAAGCAATGCCGTTTGGCCGCGTGAACTCCTTCGTCAGCAGCGTCACTTTGCCGTCGGGCGTCACGCGGTACACACCCTGGAAATCTAGCTCCTTGCGCTTATCGTCCACATTGTCGGGCAGCCCGTAAGGCGGATCGGTGAAATAGATCGCGCCCGACGAATGCTTTGCCAGGTCGTTTGGCGAGTTCAGCCGCTTGCCTTGATAGTTATCGGCGAGTGTACGTTTGCCGCCGTCGGGATACAGAACGGAGATGCGCCGGTCGCCGTGCTCGGCCGAATACAGCTTGCCGTCGGCGTCCATGAACAGGCCGTTCGAGCCCGGCTCCTTACCATACGGCAATTTGCCCGTGAATCCTGACGGATTCAGATAGACACTGATCCCCTCTCCTTCCTTCCACTTCATCACCGAGTTGCGTGGAATATCGGAGAACAAAACGAACCCACCCTTGCGGTCCCACGTCGGGCCCTCCGCCCAGTCGAAGCAGCACGAGATCATTTCGAGCTTGGCGTCGGGGGCCAGAAGTTGATCCAAACGGGGATCGAGGCGGATAATTTTGCCGAAAACAGGGAAATTGGTCGTGTCCTGAGCGAATGCGGCCAGGGACAAGGCGGCGGCGAGCACAAGTTTGCGCATAGGGAGAGTGTATACCCCAATCGGGTGTGTAACGCGCGTAGGCCCGCCGGTATCATCAGGTATGAGCACAGCATCAGTAGCAGCACGTTTCGTAGAACTCTGCAGCCAGTTCAAGAATTTTGACGCAATGAAGGAGCTCTACGCCGACAACATTGTGAGTGTCGAAGCCTCCCCGCGTCCCAATGGTTCCCTGGAGACCGCCGGCAAGGCGGCCGTCATCGAGAAGAGCGCCGGCTGGGCAGGCCTGAACGAAATCAACGGCGCAACCTGCACGGGACCTTACATTCTGCAGGACCGTTTCGCCGTGAACTTCGTTTTCGATATCACGCCCAAGTCCACCGGCAAACGAGTCAGCGTTGCCGAAATCGCCGTCTACACCGTCTCCGGCGACAAGATCACCCGCGAGGAGTTCTTTTATGGCGCCGATGCCGCCGATGGTTTGAAGCGCTAGCCATAGGCACTCAGCGCAGTTCGAAATCGATCGATTGATCGAGGAATTCCCGCTTCGACGCTCTGTCGATCAACTGAACAGAAAGAGTGTAATCGCCCGGCGCCGTCTTGGGGCCAAGCGTCAATACGCCACCGGCGGGAATGCGTGTTGGATCGGTTCCCGCCGCCAGAATCACCGGGAAGCGGCGTCCTTCCCAAACCACCTGATCTCCGCGCATCAATCTGGGCTGCAATTCCAGCGGTGGTTGCTGCGAATTCGCGTCCAGCGGGGCGTTGTAAATAGTGACCCCGTAGGAAAACGCCTTCCCTCGCTCGAAAACGCGAATCGCCGGACTCAAGTCGGAAAGCAATGGTCCGCCGCTCTGCTG
>JBDTVQ010000247.1:0-10397 GCA_040007195.1 Acidobacteriota bacterium | reverse complement strand
CAAATCGCGTACCGCCACAGTTCAGTGCCATCACGCTCTCATCGGACAGGCTCTATCTACTTGGGAGCAGGAGCGGTTCATTCGCACATTAGTTGAACACGTCCGCTACGACGGCAAGACCGGGACGGTGAGTCTCGGATTCCGCACTCGTGGCATCAAGGATTTCTGTGGATGGGCGCCAGCCGTGACGGAGACACATGCACATGCACGACCGAGCCATTGAGATTCAATTTCCCTTATACGCAGCGCCACGATCGTCTGGAGAGAGTCGGGATTCGCATGTCCCGCATTCCCGAGCGGGGCGTCTGCCTCGAGTCGCCCAGGTCCTGGCGCTGGCCATCTACTTCCAGGATGCTATCCAACGAGGTGAGGCAAGAGACTACGCGGATCTGGCACGGTTGGGCTGCCTAACGCGCGAGCGGATGAGTCAGATCATGGAGCTGGTCTGGCTCGCGCCGGACATTCAGCAGGAGATCTTGCACCTCGCGCCGGCGGCGGGCGGCCGGTACCCCATCAGCGAATGTGCCGTTCGCCAAATCGCCAGCGCGCTGACGTGGGACGATCAGAGAGTAGAGTGGGTCAAGCTGAAGAAAACGCGGCTGGGCACGTTTGTGGCCTCGGATCAATAGCCGATCAGCCTCTCTCCAAGTCAAAACAATTCAGACTATTCACGTCGTAACAAGTTCGTAACGCAATCGAAATATCTTCGTCTTTTCTTCCGGCTATTATTCGGCCATGTCGGCAATCTCTAGAAACTGTGCAGGACCAATGGCCAAGTCCCTCGGCCATCCAGGGGAATTGAGACAACCGCCCGCTGCCGACCGCTAGCGGGCCCGCCGGAAGCCCTTGCCAGAGTAAGAAGGGCTTTGTGTCTCAACCGTACAATCCGCGCGTCGTCGCTGAGAAAACGCCGAACGCACTCCTTGAGAAGTTCCTCTCCCCCTACAAAAGTTTTCTTGACCTTGACTGGACGAAGCTGCCAGAAACTGACGCTGAGGCGATTCTCCAACGTGTGCGCGTAGCGGACGAGTCTGATCGGCGGTTGATCGGGGTAAGATTCCGTCAGGTACACGCCTTGGCGAATTCCCGAGGAACTGCGGTTTTGATAGCCGCCTCCGGCGACCAGTGTCCAGAGTTCGCGAAGCAGTTGGCAGCTAGGAAGAACGCTTACGAGCGAGCCTTTTGGTGTCTCGTTGAGCATCCGAAACTGTTCGATAGTGAGCTGGTCTATGCTCACACTTACTCGCTTGGCAAAACCTCTAGAGAAACGCGGGTTGGGTTTCCTGAGGGGAAGGTCGTCATCACGGAAGCGATGATCAACAACCTGAGGGAGCACATCCAAGCGACCTTCAAACCCGAGGAGCGCGCAAAGAAATGCAAGATAGACCACCGGGAACAGGACGGCGTCCACCTGTTGCATTCCTACCCTTCAGATTACAGTGATGAGATTGACTCCTACGGTCCGGACGACCAACTCGTCGGCGTGAGCGTGGTGCCACCGTTCCCCGTCGTTTACTACTTGGACGAAACAACAGGCAGCGTGACCGTGCTAACCAAGGGTGGCGCCCATAAGATCGAGGCCTTATTTGATGGTTTCGGAAACGCCGTGTTTGACTCGCCCGCGCCTCCGAAGGCGGGGAAGAAGACATACGACTTGAGCCTCTTCAAAGATCCAAACTTCGAACACAAAACTGACCCAGCGCATCAGCTCAGAAGCCTTCGAGTAACAGCGATGAAGATCCACTTCCCTGGCAGGCCGCGGCGAAGGGCCCGGTTTGAGGTAAACCCCAACGAGCCTCATGATGACCTCTACGCTCTGCTCCGAAGCGAACTGCGCGGAGGATTAGACAAACTCGTGCGGTCGACCATCCTTAGTGTCGACCTGCAGGCGGTCTTCGGCGGTCCAGGTGGTAAGGAAGAGGTTGTTGAGTTTAGCATCTCAGCGCCGAGGTGGTGCACTCTGGGGCACGACGGCAAAGAAGGCGTCCTTCGCCGATATCTTCGGCCCTGGGGAATCGAGAATGATGGAAAACGCGTGGCAGCACTACCTAAGGCAGCTCGCGTCGGCTGACCTGGGGTTTACCTACGACGACGTGTGCGGCTGGAGCGCCGATGAGTTCGAAGCACTGATTGGCGCAGGACTGATCAGCGAGAGCGCTCATGCCACCCACGTGGCTTGCGCTTGCCCGGAAGGGCATTGGGAACGAGTGCGGTGGAGGGCAGATGGCAAGCTGGCTTTCATTCCGTGTTCGGTCGCCGGTACTCTCGTGGAGGTAAGTCTCGACCGCCTGCGCCAGTGGCGGCTAGACGTGGGTCGCCTGGCATTCCTGTTGGCAGATGCATTTCAACTATCCCAACAGACCCAGCCGCTGGCCTCCAGCAACCTAGTCTGGCGCTTGGGTCGCCGTCGTTTCGGAGGGCGGTTCCGGGATTTGTTCTTTTCCGCCTCGTCCGAAAATGAGTTTGACGCCGTGATAAGCGAAGCTCAGCAGCATCTTGCCTCTGGGACTGGTTTGCTGATTGCGCCCTCCGATGGCGGCGGTGATTCCGGTTGGGAACTTTCTCGACTGAAGGTAGTTGTGCTCTCCGATATCGCCACGTGGGCGGGTGGAAAGATCTCTCTGGATCTCGACTTCATTGAAGACATCTTTGTCCGCGATGGCGCTGACACCAAGACGTCCAGTGTCCGTAGCCTCTCAGTTCCGGATGGCGCGAGGTGGCAAGACCTTCTGATCGAAGTTCTCGATACAGGGCTTAGGGTCGAGGTCGCTGGATTCAAAAGGGACGTGCCTTTTAGCGAGGCGGGTTTCGGGGAGCGGGATCAAAGGTTGGAGACGCTGAAATCCCTCGCTGCCAGCCGTGGCCGCCTTGCCCCCGATCAGGTCATTCCAGTGCTTCGAGGCAAAACGCCCATCAAGAATCGCATCAACGCGCTCCGCCAGCTCATGCAGGCGCTCATCCCAATCGACGGTAATCCTGTCGAGCACAACAAGCCTGCTGGCGTCTATGTGTGCAAATTCCAGGTTCGCCTTGCCGGTGAAGCCTCGTTCCCAACACCTGCGAGCGCCTCCTGGCTTAATTTCCGGTTTGTCGAACGCCGCGATGGGCGGCTCGCGGTCAGCGTTAACCAAAAGAAGGTCTTCCGCGCGAGCCAGACCGATCGCAGTTCTGGGAGGAGGGTTGAAGAGGTTGGTCAAGCAGACGAGATCGTACCCTATTTGTACTCGCTGGAAGATCTCAAGTTGAGGAACCCGCGAGGCAAACTAACCCCTGAGGGAACAACGCTGATCGAGATGCTGCGCGGCGCCGGTCGACTGAAGCGGCGGGGCGATGATACGGCTGTACTCAAGCTGGGCGTGTGGCTCCGGAAATGGATAGGCCTGGAAGGTGACCCTCTGCGTTACAGCGAAAGTACGCGAACCTGGACCGCAACATTCGAATGCTCAAGCGAGCAAGGAAAGTAGAGTCACTTTTCACCATCGCAGACCATGCAGGCCGAAAAATCTTCGAACTCTATTGTCCCTGATCTCCGTGATTTATAGTCAGTAAGCTTCCATAAAGGGTCGCAGGGTGAAATCTCACCCTGCCAGTAGCAGAGGACACGATGAGCACAAATCCCTCTGCTACATCCATCGAGAGGCGGGCCGCTCAAAAGGCAGCCGCTCCCCGCACCAACCCTGAGCCCCTGGTCCGCGAGTCGCTTGACGACATTGCACTCGTAATTGGGGGCGCAGCTGCCCTTCACCATATCGACGACGACCTCGTCTGGAGCGTCATGAAACGCCTGGACCGGATCCGGGTCCGGCTGCTTCGAGATCTAAAGGGATTGGCACCGTATGACGGATTCCAGCCGAATCCCGTCAAGCCGCCGCGACTACACGCCGCCGTCGAGGAGTTCCTGGCCCGCAACCGAGTCGGGATGGAGGAGTGATGGCAGCCACGCCGAAGCTCCTTCGATTCTCCCAACTTTCAGCTGCTCGTCAGGTCTTAGTCCGACTATGTCAGTCGACGAATTACGGCTGTGTTCGCGGCCTAAGAGTGAAGGATACAGATCCGGTTTTCGATCCCCTGCCCCAGGTGCTGGTAGACGTGAAGCTCGATGCTGATGAAGGTCCGCGGCCAGAGGTCGATCTGACCGACTTCGTGCTTCGCGATGAAGTCTGCCGGCTTATGACGAAATTGGACGAACTTGAGAACGCAACGATCGAAAGTATCGAAGTTCGCGCCGGTATCCCTCGGCGCGTGATCATCGAGCGTCACCTCACGGAGGCATCGCGATGATGCCGGTCGACCCGTACATCTTTCATCAGGCTTGCTGCCGGGCCAGCCGTTTAGTTGCCTCTGCCGGCTTTAGGTCAGACGATTGGGAAGACCTGAAGCAGGAGATGGTCCTGGACGTTCTCCGCCGTTCCCCCAAGTTCGATCCTGCGCGAGGTGACTGGCAGGGCTTCGTGCGTGGCGTGGTTCGCAATCACGCCGCCGTGCTTGTGATGCGCGAACGCAGGCGGGCGCCGGAGCTTCTAATCGAGGACATGATGATTCGAGAGGATGCCGGCGAAGGCGACTCGCTGGACATTCTCGATAGGCGTCCGTCCGCGGGCGTGGTGGATGCATTGCATCTCAGTATCGACGTCCGTGGAGTTGTCGAAAGCCTCCCACCACAACTTCAATCTCTGGCGGTGGTACTCGGCCAAATGCCGGTGAAGGATGTGTGCCAGCACGCGGGCAAATCGCGCTCACGTGTGTATCAGATGACCAGGCAGATTCGGGAAGCCTTCGTCAGGGCTGGCTTTTCGCCATCGCGTAAACGTAGCGTCCCACGGAGCCAATGAATGAGCCAGCCATCATCCGCCGGTGTTCGTGACTACTACCGCCAGATCACTTCCGTCGACATCGGTTCGATAGCTCGGGAGCTTCTGAACGGGAGGATCACTCAATCCTCGGAGAGAACCCTGCTCTGCGATTGCCCCAATCACCAAAGCCAGTCCAAACGATCGTTGAACGTCATGCTGGACAAGCAGGGCTGGTACTGTTTCGGCTGCGGCGCCGGCGGAGACGTCTTGCAGTTAATCGAGTTCGTCCATGCAGGCCGAATCACCAGTGGTCAGTCTGGCCGGATGCCGGAGTCACACCGGGCGGCGCGCGACTTCCTAGCCAACCGGGTGGGGATGCCGTCACTTTCTCACGCTGGGCTGTCGCCGGAGGCCGTCGAGGAACTGGAGCGGGAACGGCGAAATAGTCTTCGAGTGTTTGAGGCGTTGACCGTGCTTGCCGACTACTACCACCAGAGGCTCCTTACAGATGCGGATGTCCTCAAGTGGTTCCGTGAGAAGTACAGGATCGGCGATGAGATGATCGCGCGGCTAAGGATCGGCTACGCCGAGAACGCTCCCTGGAGTGACTCGGCCGGAAATCGGCAGAGTGGTGTCCTGGACGCACTCTGCGAGGGTCCGAACGCATTCACGCTCGCCGAGTTGGCAGGAACGTCTGCTTTCCGGCCCTACGCGAACAGCATCAGTCCATTCTTCAATCGAAGAATCGTCTTTCCCTACTGGAGCCGCGGCCACGTCGTTTTCATGATTGGCCGCAAGACGCCCTGGACACCTGACGCCGATTGGGAGGCCCCGAAGTACAAGAAGCTCGCCGTTCGAAACGGGGACAAACACGCGCACGTCGCCGCCTGCGTCCGAAACGATGTGCTGTACAACGAGGACATCCTCGCCTCGCGGCCGGCCCGGATCATCATCACGGAAGGGGTCACCGATTGCATCTCGCTCATGGAACATGGGTTCCCTGTGGTTTCTCCTGTGACCGTTCAGATTAAGGATGCTGATTGGGAGCGCATTCTGCCAAAGGTTGCTGGGGCGAAGACGATCTATCTGTGCCAGGACAATGAGTTGTCGGACGCCGGCCTCCGAGGCGCGCTTCGAACTGCTCAGATTCTCGTCGAGAACGGGATGACGACTCGGGTGGCCACGCTGCCCTTGGGGGAGAAACAGCAAAACGCCAGGAAGCAGTTAAAGGAGGCCTTCGGTCTCGAAGTGCCCACAGGTTCCGCACGAATAGGCGACCTCAAGAGCCGCAGTGAAGAGGAAGCCCGGCTGGCTGCAGCCCTGCTTGATGATGCCAAGGTCGACGTGAATGAGTACTTCGCGGAGGGTGGAACGACGGCGGATTTCGAGGCCATCCTCGCATCCTCGCTTACACCGCTGGAATTATCGATTTCGCGGCTGCCTTCTGGCACGGCAGAGTCTGAGCTTGAGCAAGTCCTGGGTCCAATCCTCGCCGCATCGAAACGCCTGAGTCCCGTCGAGCAGGACCGGCATTTGCGCCTCATCCAGGACCGGCTGGGGAAGGACCGAGTATCGCTGACGGTATTGCGCAAGCAGCTGCAGGCAACAGCAACCGCAGCCGCCGCGACGCGCCCACACGCCCAGCCGTCACCGCCGCCGGCATTGACCACTGCCGGGCTTCCCCGGATTCAGGTCAACGCGCGCCAGCTTCGGGACATCGCGACGGACTGCTGGGCAGCGGTCCTCCGAGCGAATGATCCTAGCGCCGCCATCTTCCGAAATACGCCATACGTGTTTCGCCGAGGAGAGCACATGGTGTACTTGGCTAACCGAGAGCCCTCAATCGAGATCGAGCAGATGAGCGAGTCCGCCGTGTTCGGATTGCTCGCTCGAGTCGCCAATTGGTATCGGGCTACCAAGGAAGCCAGTGTGGATGCGCTTCCGCTGAAAGAGGCTGCGCGCGACATGCTGGCTTACGTCGATCCCAAATTGCCCCAACTGGATGCTGTGATCCGCACGCCAGTGTTCGGGTGCGACGGCTCCCTGATCGCTACGCCAGGCTATCACCAGAAAGATCGGGTCTGGATGGACCCTGATTAGGCGTTGCAGTTGGCCCAACGATCCAGTGCGCCGACTCCGGAAGAGATCCGAGCCGCGCGCGAGCTCTTTTGCGATGAACTGCTGGTGGACTTTCAATTTGCGAATCTCTCGGATCGTGCGCACGCGGTCGCCGCGATCTTGTTGCCGTTTGTCCGGAGAATGATCGAGGGCCCGACTCCGTTGCACCTGATCGAGGCGCCTTCGGTCGGATCCGGCAAGGGGCTACTCGCCAACGTCGTCGCAATCGTGACCACCGGCGAGAGCTGCGAAAGCCGCACACTTCCTGAAAATGACGGTGAGATCCGGAAGATGATCACCGCCGAGTTGATGAAGGCCCGGCCGATCGTCCTGCTGGACAACGCCGATGATCGAACCAAGCTCCATTCCCCCTCGCTCGCTTCGGTGCTCACAGCGGTTCGATGGACGGACCGGGTGCTGGGGGAATCAACGATGGTGACGCTCGCCAACCAGGGCGTGTGGATCATGACCGCCAACAACCCGCACCTCGACTTGGAGCTTGCCCGGCGGTGCGTTCGTGTGCGAATCGATCCACGATTGGACCGGCCATGGCAGCGGACTGAGTTCCGGCATCCTGACCTGCCACGTTGGGTGAGAGCCAATCGCAGTCAGTTCGTCCACGCTGGATTGACGCTGGTGCTCGGTTGGATCGCCGCCGGGAGACCCGTCCAACAGCGGCGGCTGGGCTCCTTCGAAGGGTGGTCGGAGATCTGCGGCGGCATCCTCGCCGTTGCCGGAATCGACGGCTTCCTGGCGAATCTCGATCAGCTTTACGACCAAGCCGATCAGGATGGTCAGAAGTGGCGGGAGTTCACAGCGGCATGGTGGGAGGCGTTCGGCGACGCCGAGAAGCAGGTGTGCGATCTCAACGGCTTCTGCGAACAGCGTGGACTGATGCTGGAAGTCAGGGGTAGCGGCCAGTCCCGGTCGCAGCAGGTTCGATTGGGCAACGCCCTTTCTAGATACCGGGACCGGCTGTTCGGTAGCCTGCGGCTCATGAAAGTCGAAGGCGACTCCAGGCACAAAGGAGTCACTTACTACCGGCTCGCCGACGACCAGCCGCAGTAATGGGGATCTTGGGGATCGTTGGGGATCTCGCTTCCGGAAGATCCCCAACGCAAAAGCTCAACCGAGACAACAGCTTGCGATGAAATTGGGGATCTTGGGGATCTCCTCCCTCCTCCGCGAAGGAGCAGAAATGACTGCACACCCACAGGCGCGATGACGCGCACGCATCGCGCGCATGGGAGAGGACAGCCCGGAAGATCCCCAAGATCCCCATTCGGACGGTTGCGTTCTCATAACTCCTACTGCAGCATCTACTTGCGTGCTGGGGATCTGGGTGTGGCGAGATCCCCAGAATCTTCGGGCAGATCCCCACCATCCCCCGCATTCGGAATCGTTGTGCTGGCGAGTGCACATCTTGCGATGGCGGCGAGTATTCATTACCAGGAGCCAATCTGATCAACCAGCGCGAAGCTGAACGGTCGGAGGGACTCCGGCTTCGGTGCGCCGAAGCGGAGTGCCGGGACGCTCTTGAAATCCCTTCCCGCCCCTTCAACAGCAGACGTGTCTCGACACAATGACCAGATCCTGATCTACGCGGCCGACGGAACGTCCCTGGGCTGTCGTTCCCACGAAGCCGCTCGACGCTTGCGGGCTGCTCCGTGAACCGCTGTCGTCATCGTGTGCCGTCCGATCCAAACCGATGAAAATTGAACTGGCATTCGGCTATCCTGACGTTAGGTCATGGTCCGCTTGGCCAGCGCGTAGCGCACCCTCCGGAGATCACCCCCAAATGTCAGGTTGTCGGGTGACGACGCCCAAAAAGGAGTGAGCATGGCGCAGGCAGGGAAACGAGCCCCTATCAATTTGCAAGAGGTCGAGAAGCTTGCGGCTTTGCAATGCACGGACGAGGAAATCGCTGGCTGGTTTAATGTGAGCGTTCGCACAATCGAACGTCGGAAGAAAAACTCGAAGTTCCGGGCGGCAATGGAGCGTGGTCGGGCAAAGGGCAAGATTTCCATCCGCCGCATGCAAATGCGAATGCTCGAAGAGGGCAATTCGACGATGGGTATTTGGTTAGGTAAGCAGGTTCTTGGGCAGAATGACCAGGGACCATCGGTAACACCGAGCACCTCAATCATCTTGCTGCCCGCACTCGATCTGGTTGGCGACAATACTTGGGGGTGTTCTGATTCGACGGAGAGCTTCGACGAATCGCCATCGACTAACATTTCCGAGTCGATGGGTCCGGTGGTGGAAATCCGCCCGACGTTCACAAGAGGGCCGTTTACTTTGGCCGCTTCCGAAAAATAGCCACTTGTTTCGACTTGCTTTGGTTCGGCTCAGTTCCTAACATCGAGCCATGTTAGCCGTAGGATACGCGCGCGTTTCCACAGACCGCCAGGCTGAGTTTGGCGTTTCGCTCGACGCGCAGGTTGAGAAGATCCGTGCCATTGCGGTAGTACAGGGAGCCACAATTGCCGACCTGATCGTAGACGGCGGCCAATCCGGGAAGGACCTCGACCGACCCGGCATGCAACGGCTGATGAGAATGGTCGACGACGGCGCAGTGCAGGCGGTGCTGATCGCGAAGCTCGACCGGCTTACGCGAAGCGTAAAGGACCTCGCCACCTTGCTCGAAAGGTTCGAGAAGCGGAAGGTCGCGCTGATTTCGGTGGCCGAGAGTCTGGATACTGGTTCAGCCAGCGGCCGTTTGGTCATCACCATCATGACCGCCGTGAGCCAGTGGGAACGGGAGGCCATTGGAGAGCGGACGCGCGAAGCCCTGCGCCACAAGCAAGGCCGTGGCGAGCGGACCGGTAGCGTGCAATATGGCTATCGACTCTGCGCTGACGGAGTCCACGTCGAACCGGATGACGACGAGCAGGCCGTGTTGGCGCACATTCGCGCGCTACGCGACGACAGCCGCACGCTGAGGGCTATCGCCGCAGAGTTGAACGAGGCCGGCATGCGTACACGGCGCGGCTCATTGTGGCGGCACACCTACATCGCGAGCTATCTGGGCCGAGTTGGCAGTGACGTGCACGGTCGGTGACGTGACAGCGTGCGTTGGTTTCCCAACGTTACGGCGAGTTCGCTACCGAACTGCCGTACCGCTAGCCTTGCACGCTGGACAGGCGGCTAGTGGGATAGCGCGCGAGCCGGAGGCCCCCCCTAGGCCCCTTTGGGGGAATCTGGTCCCATATCCCCCTAGTTGCCTCGATCCGCGCAAGGAAGGGAGCGGAGTTGCCAGCATGGATTGGAACTGTGCGGCCTGTACTCGGGCTGTCCGAGTTCACTAAGGCTGGCAGGGCATGCGGCGGGCTGGAGACGCGCAGCGTAGGGGGGAATCAAAGGTCTGGCAGGCCGCCCCCGTACCACGCGCCGCCAACATTTCACGCGACCGCGAAATTGAACTAGGGGGGGGTCTGGCAGAGGGCGCGCCAGGAAGGCTGCGGAATGTCAAAATCAATTCAGGAG
>JBDTVQ010000246.1:0-10401 GCA_040007195.1 Acidobacteriota bacterium | reverse complement strand
AGCTCTTTCCCGAGGCCGCCGGTCACTACGGCTTTGATTGGGCCGCGCCGCGCAACAATCCGAAGGGCGTGCATAGCCGGGGCGACAAAGGTGTCGATCAGTTTACGGACGAGGCATGCGGCTTCCTGGAGCGCAATCGCGACAAGCCGTTCTTTCTCTATCTGTCGCACCACTCGATTCACCGGCCCGTGCTGGCACCGGCTGAGTTAGAGAAGAAATATCGCGACCTTGGCTATATCACCGAAGGGCTGAACAGCCCGGTGTACCTGGCGGCGTTGGAGCATCTGGATTCGAGCGTCGGGCGCGTGCTGGCGAAGCTGAAAGAGTTGGGGTTGGAAGAGAACACCGTCGTCGTGTTCCTCTCCGACAACGGCGGCGTCGACACCATGTTCGACAATGCGCCGCTGCGGGCAGGGAAGGGTAGCGTGTATGAAGGTGGGATTCGCGTGCCGTGCATCGTGCGCTGGCCCGGCGTCGTGAAGCCCGGAACGGTGAGCGAGGCACCGCTGCATGTGGTCGATTGGTTTCCGACCTTGGCGGAGGTTGGCGGCGCGAAGCCGCCCACGGGCCACACGCTCGATGGCGTCAGCTTCGTTCCTTACCTGCGCGGCGGGCCGCCGCCGAAGCGCGACCGCCTGTACTGGTACATGCCCCTCTACGACATTCAATGGGGCGCCGTGCCGAGCGCGATCGTGCGCGAAGGCGATTGGAAGCTGATTGAGTTCTTCGGCGACTATGTCGACATCGACCAGGACTATGAGTACACTCCGAAGGGCCGCGTGGAACTATACAATCTGCGGGACGATTTGGGCGAGCAAACCGACCTTGCGGCGAAGATGCCCGATCGCGTCGCTGCCATGCGCCGGGCGCTCAATGAGTGGATCGATTCGACTGGAGCGGGCCGGCCCACGCCAAACGCCGGCTACGATCCGGCACGGCTGCGAGAGATCGGCAGGAAACGCTAGCTGAGGATCTCTTTCACCACTTGCCCGTGCACGTCGGTGAGCCGGTAGTGGCGGCCCTGAAACTTGTAAGTGAGTTTCGTGTGGTCGACGCCGAGCAGGTGCATCATGGTCGCGTGTAGGTCGTGGATCTCCATCGGTTTCTCGGCGATATTGTAGCTGAAGTCGTCCGTTTCGCCGTAGGTGAGGCCGGGCTTGATGCCGCCACCCGCGAGCCACATGGAAAAGCAGCGCGGATGATGATCCCGCCCATAGTTCGTTTCGGTGAGTGTGCCTTGTGAGTACACCGTGCGGCCGAACTCGCCTCCCCACACGATCAGTGTGTCGTCGAGCAGGCCGCGCTGCTTCAGGTCCTTCACGAGCGCGGCCGAGGGCTGGTCGGTCTGCTGGCACTGCTGTTTGATTTCGCGAGGCAGGTTGCCGTGTTGATCCCAGCCGCGGTGGAACAGTTGAATGAACCTCACGCCGCGCTCGGCCATGCGCCGCGCGAGAATGCAGTTCGCCGCATAGCTGCCCGGCTTGCGCGAGTCGGGTCCGTACAGTTCGAATGTCGAGTCGGGTTCCTTGGAAAGATCGGTGAGTTCCGGGACCGAGGTTTGCATGCGGAACGCCATCTCATACTGCGCGATGCGGGTGGAGATTTCCGGATCCTGAATTTCCTGCTGGCTTACTTCGTTCAGCTTCGCGAGGTCGTCCAGATAACGGCGGCGGGCGCTGCTGTCGTAGCCGGGAGGGTTCGATAGGTACAGCACGGGATCGCCGCCCGCGCGGAATTTCACGCCTTGATACTTGCTGGGCAAGAAGCCGGCGCCCCAGGCGCGATCGGCGAGTGCCTGCGCGTTGCCGGTGCCCTGCGAAACCATCACGACAAAGGCGGGCAGGTCCTGATTCTCGCTGCCCAGGCCGTAGCTGACCCACGCGCCCATGGACGGGCGTCCGGCGAGTTGGAATCCGGTTTGGAAAAAGGCGACAGCGGGATCGTGATTGATCGCTTCGGTGTGCAGCGTCTTCACCAGGCAGATGTCATCGGCCACGCTGGCAGTGTGTGGGATGAGTTCGCTCAGCCACATGCCACTCTTGCCGCTTTGCGCGAATTTGAAGATTGAGGGCGCGACGGGGAAGCTGGCTTGATAGGCCGTCATGCCCGTGAGGCGCTGGCCCATACGGATGGAGGCGGGTAGATCTTTGCCCCGCGCTTCGGCGAGTTGAGGCTTGTAGTCGAAGATATCGAGCTGCGACGGCGCGCCGTGTTGAAAAAGATAGATGACGCGCTTTGCCTTCGGTGCGAAGTTTGGAAAACCGGGCAGGCCGCCTGTGGGTTTCATGCCTTCGGCGCCGAGGAGCGTACTGAGGGCCGCTGTGCCGAGGCCCGTGGCGGTACGCGCGAAGAAATGGCGGCGTGTGATGTCGAGTGCAGGGTTCATTGGCGCGTCACCGTTTCATCGAGATTCAAAATCAGGCTGCCCACCGCGCCGTAGGCGGCAAGTTCGCGGCGGTCGACGCTCGAGTCGGGTTGCGTCTCGCCTTCGGCGAGGAACTGGTCAATGCGCGCCTTGTCGCCCGCGAAATAGTCGAGATGGTAGTTGAGGCTGCTGCGCAACAGGTTCGCCTCTTCGGACTTCGGCATGCGGCCCGTGGCGACGCGGAAGCCGTAGCGCAGGCGGTCGTCCGCGCTTGTGCCGCCTTCGAGAATCATGCGCTGCCCGAACATGCGCGCGGCTTCGACGAACTGCACGTCGTTCATCAGATTCAAGGCCTGTAACGGGGTGTTCGTGCGGTTCTCGCGCACCACGCACGATTCGCGATTGGCGGCGTCGAAGTTGGCGAGCATGGGCGGGGCGACCGTGCGCTTCCAGTACGTATAGAGGCTGCGGCGGTACAGATCGCGCCCGTGCGATTGCACGAAGTCCATGTCCTGCATGGTGAGTTCTTTCCACAAGCCGTCGGGTTGATAGGGCTTCACCGATGGGCCACCAATGCGCGCGTCGAGCAGTCCGCCGATGGCCAGCGCCTCGTCGCGAACGGCCTCGGCAGGCAGGCGGAAGCGCGAACCACGCGCCAGCAGGCGATTTTCGGGATCGCGCTGCAGCAGCTCCGGCGGCTCCTTCGAGTCCTGGCGATAGGTTGCGCTGGTGACCATAAGTTTTAAGATGGCCCTCACATCCCAGCCCGTGCGCATGAACTCGGTGGCCATCCAGTCGAGCAACTCGGGATGCGAGGGATATTCGCCCTGCTGGCCGAAGTCTTCGACGGTCTTCACAAGACCAGTGCCGAACATCATCTGCCAGAAGCGGTTCACGGCTACGCGCGCGGCGAGCGGGTTGTCTTGCGACACGAGCCACTGCGCAAAGCCCAGGCGGTTGTTCGGCGCACCCGCGGGCAGCGGATGAAGTTGGCCGGGTACACCCGGTTCCACCACATCACCCGGCTTGTCGTACTGGCCGCGATTCAGAAGGTGCGTCTCGCGCCGCGGCGACATTTCCGCCATCACCATGACCGTTGAGAACGTGCGCTCCAGTGCCTCGCGGTCACGGCGGAGTTGCGTGAGCGCGGCCCACTTTTCGCGAACGTCGGGCGCCGCGGCGTTTTCCATGAAGTACATCAGCGAAGGCTTCGACGAGGCCAGCGCTGTGATCTCATCGCGGTTGAGAATGCGCGAGTAGACGGCTACATCCTCGACAGTGCCGTTGAACTTGTTATCCGGGCCGCCGCCTTCGCCGACGCGGAAGACCTCTTTGAAGCCCTTCCCCGCGTTACCGAACGGGCGGTAGAGCGAATCGAGCTTCACGTCCATTGGGATCTCGACGCCGTCGACGTAGACGTGAATGCCTTCGGCCATGCGCGAGCCGCCATACGTCACCAGCACCGTGTATTCCCGCCCAGCGGCCAGCGCGGTCTTCGAACTCATGCGAATCGCATCGTCATCCCAGTCGCTGATGAAATAAACCAACAATTTGCCCTGCTTGGCATAGAGGCCGAAGCCACGGCCACGCGGCGAGTTATCCGTGCGGCTCCACACAGCGCCATTGGGAACCGCATCGCCCGAGATGCGCGCCGAGACGCTGAAGCGGTCGTCGATGTCGTAGTTGATCCGTTTGAGATTGCGTTCGCGTCCGGAAGCGGGCGCCCACAACGACTGCGCTTCGGCGGGAAGCGTGTTCTGCCAGGCGGCCATCTCCTTCTTCGTTTGCGGCACGCGCGCGCCGATCCACTTTTCGATGCCATCGAGCTTGGCGTCGAGCGCCCGCATCTGTGTCTGTTGCTCCTCGGTGGGCGCCTGGATCATCGGCGGCGAATTGCCGTACTTCATCGCGCGGCCCTGTTCGGGCACGTTATTGAAGTAGGCAAACATCTGGTAGAACTCTTTCTGCGTGATGGGATCGTACTTGTGGTTGTGGCAGCGTGCGCATCCCATGGTGAGGCCCATGAATACGGCCGACGTGGTCTCGATGCGATCGACCACGTACTCGACGGCATACTCTTCTGCGACGATGCCGAACTCGGAGTTACCGCGATGATTGCGGTTGAAGCCGGTGGCGATCTTTTGCGCGGCAGTCGCGTTGGGCAGCATGTCGCCCGCGATCTGTTCGATAGCGAAGCGGTCATACGGCATGTTCTTCGCGAAGGCGTCGATCACCCAGTCGCGCCAACGCCACATCGAGCGCTCGCCGTCGAACTGATAGCCATTGGTGTCGGAGTAGCGCGCATAGTCGAGCCAGCGGTATGCCATGCGTTCGGCGTAGCGTGGCGAGGCGAGCAGGCGATCCACCGCGTTCTCATAGGCCTTGGGCGACGGGTCGCTGAGATATGCGTCCAGCTCTGCGGGCGATGGCGGCAGTCCTGTCAAATCGAGCGAGGCGCGCCGCAGCAGCGCGGATTTACTCGCTTCGGCCGACGGCTTCAAACCTTCGCGATCAAGTCGCTCCATTACGAATGCGTCGATGGGGTTCCGTACCCACGCCGCGTTGCTCACCTGCGGCAATGCCGGACGCTTCGGCGGAATGAATGCCCAGTGCTTCTCCCATTTCGCGCCGCTGGCGATCCACACGCGGATCGTTTCGATTTCCTTTGGCGATAGTGTGTGTCCGGTGAAGACCGGCGGCATGCGCTTGGCCTTGTTCTCCGATGTGATGCGCCGGATGAGTTCGCTGGCATTCGGATCGCCTTCGACAATCGCGTGCCGCCCGCCGCCCAAATCGGCCTTCGCCGCCGCTTCCTGATCGAGGCGCAGCGGAATGTTCTTCGCCTTGGCGTCGGCCGCGTGGCAGGTGAAGCAGTTCTCCGAAAGAATCGGCCTCACGTCACGATTGAATTCGACGGCGCGTTCGGCCGCGCTTGCTCCGGTTGCAAGCACACAAAGAAAAAGTAGGACCGCACGCATGCCCTCATTCTATAGCGATGATGTGGGTGCCGGTGCTATCGCCGCGATTTCCAGGCGTCCCAATCGACGCCGCGCATGTCTCCTGTTTCGAGAAACTGGCGGTGCATGGCGAACGCGCCGGTGAGGCTCAGCGGCTCGTGGGTGTCCAGGTGCAGCAGCCGCATGTAGCCGCGCAACTGCTCGCGGAAATCGGGGTGGGCGCAGTTGTCGATGATCAGGCGGGCGCGTTCGCGCGGGTCTTTGCCGCGCAGGTCGGCCACGCCGTGTTCGGTGGCGACGATCTGCACTGAGTGCTCGTTGTGGTCGATGTGCGAACACAGGGGAACGATGGTGGAGATCTTGCCGCCCTTTTGCGTCGACGGGCAACTGAAGATCGACACATAGGCGTTGCGCGTGAAGTCGCCCGAGCCGCCGATGCCGTTCATCATCGTCTTGCCCATGACGTGCGTCGAGTTCACATTGCCGCCCAGGTCCATCTCAATAGCCGTATTCATCGACACGATGCCCAGCCGGCGCACGATCTCCGGATGATTGGTGATCTCCTGCGGCCGCATGAGAATGCGCGAACGGAAGAAGTCGAGATTGCCGCGGAACTGCGCGTTCTTCTCCGGGCTCAGCGTGAGCGCGCAGGTGCTGGCAAACTTGCAGCGGCCGCTTTCGAGCAGACCCATTACGGAGTCCTGCAAAACTTCGGTGTACATCTCGAAGTCCGGCACTTCGGGGTGCGCGCCGAGCGCCGAGAGCACCGCATTGGCGATGTCGCCAACGCCCGATTGCAGCGGCAGAAAGCCTTTCGGAATTCGCCCGGCGCGCATCTCGGCGACGAGGAACTCCGCCACATTCTGGCCAATCTTCTCCGTGACGGGTGTGGCATCGGCGAATGGCGCGGCTTCGTCGTCGGCATCGGTGAAGACCACGCCCGCGATCTTTTTCGGATCGATCACCAGCACGGGCGAGCCGATGCGGTCGTGCACGTTGAAGATGGGAATCTCGTTGCGCGCGGGTGGATCGGCGGGTTCGAAGATGTCGTGCATGCCGAGCAGGGCTGGTGGATGACGCCGGTTCCATTCGATGAGAACGCGTTCGGCGCGATACGCGAAGGTGTTCGATGCACCCACCGATGTGGTGAGCACGATGCCGCCGCCCGGCGTCATGTCGCAGGCTTCGAGAATCGCCCAATTCACTTTGCCCAGGAATCCATAGCGCACTTGTTGGGGCAGCAGCGACAGGTGCATGTCGAGAAAGTGCACCTGGCCCGAGTTGATCTGTTTGCGCAGCAGCGGATCGGATTGATAGGGCGTACGGAAGCGGATGGCATTGGCTTTGGCGAGCGCGCCGTCCAGGCTAGGGCCTGTGGATGCGCCCGTCAGAACGCCGAGCGTGAACTCGCGGCCGGCGGCGTGTTCTCGTTCGGCCCTGGCGGCCAATGCAACGGGAATCGACTTCGCCGCGCCGGCGGGCGTGAAGCCGCTGAATCCGATAGTCGAGCCGTGATCGATGAACGCGGCCGCCTCATCGGGCGTGAGTACGGGGAAGGGGAGGGACATAACCTAACCTAGTGAAATTTCGCCAGCAGTTCTCGCGCCGCTGCAAACGGCGTGGTCGCGCCAGCGCGAACTTCTTGTTCCAATTGCGGAAGGCGCTCGCGTATAGCCGTGTTGCGGCTGAACTCTTCCTCGAGGCCGATGGCAATCAATTCGCGCATCCAGGCGAGCGATTGTTCGCGCCGCCTGGGGGCAAGTAGCGCTTTTTCGCGCATCAACGAGTCGTGATCGAGCACGCACCGCCACACTTCCGCCACGCCTTCGCCCGTGCGCGCGCTGCACGAAAGCACGCTCGGCGTCCAACCACCGGGCGCGGGAGGAAACAGGTGCAATGCGCTCGCGTAGTCGGCACGGGCCCGCGCGGCGCGTTCGATGTTGTCGCCATCGGCCTT
Organism: Acidobacteriota bacterium; assembly: GCA_040007195.1. Taxonomy (GTDB): domain Bacteria; phylum Acidobacteriota; class Terriglobia; order Bryobacterales; family Bryobacteraceae; genus JAFLBB01. Next base: position 3,122 of record JBDTVQ010000246.1, on the reverse strand, counting down.
GTTGATGGCCATTCCGTCGACCATTTCGAGAATGCCTCGCTTGATCCCTTGCAATTCGTCGCCCGCTCCCGGGAGCATCAGCAGAAGAAAGAAGTCCGTCATCGAGCGCACGGCGGTTTCCGACTGCCCAACGCCGACCGTTTCCACCAGCACGTTGCCGAAGCCCGCGGCTTCGCACAGCAGCATCGTTTCGCGCGTGCGGCGCGTCACACCGCCCAGATGTCCTCGCGACGGCGAGGGCCGGATGAAGGCGCTGTCTTCGGCCGAAAGCCGCTCCATGCGTGTCTTGTCGCCGAGAATGCTGCCGCCCGATATCGGGCTTGAGGGATCAACGGTAAGGACCGCCACCCGCTCGCCGCGTTCGTAAATAAGGTGCATCCCGAGCGTATCGAGGAACGTGCTCTTGCCCACGCCGGGAACGCCCGTGACGCCGACGCGCCGCGCGTTGCCCGTGCGCGGCAGCAATGCTTCGAGAATCGCTGTGGCAAGGTCGCCGTCGGCGGGATGATCGCTTTCGACCACCGTGATGGCGCGCGCGAGGATGGCCCGGTCGGAGGCGGCGACGCCGTCGATGTACTGCGCAAGCGGCAGCCGGTTAGGCCCGCTGGGCACTGTGGGCGCTCCGCAACGTCATGAGAATTTCGCGAGCCGACACGGGAATGCGCGTGCCCGGTCCAAATACTCCGGCGACGCCCGCTGTGCGCAGGAATTCGTAGTCCTGTTGCGGAATGACTCCGCCCACGACAACCAGGATGTCGCCGCGCCCCTGCCGCTTCAACTCGGCGATCACCTCGGGCACAAGCGTTTTGTGGCCGCCGGCCAATGTGGAAACCCCCAGCACGTGGACGTCATTTTCGACGGCCATGCGCGCCACTTCGCGCGGCGTCTGGAAAAGCGGCCCGAGGTCGACATCAAAGCCCAGATCGGCGAAGGCCGTGGCGATGATCTTCGCGCCGCGGTCGTGTCCGTCCTGGCCCATCTTGGCGACGAGAATGCGCGGCCGCCGCCCTTCGTTACGGGCGAACTCTTCGGCCATGGCGTGCACTTCGGCGAAGGCCGGGTCTTCGCGATTCTCCGATGAGTAGACACCGGAAATGGAGCGGCTCACGGCTTGGTAGCGCGTGAACACCTCTTCGAGCGCGAACGAAATCTCGCCGAGCGTGGCCCGCGCGCGGGCGGCGTCGACAGCGGATTCGAGCAGGTTGCCCTCGCCCGACTCCGCGCACCGTTTCAATGCTTCGAGCGACTGCTGCACGGCGCGCGCGTCGCGGCTCTCCTTCACCGCGCGCAGCCGGGCCAACTGCTTCTCGCGCACGGCTACATTGTCGACGACGAGCACATCGACCGGCTGCTCGTCCTCAACCACGTAGCGGTTCACGCCGACGATGGTCTCGCGCCCTGAATCGATTCGCGCCTGCCTGCGCGCCGCTGCTTCTTCAATGCGCATCTTGGGCAGCCCGGTCTCAATGGCCTTTGTCATGCCGCCGAGTTGTTCGATCTCCTCAATCAGCGTCCAGGCCTTGTCCGCAAGGGCCGCGGTGAGAAATTCCAGAGAGTAGCTGCCGCCCCACGGATCGACCACGTCGCAAATGCCCGTCTCGGTTTGCAGGTAGATCTGCGTGTTGCGGGCGATCTTCGCCGTTGCGTCGGTGGGCAGCGCCAGCGCTTCGTCGAGCGCGTTGGTGTGCAGCGATTGCGTGCCGCCCATCACGGCCGCCATCGCCTCAATGCAGGTGCGGATCACGTTGTTGTGCACGTCTTGCGCCGTAAGGCTCCAGCCCGAAGTCTGGCAGTGCGTGCGAAGCGCCATGGACTTCGCATCCTTTGGCGAGAACTGCGAAACGATCTTCGTCCACAGCACGCGGGCGGCACGCATCTTGGCAATCTCCATGAAGTGGTTCATGCCGATGGCCCAAAAGAAGCTCAGCCGCGGCGCGAAGCTGTCGATGTCCAGGCCCGCGCGCAAGCCCGTGCGCACATACTCAAGGCCGTTGGCCAGCGTGTAGGCGAGTTCGAGATCGGCTGTCGCGCCCGCCTCCTGCATGTGATAACCGGAGATGGAAATGCAGTTGAACTTCGGCATCCTGGCCGCGCAGTAGCGGAAAATGTCGCCCACGATGCGCATCGACGGTTCGGGCGGATAGATGTAGGTGTTGCGCACCATGAACTCTTTGAGCACGTCGTTCTGGATCGTACCCGTGAGTTTGGCGAGCGGCACGCCCTGCTCTTCGGCGGCCACGATGTAGAAAGCCATCACCGGCAGCACGGCCCCGTTCATGGTCATAGACACCGACATCTCGTCGAGTGGGATCTGGTCGAAGAGAATTTTCATGTCCTCGACCGTGTCGATGGCCACGCCCGCTTTGCCGACGTCGCCGGCGACGCGGTCGTGATCGGAGTCGTAGCCGCGGTGCGTGGCGAGATCGAAGGCGACCGAGAGCCCCTTTTGTCCGCCTGCGAGATTGCGGCGGTAGAAGGCGTTCGATTCTTCAGCGGTGGAGAAGCCCGCATACTGGCGGATGGTCCATGGCCGCTCGGTGTACATGCTGGCGTAGGGGCCGCGCAGGAACGGCGGCGCACCGGCAGCGGAGTCGAGATAGTCCAGTCCGGCTAAGTCCTCGGCCGTGTAGAGAGGTTTGATCGCGATGCCTTCAGGGCTCAGCCAGGCTTCGCTTGAAGGCGGCGGCACGGGCACGGGCGCGATCGCCGTTCCCGCGTGGTGCTTCCAGGCATCTTCGATCATCGACTCGGTGAGCGTCTCGACATGATAGGAGCCGCCGCCGTGATCAGCGGAATGAGCGAGGTGTGCTTCCTCTTGCAAGATGCGGCCGAGGCTGGCGGCCAGGTGATCGCCGAAGCCCGCATTGCCGATGACGAGTACATCGCAGCCGCCCAACACGGCGCTTAACGCTTCGGTCGTGGCGCGCAGAAGATCCATGTCGGAGTCGGTGCTCGTGCGCTCGGGTGTCATCGCCCACAACTCGAGCGGCTGCGGGCACACGCGCTTCCACAGCACACGAGCGGCACGCAGCTTGGCAATCTCCTCGAAGAAATTCGCGCCCGTGGGGAGCACGACGGCTGGCGTGCAGCGCACTCCGGCGGCGATCACGGCGGCCAGTTGC
>JBDTVQ010000245.1:0-10458 GCA_040007195.1 Acidobacteriota bacterium | reverse complement strand
GGTCTTCCGGGTAATGCCCACGCTGGATCTGACCAGGAAGGGAGACGGGAAAGGTACGCTGACCGCGGACCCGACGGGCACGGGCTGCGTAACTCCGCAGCAATGCGCCGTCTATGGCACGGATACGCAAGTTGAATTGAAATTCACGACGGGACCGAATTCGACGTTTCGGGGATTCACCGGCGATCCCGACTGCGAGGACGGCAAGGTCACGATGAACGCGAGCAAAGCCTGCACGGCGAGGTTCGATAAGACCGCATACCTGCTGGAGGTATCGGCGGAGGGTGGTGTGGTGACGAGTTCCGTGCAAGATGGGATCAACTGCGGCCCGGTGTGCACGCACACCTACGGGGTTCCGACGGAGCCGCGCACGGCGACGCTGACCGCGGCGGCGTTGGACGGATTTCAGTTTGTGCGCTGGTACGGCGATCAGGATTGCTGGGACGAGAACGGCGGCCTTTCCAAACAGATCAGCGTGACCGTAGGCGCCAGCGATGTTTCCTGCAGCGCGATGTTCGTGCCCCTGGGCACGAAGTATTCGCTCACGGTGGAGAAGTTCGGTGTTGCACCGGGTGCTGCGAAAATCACCGGCGACGTGCAGGGACAGGAGATCACCGCCTTGAAGGGGCTCGATTGTCCACAGGCTGCCTGCTCGGATCAGGCGGGCGTAGTAGCGGTGGTGCAATTGACTGCGGTGGCGCCGCGCGGAAGTGTGTTCGTGGGCTGGGACGGCAGTCCGGACTGCCTGGATGGGATGGTGACGATGACGTCCAACATCAGGTGCCAGGCGAAATTCAGTACGGACATTCTTCTGGTGGACGGCTCCGACGACGGGCAACTTTCGCGCGAGTATGGCTCTGTGCTGAACGCGCTGAACGAAGGGGAACCTGACCTTTGGAAGGTGGCCAGCAACGGCGAGCCGGACGTGGAGACTCTGAAAAACTATAGCCGCGTGATCTGGTATACGGGCGCCGCAAAAGGCGCGGGGCCGGATGCGGCGGCGATTGGCCCCAGTCCGGAGGCGGAGACGAGCCTGAGTACCTACCTGGATGGTGGCGGGTGTTTGCTGCTGAGCAGTCCGCAGTATCTATTCGATCGCGGACTGACCCTATTTGCCCAGAGCTACTTGGGCATCGGCGGATCCACGGCGGACGTGGCGGCGACTCAAGTGAACGGGGCCGGGCTGAAGGTGCCCGGGTTCAGCGGCCTTGGTTTGCTTCCTCTGCGGTTCGACGATTCGGGCCTGGGGAATGTGTCGAAGAAGAGCACCAGCGTCCTGGCATCGCAAGCGGCAGGGACGAAGGTGCTGTTCAGCTATGGCACGGCCGGGACGGCGGGCGTATCGAGAGACAACGGCATTTACCGCACGGCGTTCTTCGGTTTCCCATTCCTGGCGCTACGGTCCGGCGAGGATCGGAACTCCGTGATGGGTGCGTTTTTGAATTTCTGCGGCCCGGAGGCAGCGGCGAAGAGCGCGAGCCAGTAGGCGATGCGCCCGAGCGGCGCGGCGATTTTGAACAGAGATCATTTTGGAACGGGCCCCGGGAAGCAGCTATCCTGAGGGACGTGACCAATTCAATTGGCGGCCGGGGCGAGGGCAATCCTCGCCGGGCGGGTTCGGCGTGGCCGCTGGGTTGAGCGGTGGAATGACTCTATGATTGAGATCGAGGTGGCGGTTGGGTGAGAAGATTGCACTACTCGTAAAGGCGAGGTCGGGCACGGGAGTGCTGGCGCAACTGACTGGGGCGATTGCGCGGCATGAGGGCGACATCACGTCGGTGGAGATTATTGCCATTGAGGGCGATACGACGCGGGTGTCGTTTGAGCTGGAGCTGCCGGGGTCGAGCCAGACGCTGGCGCGGGATCTGGAAGCGCTGGAGGCGGTGCGCGAGGTGACGGTGGAGAAGAGCCTGATGAAGATCTACGGGAAGCGGATCATCATCATGGGCGGTGGGGCGCAGGTGGGGCAAGTGGCGATTGGCGCGATTTCCGAAGCGGACCGGCACAACATTCGCGGCGAGCATATATCGGTGGACACGATTCCGCTGGTGGGTGAGGCGTCGCTGGCCGAGGCGGTGCGGGGCGTGGCGCGGCTGCCGAGGGCGAAGGCGCTGGTGCTGGCGGGTTCGATCATGGGTGGGGAGATCGAGGTGGCGGTGCGCGAGGTGCGGGCGCAGGGGCTGCTGGTGATCAGTTTGAATATGGCGGGGAGTGTACCGGAGGCGGCGGACCTGGTGGTGACCGATCCGGTGCAGGCGGGTGTGATGGCGGTGATGGCGGTGGCCGAGACGGCGAAGTTCAACATTGCGCGGTTGAAGCGGCGGGAATTTTAGGGCGCTGGGCCGCGCGGCCTGCGCAGCCGAGGGCGCGGCGCTGACCGTGCGGCCTACGTGGTGAGACGAGGTGTTCGCGCTGTTATTGGCGGATGCGGAGGCCGAATTCGCGCAGCAGGGATTGCTCGCCCGCGGCATCGTAGACGCGGACCCAGTAGAGCCCCGCGTGGGGGTGAATGGGGGGCTCGAGCGTGAGCTTATCGGCGGTGGGGCGCGGTTCGGTTCCCGTCCACAGGACCTGTCCAGAGGCGCCCGCGATTTCCAGTTTGAGTCGATTGGCCGGGGGAAGGCCGGTGAGATCGAGCGAGAGGTTGAGCCGGGCGCCATCGGGGGCGGCGACGACAACGGGGACAGTGCCGCGGACGGCGTTCAATTCGATGGCGACGCTGCCGGGTATGGGCGCGGAGCCATGAGGCAATACGGCAATGAGAAGGGCCGCGGCGACGGCCGCGCCGCCGAGGGCATAGACGGGCATGGGCGCTCTCCACAGGCTTTGGAGAGCATTGCGGAGCTTACGGGCGAAAGGGACTTCCGCGAGATGGTGGAGGTCCTCCTTTCCCATTCGGGCAGCCGCTACTTTGAAAGCCGAGACGAACTCGTCCATTTGTTGCAAACGATCCTGGCAGCCGGCACAAAGGAGTAAGTGCTCTTCGAAAGTCTCCGCCTCAGGGTCAATCATTTTCCCCAGGGCGTATGATTCCAGTGCTTCCTCTGTAAGGTGCCCTTGTTCGATAAGTATCATACGGTGTCTCCGTGTATCACTGACCACCGCCGCGTCAAGCTCTACCTGCCCCAATGATTTCACAGGTATACCTCTCTTCTATGAGAATGGTGGAGGTGGTAACTGGAAATTCTCAACGATGGTTTGAGAAAAATGTGCGGTCTGGCGCGGGCTTGCTCCGGGGCTGGGCGAAAGATAGGTGCAAGCATCGTTATTCTCCCGTGACGGCGCGGATGAGACGGGACAGGGGCCTGGAAGTGAGGCGTTTGCGGCCGAGTTCGCCGAAGCGGGCTTTGGCGCGGGACTTGAGGAGACGGAACTGAGTTTCCGAGAGTTCCATTTCCGAGCAGATCTGTTCCTGAGTCTGCTCCTGGAGATAGAAACGGGTGAGGATTTCGCGATCGCGATGGGAGATTTCGCGGAGGACTTCGCGCATGATGTTGGCGCGCTCGTCGCCGATGGCGTGCTCCTCGGGGTTGGCGGCGGAGTCGAAGAGCTTGGGAGTGGTTTCGAGCTCCATCTGATCGCGGCGGGTGGAGACGGCCTGATCGATGTGGGCGGCGATCTGGCGGCGGACGACGGTGCGGACGAAGCCCATGAGGCGGTCGGGTTCGCGGAGGTCGCCGCGCTGGATTGCCTGGACGACGATGAGGAAGGCGTCGTGCACCTTGTCGTCGAGCTCTTGCGGCCCGAGCTGGCGGCAGAGGTAGTAGCGAATGCCGCGAGAGAAGACTTTGTAGAGGTCTTCCATACCGGACTGGTCGCCGCCTTGAATGCGCTGGACGAGTTCGGTCCACCGTGAGAACGGTTCAGCGGAACCAGCAACATCAGTCTGATTCATGGCCCGATCCTGTCTCTGTGCGGTCTGGGGCACAGGGGCAACACGGAGATCGCCGGAAAGGCCCTCCGCCATGCTGGGATTTAACGAGATGACCATAGCATTATCTGCTTCCTATGACAAAATATGACGCCCAAAAGCGGGGGCGAGCGCGCCAGGAGCTTGAAGAAAGCATCTCCTTTTGCGCAGTTTGAAGGGCAATCGAGGCCCGCGAAGCACCTGGCGGCAGTTCGGAGCCGCGCCAAGCCTTATAAAACGAATCCCACATTTCGCCAGAGTCGTCGGGCATGGGCCACTGGGTGGCGAGCACCGAGGAAGCGCCGGCGGCGAGCCAGGCGCGCGACAGGCCGAGCAGGCCTTCGCCGGCAATGGCATCGGCGGCGCCCGCGCGGCAGCCGCTCATGACGACTAAGGGGCAGTGGGCAGGGAGATGAGAAACGGCGACGGGGCCGAGAAGCTCGGGTTCGCCGGATGAAGTAAGCGAAAGCAGGAGGCGGCTTTCGGAGGGGTCGGCAGCGCCGGGTACGAGGTGGGTGGCCAGATGGACGACCTCGGGTTGCCGCTCAAATGCGGAGCGAAGAGCGGCGACCGAAACCTGCGCGCCGGTGAGGGTCGAGGCGGAGCCAGTCGTGGAGGCGGAGCCGGTCGTGGAGGCGGAGCCCTTCCAGGCGGCGGCGCTGCGTTTGATTTCGAGGGCGGTGCCGGGGAGGCGCGGCAAGGAGGTCGCTTCGCTGGGCGCGGCCGAGAGGCGGAGGCTGGCCCACTGGAGCCAGGAGGGTGTCGATTGTGGAGCGTGCCAGCGGGAGTCGGCGGTGTTGTAGATGGGGTCGCCGAAGCCGATGTAGCTATGTTGAATTGGCTGGGTGGGAGGGGAGGCGGATGCGCCGAGGAAGGGGGTCAACTGCAGGGACACGTCTTCGATCAGGTAGTGCGGATGCTGTCCGTGGAGGCCGGAAACCAAGGCGGCGAAGGGAACCTGGTAAAGGAACTGGTCGGGGAGGATGGCCCAGTGCGTGGCGGAGTGGATGGCCTTGGGCATGCTGCCAAACAGAGACTGATAGAGGTCGTGGGAAGCCTGGAGGGCTTCGGGGGCGTCGTTTTCGATGAGGTCGCGCGTGTGTCGCACGGAAATTTGGAGGGTGGCGCTAGGGGCCAGGGGAATGAGGGTGAGATTGGCGCGGGTGAGTGCCCAGGCGTAGGCGCGGCGTTCGCCGGTCTGGAACTGAATCACCGCCGAGTGTGGCGGCAACTGCGTTTGAAGAAGCTGCAGGTTGGGAGCCGAGATCGAAGGGAGAGGGTAACCGCCGGGGGCGAACTCGAGTTCGGTGATGCGAAGCCGGGCGACTCCAAGTTTGGCGATGGACTCAGAAGACTGTTCGCGCAGGGCCTGGAGTTCCGCCGACTGGAGGGCATTGAGGGCGTCGGCGTAGGCGGGGTTGGGATCGGCGCGCCGGCCGATGATCTGGCGCATGGTCCAGGCGCGATTTTCATTAGCCGCGGTGAAGGCCTCCCAGAGGTCGGCGTCGCGGTGAGAGCGGAGATAGATTTCGTTGCAGACTTCGGCCAGACTGGTGAACACGCCTTGTTGGGTTTCGGTGGCACGCATGCGGATAGCGTCGGCGGGGATGGCCTCAGGCCGCAGGAGGCGGAGGTGCTCGACGGCGGAGCGCAAATCCCGGCGGGCCGGTTCGAGTTGGCCGAGGGCGGCTTGGGCTTCGCCGCGAAGCTGGTAGTAGTGGAACAGCGGACGTTGGGACGAGTTCCGCTTGAGCTCCTCGAAGGCCTGATTGGCGAAATCCAGCGCTTCCTGGGGGCGGTTCTGGCTGAGGCGGATGCGGGCGAGCGTTAACAAGGAAGTACTCAGCAGCGGATCGGCCGTCTTGGTGCGGAGCACGCGTGCGGCCTCGGCACGTTCGGCGGCCTGATCGAGCAGGCCGGCCTGCCAGAACTGGACGGCGGTCATCTCTTGCACGAAGGCTATACGACGGGCGGCGCCGGAGGATTGTGCAAGCTCGAGAGCATGTTCGAGAAGTGGGCGGGCAGCCGCGGGACCTTGCGTCCGTCCTGCCAAGCGGGCTTTGTGCAGGGTGAGATCGATGGGCGAGAGCAAGCTGCCGCCGGTGGTAGCCAACTCGTCCGCGCGGCGCGCGGCAGCGGCCGATTCGGACAGCGCGCCCAGGTGGTAGTACACATTACTCAGGTTGAAGGAGGTAAGCGCCACCATGGGCCAGTCCTGGAAATGCTCGGCGGTGCCGCGGGCGTCGAGGTAAGTTTGAGCGGCCGCCCGATAGCGGAACGTCAGCATCTGGGCGCCGGCTTTGACAGAGAGCAGCCTGGTTTCCATCCGATTGAGGCCGCGCTGATGGGCGATGCGAGTGGAGCGGTCAGATTCGAGGATGGCTTCCGAGTACTGGCGGTTGGATAAATATTGATGGATGAGCTTCCAGGAGGACTGTAGATCCTGGGGGAATTCGAGGGAGTTGAGACGGCGGGACGCAATACTCCCCGGTAGGGGTAGTGCAAGCAGGATGACACATACTGTCTGAACGAGGCGTCCCAACGATTGATCCGTTACGTAAGAATCGAGAACGTTGGCCTGCGTTCTTAGGAGTACCCTAAGCTGGAGTACTCCTAAGAATCATATCAGACCTGGGCCATGGGTTGGCAAGCCCGTTCTAGGGCTTTCATTTTAGAGTCATGCGTCTGTGCACGCATGTATTCATCCCCCTAACGGGGGAGAGTTAGAACCACAGAGCAGGGGGCGGGAAAACAATAATCGGATCGTCCATCTGCTTGTTCAAGCCCGTTACTTTCGTGGCGGGCTTGCATGACCAAGATAAGAAGGTGCGAGCGACTGCCCTGCTAAACGTGAGATAGACCATTGCAAATAAGCGAGATATAAATGCAGTACTGCCGTTACTCGCCGAACGGTGGAGGGGGAGGGCTACGCCAGGGTCCGCCATTGGGATGAAAGAACGCCCGCTGGCGGCCGGGGAACCGGGCATTTCGGGCGAATGGGCATTGAGATATGCTCTATCCGTGCAAAAGGAAGCTAAGGCCCGCGAAGTCTCCAGACGCCAGATGGTAACGACGGCAACTACGGTTCCGCTGGTCCAACTGGCCGTGGCAAACGCCGCCGATGTGGCAGGGGAAAGGGCATTCACGCGGCCGCAGCTTCGCATCGTGGAAGCATTTGTGGAGCGGCTGATTCCGAGCGACGAACATGGTCCAGGGGCACGAGAGAGCGGAGTGGCGACCTACATCGACCGCAGTTTCGCGGGCGTGTTGGCGAAAGAGCGGGGAGCGTTCAGCGCGGGGCTTGCGAGCGTGGATGTGCTGGCTCACAGACGGCACGGGGCAGCGTTCGCCGATCTCAATGCGACGAAGCAAGACGAAGTGCTGACGGCGATGGAGAATAACGAAGCCGAGGGCTTCGTGCCGAACTCGCGGGCGTTCTTCCTGAGGATGCGGCAACTCACGCTGGAGGGGATGTTCGGCGATCCATACTATGGCGGCAATCGCGGATTCGCCGGCTGGGACCTGATCCGCTACCCAGGTCCGCGGATGGCCGTTTCGGCAGAGGAACAGAAGCTGCGCGATCCGATCAAACCGTTGCGCAGGTCGGCACGCGGGGGGCGGCATGGCGATTAATCTGAAGCCGGTGGATGTGGTGGTGATCGGACTGGGCGGAGCGGGTGGTGTGGCCGTGTTGCCGTTGGCGCGGGCGGGTTTAACGGTGGCGGCGCTGGAGGCGGGAACGTGGATCGACCCGAGCAGTTTTCATCCGGACGAGATCCACAACAACATTCGCGGGTGGCCGTCGTCGGTGCAGAAGGCGGACCGGGAGATACCGACGGTGCGGCACAGCGCGTCGTCGCCGACGCTGCCGCGTGGAACGGTGCACGCGATGATGAACGCGGTGGGCGGGTCGACGATGCACTACTGGGCGCAAAGTTGGCGGCTGAACCCGTGGGACTTTCAGCCGTTGACGAAGGCGCGGGCGCGATACGGGGCGAGCGCGGTGCCAAAAGGATCGACGCTCGAGGATTGGCCACTGGGTTATGACGAACTGGAGCCATATTACGAGGTGGTGGAGCGCGAGATCGGGGTGGCAGGCAAGGCGGGCAACCTGAACGGGGCGATTGATGCGCGGGGGAACGTGTTCGAAGGGCCGAGGAAGAGCGAGTATCCGATGCCGCCGCTGCGGAGCACGGGATTCACCGAGCACATGGAAGCGGCGGCCAAGCAGTTGGGGTGGCATCCATTCCGGCCGCCGGCGGCGATCAATTCCGAGGAGTATCGCGGGCGGCCGGGCTGCGTTTTTCACGGCTATTGTAGCCGGGGCGGATGCCACATCCGGGCGAAGAACTCGACGGCGGTGACGACGATTCCGGAGGCATTGAAGACGAAGAATCTGACGGTGTTCGATCGTGCGCACGTGACGCGGATCGGCACAGGAGCGGATGGGCGGGTGACGGGCTCGTATTATCTGCGGGACGGCAAGGAGCACTTTCAACCGGCGCGTGTTGTTCTGTTGGGCTCCTATACGTACGAGAACGTCAGGCTGCTGCTGCTGTCGCGGTCGAAGGCGTATCCGAAGGGACTATCGAACAATCAGGGGCAGGTGGGGCGGCACTATTTCGGACATTGGGTGGCGTATGGCAATGGCGGCGTGATGGGACTGTTCCCGTTCGATTTGAACGTCTGGTACGGGACACCGGCACAAGGCATGGTGGTGGACGATTGGGCCGATGACAATTACGACCACGCGGGACTGGGCTTCATCGGCGGTTCGAATCTGCACGTGTTCAATGAAATGCATCCGATCCAGGCGGCGAGCATGGACACGTTCGGCAAGGCTCCTGCGTGGGGTTCGGGGTGGAAGAAGTTTGTGCATGAGAACGCGGGGCGATGGACGGCGGCGCACATTCAAACGTCGACTTTTCCGTATGAGGACCAGTTCCTGGACCTCGATCCGGCGGTGAGAGATCCGTTAGGGGATCCGGTATGCCGGATTACGTGCGGTCCGAAGGAGAACGAGTTGCGGGCGGTGGAGTACGCACAGAAGAAGATGGAGGAGTGGTACCGGGCGGCGGGTGCGATTCAGGTGGTGCGACGCCCGATGCAGCCGCCGGGGGTATCGACGCACGCATACGGCGGAACGCGGATGGGGGACAACGCCCAGACGAATGTGGTCGATCGTTGGGGCTTTTCGCACGAGGCACCCAACCTGGGAGTGCTCGGCGCATCGGTGATGGGAACAAGCGGCGCGCACAACCCGACGCTGACCGTGCAGGCGCTGTCGTGGAGGACGGCCGAGCATTTGGCGAAGAACTGGAAGTCGATTGGCTCCTAGCTCAAGGCCACCCCTTGTGGAGCGATCTTGCGAGACCAAAATAAGGATCGGGTTTAGGACATGGAATGGGGCAGTTATGTGGCCACGCGCATCGCCCATTCCATCTGGGGAAAGCTCAATTTGTCGATTTCCAAATTGTGGCCAGACGATCCGAGAGATGCCGGTAGATGCATTCGTGCCGCTGGGGCTCGGTTAGATTCACATTGCAAGTGCGGCTGTAATCAGCGAGCCACTTTGCCTGCTCCTGCCTGATGATTTCTTTGCGGCCGGCCGAGGCACTCGTGAGCCTGGACCGATAGGAGCTTGCCATTTGGCTATCTAGAAACGACAACTCGACTTCCTGGCAAACGAGGCGTTCGACCGGGGTCGCGGCTTTCGCACAATCAAAGCTCGGTGGGTCGGTCTTGTATTCCGGCTGCGCAATTGGCGAAAAGGAACTGCCGGTCCATCGATATCGGGTCGTTATGGTTCCGGCCGAACAGCAATCCCCTTGCCGTTTATCGGGGTCGTTTACCACGAGGATGAGATTTCCGCCGGCGATTGAGACTGCGCGCAGGCCTTGATCGGCCCTCGATCCAGTTCTAAGAAAATCAATGAGCCGAGGCTTGCCGGCGTCGAGCGAATACAAATAGACGTACTGCCAATGAGCCGTGCCACCGGTGTGATATGTCAAAACGACGGATGCAAGCGTCGATGTAATGCCGGTGAGCGCGCCGTAGCGAACGGAATCAAAGGTCACCGAAGGGCAATCGCGGATGTTGTCGCTGCAGGAGTCGTCAGTCACGACAAATCTGCCGTTGCTTAGCGATGCAATTGCCTTTGTACCAGGCGCCATCCATCGAACTTCTCCTGGTACGCCATCCGTTTCCGGCAGCGGATAGGAGTAATTTTTCCAGTCGACATCCCGGATCGACTGGGGTGCCGCTCCGGCAACGATTGCGAAGCAGATGAGCATCAGCAGTTCGCGCATTCCGATTTTAGTGTAGTGCGGAGAAGGGTTTGCAGAGGAGGCAAAGTTGCACGCGACGGCGAAAAGGCACCGCGCTAAACTGTGTATTCATGCACTCGCGACGCTTTTCGATGCTTTTGTTGGGGATCTGGCTTGGGGCCGGAATTTTGGTGACATGGCTGGCGGCGGATAATTTCGATTCCGTCGAGCGGGCGCTGAAGGCATCGAGCAAAGTGGGCGAGCAGGCCGTGAACGACATTG
>JBDTVQ010000244.1:0-10462 GCA_040007195.1 Acidobacteriota bacterium | reverse complement strand
AGGTCGCGGCGAATGCCTTTGGATTCGTTAGAGACCACGACAACGGCCTCAGGAACGATGGCGCCGGACGAATCGCGAACGACGCCAGAAACGCCGCCCATGCCGGCGATGGCTTGCGCGTTCGCCTGATTTGGGTGGAGAAGAAAAAGCGACAACGAACAGATCAGTAGGGGTAGCCGAGCGGACCTCATATACAGGTAGACCTCTTCTGTCAGCGTAACCCACTTGCACGTGAATAATCAGCGAAACAAAGTTGAATAGTTGGTGTCTTTTAATAGGGCCGTACCGGCTAGCCGGCCTTTTCCGCCAAAAGCAGGATCGATTGCCCGGCTGGGAATCCACCCCCCGCCCCGAGCCACGCGGCTTCGATGGCCAGTGGGAAAGAGAGTAGGTTATTGAGCCAGGGGGCGACAGGCTCCACGCCGCTAGCAGGCGGTGCTTTGCTCAACGGCTCCCAAATGCGAAACTTTGCCAGTGCTACGGGCATCAGGAGCGAGTTGGCGTAGGTGGCGCGGAGCACCCGGAAGCCCTGGTCGCGTACGGCGCTCTTCAAGCGGCCACGGGTAAATCGCTGCCGTTCCTCTGCCCAGGCCGAGTGGTTGCTGCGGAGAAGGTCGAGCGCGGAGACACGCAACGCGAGGAATCCCCCGGGTTTGAGAACGCGGGCAAACTCGGCCAGCGGCTCCCCTTCACGCCCACGCGGCAGATGCACGATCACATCCATGGAGACAACCGCGTCAAATGACTGCGAGCGGTAGGGGAGTTTGCAAATATCGGCCTGGACCATGCGCGGCGCGCCGAGTTGCTTGCCAAACGCCAGTCCCTCCCAGCCGAGATCAAGCGAGTGCATTCGCCAGCCGTATCGTTGGGCAAGTTGGAGTGAGAAGTGGCCGGTACCACAGCCGGCTTCGAGTACGTCGCGGATGGGACGGGGACGGACGACAGGATCGAGAACGGCAAAGGTGATGCTCCGCATTCCGCGATACCACCAAAAATCCTGTTCCGATTGCGCGATGTTTGCAAATTCAGCCGGATTCATCATGCCGGCATTAACCTGTAGGCGCCCCGTTCGATTCCGGCGTGCCTGAGCTTGCACTGTGGCTCGCTGACACCCGGCGTAAGGTAGTGGTCGAGATGGTCTCGGAAATAGTCCACCGTGCGTCCAATTCCTTCGGCGAACCGGACCTTGGGCCGCCAGCCGAGTTCCTGGTGCAGGCGAGTGGAATCTGTGTAATAGCTGCCGATGTCGATTTGCTTCCGCTCAGGGGGAAACTCAAGGTACTCAGGGGGTTCCATCCCCCCCGCTTCCGTGCAGGCACAGGCGATCTCGGTGAGCGTCAGTGCATCCGGCCCGCCGACATTGTATTCACGAGAGGCCAGGCGGGGAGCGGCGCCCGCAAGGAGCATGGCTTCGACGGCATCGTCGACGTACATCGGGTCACGCAGTTGCTGGCCGTCGCCGAAAATCTGGAGGCGGCTACCCGTTAAGGTACGCCGGACATAGGTGCCGAGAAAGCCCTGGCATGGGATATCGAGCGCCATGCGGGGGCCGTAAACGTTGGTGAGTCGCAGAACAACGGCATCGAGATCGCCTGAGCGCGAAAACATCAGGTGGTACATCGTCGCGGCATATTTGTGGACGCCGTTGAAGTCGACCGGATTGACGGGGTGCAGCTCATCAACGGGCAGGTACTGCGGCACACCGTAGACTTGGCGCGTGCCAGCATAGACCACGCGAGCGCCCGGGGCGAGGCGGATACAGGCTTCCAGAAAGCGCATTTGCGCAAGGGTATTGATCTCGAGGTCGCGCTCGGGATACAGCATTGAATGGATGTGGCTGATCTCGCCGGCAAGATTGAAAACGATTGGAACATCGCGGAGGACTTCGGCAATGCACTCCGGTTCGCCGATATCGGCTTTGAGCACTTCGATTTTGGCTGCCGCGGGTGCGACGTTAAAGATATTGGCGCCGCATCCCTGGACACACGAATCCACGGCTGTCACGCGAGCGCCCAGTTCCGCCAATCGCAGAACGAGATTGCTCCCGATGAAGCCGAGTCCACCCGTTACCAGTACCCTCTTCCCCTCGTAGTTCACAGTGTTCAGAAGATTACACCCTAAAACCGGCTTTCACGCAACTGTTCGTCAGTTAGTCCTTCTTCGTATAGACCTCGCCGGATCAGAGTCATGAGAACGCGCGTGGAGTCGTCGGAGCGTCCATAGAGGAGGAGGGCCTGGCGGACCATTTCGAGCCCGCCTTCGAACTCGGGTTGGACAGTGGCTGCAACACCTAGCCGCTTCAGTTCGGCAATGTGATGCTCCCGTACGGCTCGCGCGACGACGGCAACGCGGGGATTGGTGGCCTTCACTCGCTCCACGCAGAGGCGAATGGTGCTTTGGTCGGGGACGGCCATGACCGCGACGGCCGCCTTTTCGATACCAGCGGCACGGAGAATTTCCGGGCTGGTGGTGTCGCCCCAAAGGGCAGGGTAGCCTCGATGGGTCGCCTCGTGATAGGAGGCGTGATCGAACTCGATTACCACAAAGGGCACGCCCGCGGATTTCAGTGCGGCGGCAATTGCGCGGCCGGTGCGGCCGTAACCGGCAACGATGACGTGGTTCTGTAGCGCCTCCTTTGGCGCCTCGATCGCGGCTGCGTCGGCAACGGGGGCGGGGAGAGCAGCGGAACGCCCGCGCCACCAGCGGCCGAGCGGGACAGCCGCGGCGGAAACCATCGGCGAAAGGCCCATGGTGATGATGGTGGAGGTGAGTGCGAGGTCATAGGTGCTCTTGGAAAGCATGCCCGTGGCCAGGCCGCTGCGGGCCAGCACAAAACTGAACTCGCCGACCTGCGCAAGTCCCAGCCCGATCAGCCACGGCGCCATGTTGCGATATCCGAATGCGCGCGCCAGCGCGAAAAAGAGGATGGCCTTGCCCGCAATGATTGCCCCGACCGTAGCCGCAACCCGCCCACCGTGCGCGGACACGTATCCGGGGTCGAGCAACATGCCGACCGAGACGAAAAACAGCAACCCGAAGATGTCACGAAGGGGAACCACGTCACTGAATGCCTGATGGCTGAGCTCGGATTCGCTCATCACGATGCCGGCGACAAAGGCTCCCAGTGCGAACGATAGACCCAGCATGTGCGCGATGTATCCCGTTCCGACGCCGGCCGCCACGACGGCGACCAGAAAAAGTTCGCGTGACCCCCACAAGGCGATTTTGTGCAGCAACAAGGGCAGTAGCCGGGTGCCCACGATCACCATGCCCGCAAGGAATGCGGCCGCGATGGCGACGGGGCGGATCAGACCGGACAGTGCGCCTTGGAGGTTGGAGATGCCAGGAAGAATGATGAGGATTGGAATGACGGCGAGATCCTGCAAGACGAGGAGGCCGATCATCACCCGGCTGGCGAGTGTCGAGGTGACCCCGCGAACAGACAGGGTTTTCAAGACGACCATCGTGCTGGATAGCGCGACCATGGCCCCGAACCAGGCAGCATCGGTTGTGGGCATGCCGAGCCAATGGATGCCGGCGGCAGCCGCCAGACTTGCGGTCAAGACGACCTGGATGGTTCCGCCAATGAGAGCAATACGCTTGACCGCCTGCAAGTCGCGGAGGGAGATTTCCATTCCGAGCGAAAACAGGAGGAGGGCGACACCAATTTCAGCGAGCAGTTCGATTTCGTGCAACTCACCGACAGTGGGGCCGATCGTGTTGGGACCAACCATCACTCCGGCGGCAACGTAACCCACGAGAAGGGGCATTCGCAGAGCACGTGCCAGCATTGCGCCGAAGAATCCGGCGACGACGATCAATACAAAATCAGCTGCGATTCCCAATTTGCATTTCAGCACAAATTGGAAATGGAAAAGGGACGCAGCAAGTGGCTGCGCCCCTTTTGCGATTCCAGCGGCGAGCGTCTGCCTAGAAGGAGATGCCGATACCGAACACCGGCAGGAAGTTGTGGATCCATCCGGAAAGCGATCCACTCTGCACGGGGTAGATGACATCCTCTGGGAACGGCGAGAGTTGGTCTGTAAATTCCGCCCGGATATAGAGGTGCTGGCCCATGTTCACTTTGACGCCCGCGCCAAACTGAACATAGGGCTTGGGCTGGTCCGTGTTGGTCAAAACAGCGTACTGGCTGAGCGGTTGCGAAGCGCGAGGAGCGCCGCTGCCGCGGAAGATCTTGACGCCGCCACCGAACAGCACATAGGGGCGAATCTTGGCGGATTTCGGTTTCGTGTGGATCAGGACGTTGTATCCAACGGTGTGCGAATTGCCGGAAAAGCCGACCTTCGTGCCACCGGAGGAGAGTTTCAAGTCGTTCTTGGCAAAGTGATATCGGATTTCGCCTCCAACGTGATTGAAACTGTCCTGACCGAGCCAAGCGGTGGCTGTGTAGCCGGGGCTGAATCCGGTTTCCGCCGTTCCGGCGCGATTGACTACGTCCTTGTTGGTGTAGAAGCTCGCGCCGCCGCCGGCGCCGAACTCCCATTTCTGAGCCATTGCGGGGAGCGTAAAGAGCGCGGCCATCGCGAAGACGTACTTCGAGCGTTTGAAAGTGTTGTTCAACATTTGCGTCTACTCCAATCTCTCTCGGATCAGTTCACAACCCGCACGGCAAGTGTCGTGCTCGATCCTGCGGCAGTGATGGTCAAGGGGATGTCGACTCCGGTGGGAATGACATTGGGAACGTCGGCATTGATCTGATAGACACCGACTTGGCCGGGGCTCAAGCCGGCAAAACTGACTGCGAGGGGCACTCCGCCCAAGCTCACTGTCGGTTGCGCGAGCGCTGCCAGGGGCGGGTCGCCTGGGGCAGGAATGCCGGCGTCAATCGCCGGGTAGGTCTTTCCCAAACCGGTCAGCACGATGACGAGCGGATCGTTTCGGCGGATCGGATTGGAGAGGGTGACTACTTCGTTGTTGCGGGCGCGGACGACGGTCGGCACGTCATTGTTGCCGTCGATTGTGGCGCGGAAAACTCCCGGAGCTGCCGAGCGGACGACGAGGTTATAATTGTCGCTGACGCCGCCAGGTGTGCGCAGAATCATGGTCACGTTGCCTTCCACGTTGAAAGGCATCTGGGCATTGATCTGGCCCGGTGAGACAAACAGGACCGGCGTCGGAATTCCGTTTACGGTCAAACAGCTTTCACCGAGCGCGGTCGGCAAGGGCAACTCGCGCGAAGCCAGATTCACGGGACTCAGATCGGAGCCGTACAGGCTGATCAACCCGCCCGGGGAAAGACCGGTGGAATTGTCGGCTGCGTTGAGCACCTTGCTGACGCGAGGCGATGCCACCGCGGAATCGTAGTCCCAAGGGAGCACCGTGAAACCGGAGGTCGTCAGAGCGACGATCACGTTGCGGCTGTACAGCGGAGCGACCGTTCGCGTGAACGCCGCCCCGGTGGAGCCAAGCAGCGGCGCCTCGGCCATGCGCGTAGGACGGGTGGTGCCACCTGAGTTGACATCCACGCGCTGGATCACTCCGGGGCTGGACGCATCGGGAGCGGTTGTGCGGAAACCCGTCTCGCCGACGAAGGCGAATCCCGAACTCAGACCCGTATTCGTTTCGAAACTGCGCATCGTCACCAAAGACGCATTCAGCAGGCGGTTGCCGACCACAAAATTGTCGAAGCTCGATGCGGCATACGCGCCGGATAAAGCCGCCAGATCCTTACGCGAAATCGTGAAGGAGTCTACGTTTGCGTTGTACAGCAGCACATTGCCGTCGGCCTGCGCGGCGAGAATCGAACTGCCGGAAGGTGACGCGACCAGCATCGTGTTGATGTTGATATTGTTCTCGTAGACGCCCAGCGTGGGCAACTCGGATGCCGTGCGAGTCGCCATATCGACGCGGTCGATCTTGTGAATCGGTCCCGCGACCCGGGTTGCGGCGAGAAATCCGTTTCCGGAACTGGCGATCGACCGGGGATAGTGGCCCCCGGGGAAAAAGATCGGCTCGCTGGCTTCCAGTGTTTCGAGGTCGAAGACGTTGGCGATCTGCGAGTTGTCGTTACCGACAATCAGCCAGCGGCGGTCGAATGTGATCGCCATCTGAGTGGGCGTGTTGCCCGTGCGAAGCGTCTTCACGTGTTGATAGCTGCGGCCGTCGAATACCATTACTTCGTTGGTGTCCTGGCGCAGAACATAGAATCGGTCGCGAACAGGATCCGAGAGAAGGTCGACAAGCTTACCGGGAACGTTCACAAAGGTTCCACGCTGGTCGGGCTCGCGATTATTGATCAAAAGGCGAATCGGGCTCGACACGTTCACTGCGGTATCGGACTTGATGGTGATCTGCACGCTGACGGTGCCTTTCACATTTTGATAGGTCGCAGGATCGACTGAGATGCGGACCGTCGCCGGAGTCACACCTCGCGAAGGGGTGATTACGATTCCGGGCGAATCTGAAGTCAGTACGAAGTCGGTCGGCGACCCGCCGGTGCTCAGAATTCCAATCTCCTGGCTGGCTACGCGCCTGTCGCAAAAGTTCCCACGGAACACAAGATCCTCAACCGTTGCATATACCTGGGGGGCTTGATCGAGCTGGCCCACAGGGAGGATGGTGACACCGCTATCGGAAATAGCGTACATCGTGGATCCGTCCGAGCTCAGTGCGCTCTTTCCGGCAAGGTTTTCCGCGAGTTGGACGCGCTTTCGAACGTTCAGGTTGTCAGTATCGACAATCTGCAGAATTGGGGGAGCCGTGTCGGCCGCGGTGCCCTGTCCTACTTGCGAGTAGGCGATGTGGCGGTCGGTGTCAATCGCATGGCTACCCACGTTGAGTAGGCCGGCCGGATCGGGAAACTGCGCCAGATTGCGGCCACGCCGGTCCCTGAGCACCCAACCTGACAGGTAGTACGATCCATCACGATTGACGGCCACAACCCGCGGTCCCATGGTGGGCGTGGAGGTGTACCCGCGAATGGCGATCGACTTCCGCTCCACCTCATAGCTGAATGTGAAGGTGTCGGTAAGACCGTAAATAAACTTCCGGTCGCCCGAGGCAGCCACAGAGGCCGCGATGATGTTCGGGGGGAAGCTCGCCGGAGGCTGGGGCAGTGTTTTCGCGGCGAGATCGCTGACGGTCGAAAGTAAGGTCGTCGTTCCCGTGACGGGATCGAACATCAGGAATTCAGTGGTGGTAACCACCAGTGCCTGATCGTCGATGCCGAAGGCTACGCCTAATGCGGCGTTGCCGAGAGCGAAAGTCTGGCGCGCGCGCGAGGTCAGATCGATAACGGTCAGCGCGTTCGTCGGCGCGCTTGGGGCCGTGAAGTTTCCATAGTGTCCAATTACGAGAAATCGTCCGTCAGGCGACAGCGCGAGCGAGGAAGGCTGCGAGGCGACGTTGAAGGACGTTTGAATCGTCCCATCGCCGAGCGACATTACCTCGATCCGGTTCGCTGTGTAATTGGCCACATACAATACGTTTCGGGGCTCGTCCAAAGCAACATCGGAGGCATGGCCGCCGATTGCCACTACCCGGCCAAATGTGCCGCTCTGTGCGGGAGAGGCCATCAATAGCCCGGTCACTAACAGTAAGATCATTCTCTCCGACATGAGCCGGTTCCCAGCCATGGTGTGCATAACGCTCACTCCCTTACAATTCATCCCTTGTTTCGCCGGCAGATCCGCGCATCGGCTGCAGCGATTTCTAGTTTCGTAACTTCTTGTCTCTCGTTCTGTGACCCCCGCCTGACCGTCTGGAGGAGCCCAGGCAGGGGTCACAGCCGTATGCCTACTCAGCCCCGAAGCCTGGATGGGCTGACGCAACTTATTCGTCGACGTTCTTCTTGCGGCGCATGATAATGACACCCAGGAAAAGAACGGCCAACACCGAACAAACGATCCGAATCATCGAGCTATCCATCACCTCTCTCCTTTCAAAAGACCTACTACATCTTGTTCATCATCGGGATCAGGTCCCGGATGATCTTGACCACCATGGGCCCCACAGTTACAACAAACAGTGAAGGCAAGATACAGAAGAAGATGGGGAAGACGAGCTTTACGCCCAACTTCGCCGCTTTCTCTTCGGCAATCTGCCTTGCCTGAACTCGCATAAAATCCGCGTGGCCGCGCAAACTCTGCGCGATGCCAGTTCCGAAGCGGTCGGCCTGAATCAACACAGCAACCAGTTTTTTGAGATCGTCCACATTGGATCGCTCAGCAAGGTTCCTCAAAGCTTCAATTCGGCGTTTTCCCGCTTTAAGTTCATAGTTGACCATCGCAAACTCTTCGGTAATATCCGGATGGGCATGCTCAAGGTCCTTGGCTACCTGCACCATCGCCTGGTCCAAGCCGAGGCCGCTCTCGACGCAAACCACGAGCAAATCGAGCGCGTTGGGCAGCCCCTTCTTGATCTCCTTCTGCCGCTTTTTTACCCGTAAGTTGATGTATTCGTTGGGTGCAAAGAACCCAAGGCCGGCGCTTGCCAAGACCGCCAAAACCTTGTTTGCCGGGTCCGAACTCGTGTTGGCGACAGCCATACTCATCAAGACAGGAAGGGCGACGCCAAAGATCACTTTGGCTCCATACAAATATTTAATGGCGTTGGGATTCCGGATGCCGGCGCGAATCATTCTGCGCTGAATCACACCGGCGTCCTTGGGATTCACCGGCAGCAGCGTGCCCAGTTTCTTGACCAACTCGTGAAACACGAGGCTGGGGTGAATGGGGGCTTCTTCCTCGCGCACCATTCCCGTTCCGGTCACGCGCTCGATGGCCTCCTTCGGCTTCACATACAGCTTCATGCCGAGCGCCGCGCCCAGGACCGCCACAAGCAGGAATAAAAGCGAGCTGACCACTAATGACATAAGTTAGACCTCGATCGACACAATCTTGCGGATAATCGCATATCCCACCAGTTGCAGGAAGATCGCCGTCCCCATCATGTAGTTGCCGATCTCGTCCTCAACGAAGAAGCTCACATACTCCGGGTTGGCATAAAACATGAGGACGGCAACGCCGACGGGGATCATTGTGAGCGCGAGTCCGGTCATGCGACCGTGGGCGCTGATGGCCCTAATCTTGCCGCGTAGTTTGAAGCGCTCACGGATGACATACGCCAATTTGTCGAGAATTTCAGCCAGATTACCGCCGGTGCGCTTTTGCAGCAAGACCGCGGAGACAAAGAAGTGGACGTCCAGAATAGGGACGCGCTTGGCTAACTTCAACAGGGCGTGATCCAGAGGCAGTCCCAGGTTGTGCTCATCGAAGGTACGGCGGAACTCACCCGAAAGTGGCTCTTGAAATTCGCGGTGCAGCATCTCAAGGGATACCGAGAACGCGTGCCCGGCGCGCATCGATCGCGCAACAAATTCCAGACTGTCGGGAAACTGTTCCTCAAAGCGGTGCATACGTTTATTGCGGACCCGCAGAACGTACATGACCGGGATGAGGCCGGCGAAGAGTCCGGTAATTACTTGAACGGTCACATACGGCACGTTGAACATGAATCGGGCAGCGAGGAATCCTATTAGAAATAGTCCGAGACAGGAGTGAACCAATCGGGCGGGCCGCCACTTCAGGCCAGCTTGCTCCAGCAGCGTGTTGAGTCGATTCGTCAGATCGAACCGCCGCATGAGGTGCATGACTACCTTTCCGGTCGTCTTGTCCTCGCTTTGGATGAGCTGAATTGGAGAGCCCTGTTCTTTTGTCCGCTTCTTTTTCTTTTTCTCATCCTCCGTATTCAGGACACGACTTTTCATTTTGTCGACGTCGGCGCTACGGAAGTATTTTGTTACGACAATCCATGCGCCGACGGAAACGAGCCAGAAACATAGAACGATTAGTAGAAAGCTCATATGGGCTCCTCTTCAAACCTCGAGAACTTCGTCGAAAATGTCGGCCCGCAGTCGAATGCCGGCCGAGAGAAGCTTCTCGTAGAACTTCGGGCGGATTCCGGTGGCGGCGAACCGGCCGACGACCTGGCCTTCGGGAGTCAGGCCACGCTTCTCGAACACGAAAATGTCCTGCAGGGTAACCACTTCGCCTTCCATTCCGGTTACTTCGGTAATGCTGGTGACGCGGCGGGAACCATCGCTCAGTCGCGAGGCCTGGACCAAAAGATTTACGGCGCTGGCAATCTGCTGGCGGATGCTGATTAGCTGCATATTCCCGTTGGCGAGCGAAACCATGACTTCGAGCCGGGACACGGCGTCGCGGGGCGAGTTGGCGTGCACGGTTGTTAACGAGCCGTCGTGGCCCGTGTTCATTGCCTGCAACATGTCCAACGCTTCTTCACCGCGGCACTCGCCGACGACAATCCGGTCCGGGCGCATTCGGAGGCTATTAATCAAAAGTTCGCGCTGGCGAACGGCACCGTTGCCTTCCAGGTTCGGCGGCCGTGTTTCCAGGCGCGCAACGTGAGGCTGGCGGAGTTGAAGCTCGGCGGCGTCCTCGATGGTAACGATCCGTTCTTTTGGATTGATGAACGAGCTCAG
>JBDTVQ010000243.1:0-10578 GCA_040007195.1 Acidobacteriota bacterium | reverse complement strand
CGAGGCAGCGGTGGATGTGATATTCGAGACACGGTGCGGCGTGGTTGCGCGTGAGGTCGACGCGGCAACTGGGCACCTTGAAGCTGCGGTGGATGAAATTGATCAAACGGTGCGCGAGGTTACCGGGGAAGTACGGGCCGTAATACTGCTCGCCCTTGCGCAGGCGGCGGGTGACGTATACGCGGGGGAATTTTTCACTGGTCAGGCGGATGTACGGGTAGGTCTTGTCATCGCGCAGCAGGATATTGAAGCGCGGCTTGTACTGCTTGATCAGGTTATTCTCAAGCGCCAGTGCTTCCTTTTCGTTGTCGACCAGGATGTAGTGGACATCGCGCGCTTCCATGATGAGCGTGCCGGTGCGGGCGTCGGCCAGTCGCTCCTCCAGAAAGTAGCTACGCACGCGGCTGCGGAGGTTTTTCGCCTTACCGACATACAAAATCTTGCCCGCTTCGTCTTTGTAGAGGTAGACGCCGGGATCGGTAGGCAGTTGGGAAGCCTTTTCACGAAGCTGAACAACGCTCTGTTGAGGCATGGAGAACTATACTCAAATTGTGACACGCGTGAGTCATGCGGCAGCGATTATCGTGCTTGTGGGAGCCCTGGGGACGGGGTTTGCCCAGCAGGGAGAATTGAAACAGCAGCGCCCGGCAAAGCAGGGCGAAAAGCCGCAGGTACTCGAGGTCGAACCCCCCGAAGAGGATGAGGCCGCCAAGCCGAAAGAGTACGCATTCAACCCGCTGCAAGCGGAAAAAGAAACGCGCATCGGCAACTTCTATTGGAAGAAAAAAAGCTACAAAGCCGCCGCGTTGCGCTACGAAGAAGCGACTAAGTGGAACCCCGGAGACGCGGAAGCGTGGTTCCGTTTGGGCGAGGCGCGGGAGAAGCTGAAGCAAGATGCCGAAGCGCGCGCCGCATTTGAACAGTTTCTCGATCTGGCGCAAGACGATAAACGTTCCGCCGATGTAAAGAAACGCGTGGCCAAGCTGCCGCCTCCGAAAAAGGAAAGCTAGTACAACATGCCTGTCCCGATCGAGTGGCTGCGCACGGTGTGTCTCGGATTTCCTGGTGCAACGGAACAGGTTCAGTGGGGCAATGACCTTGTGTTCAAAGTGGAGTCGAAAATGTTCGCCGTGACTAGCCTGGAGCCCTCTCGGGTGTGGCTGTCTTTCAAGGTAACGCCCGAACAGTTTGCCGAACTGCTCGAACAGCCGGGTATCATTCCGGCTCCCTACCTGGCCCGGGCAAAATGGGTGGCATTTCAGCACGAGTGCACGATGGGGCGGAACGAGTTGAAGGCCCTGTTGCGCGGCTCCTACGATTTGGTTGTGGCCGGGTTGCCGAAAAAGGCACAGGCAAAGCTGCGAGAGGTGTCGTAATGTGTCGAAAAGTGACGAAGAGTGTCGCGTTGATTGCCCTCCTGGTGTTGCTCATTGGTTGCGGGCAGTCGCCGCAGGCGGCAACGTTGCCGATGGGTTTCGACTATGCCCGGGTGATGGGGCCGCTCAGTTCGCTGGGCGACGCCGACCGGAAGACTGTAGAGGACACGGTTGCCCTCATGAAACAGGGCGATCACAAGTTGGCGTTGGTACGGTTGTCCGCCTTGAACGATCGCAATCCATCGAACTCATCGCTACGGCTGCTGAGCTCTTATGCGCTGCTGCAACTGGGAAATCTGGCGGAGTCGCTGGCCGACGCGCAGAGGTCGCACGATGCCGCCGACCACGGTGTGTATCAGTGCTATGTGCTGGCGCACGTGGCCGCGATCAACGGGAACAAGGAACTGGCGCGCCGCGAGATCGGGCACGTAAACGGAGCCGGCGACGCGGCGATGAAGGCCGATATGGATGTCCTGGCCCGTAAGGTTGGCCAGAACTAAGGCCCGTCCGGAAAAGTAAGTCCGGTTGCTAACCCGGATTTCCGAAAATAGTCTCAACTTTTTAGTCCAGTTGCACGTCTATCTTTCCGAACAGGAGGCCGACGATGTCCCGCGCGTGGCCGGCAGTGTGCGCCATCTTCACAGGTTTGGTGTTTCTCTGCGGCTGCGAAAAAAGTCCGAAGCGGGTACAGGCAGACAACACTCCTGTAGAACAAAAGCCGAAAGAGCTGTTGCCTCCCGGCGCTGTCCGAATTACTGGCCTGGTGCGGGCCGTTCGGGTGTTCTCGATTCAGACTCCGCAGATCGCCATGGTCTCCGCATCGCCAATGGGCAACCGGTTGACCCTGGTCACCATGGCCGAAAACGGGGCCAAGGTGAAAGAGGGCGACACGCTGGCCGAATTCGACAATACTCGACTGTTGGACGACATTATGGAGGTCGAGGCAAGGTTCGACGACCTCGGGCATCAGGTGAAGCAGAAGGCCGCGCAGAACCAGAGTGAGGCGGAGAAGCGCGTCTCCGATCTCAAGCAAGCTGAAGCCGATTTGAGCAAGGCGCTCATCCAGCTCAAGAAGGGTCCGGTGCTGAGCGACGTCGAGCGCAAGAAAAACGAAATCAAGGCGGCGAGTGCGACGGACCGGGTGAAAAGCCTGAAGAAGTCGCATGAGGCGCGGGTGAGGGCCGAGGCGGCCGCGTTGCGCATTTTAGAGTTGCAGCAGGAGCGCCAGAAGGTAGCGCTGGAGCGGGCGAAGGCGAGCGAACAGAAGCTCACCGTGAAGGCTTCCCTGGGCGGCATGATTGCGCTCGAAAACATCTGGAAGGGCGGCACCATGGGGCACCCGCGGGAAGGCGACCAGTTGTGGCCGGGCCAGCCGCTGCTAAAGATTTTCGACCCCAGCGAGATGGTGGTGGACGCGCAGTTGGGCGAACCCGACGGTACGCGAATGAAGCCTGGCATGAAGGCGCATGTGCAACTGGACGCCTACCCAGGACTGACGTTCGATGCTGTTTTCGATTCCGCGAGCCCCGTGGCGACGACGGCGCTGGGCAGCCCGGTGCGAAACTTCCGCGCACGGTTCCGGCTGCTGGCTAGCGATCCAAGACTGTTGCCCGACTTGTCGGCTGCCGTGGTGGTGATCCCATGAAAATCCGGCAGGTGCTGAGCACGCTTGTAGTGTTGGGTGGATTGGGGGGTGCTGGCTTCGGCCTGTACCGGTTCACAACAGTGCAGGCGGCGCAGTCACTTCCGACGTCGCCGGTGCGCAAGGGCGAGTTTCTCGTCACCGTGCGCTGCCGGGGCGAATTGAAGGCCCGGCGGACGGTGCAGATTACGGCGCCGCTAAACGTGCCGGAGTTGCGCATTGTCTGGATGGCGGCTGCGGGATCGCCCGTCAAGGAAGGCGATCCGGTGGTGCGGTTCGACCCTTCGAGCACCAAGCAGCAGATGGACGAGAAGATCGCAACGATGACGCAGGCCGAAGCGGCGTTGAGCCAGGCTGAAGCCGAAGGACGCCTGCAGTTGGAGCAGGACAAGCGCGATCTGAGCGAGGCCGAATACCAGTTGGAAAAGGCCAAGATCGAGGTGTCGAAGGCGGAGATCGTCAGTCGGCTGCAGGGCGAAGAAAGCCGCGTGGACCAGGGGTTGGCGCAGCAGAAGCTGTTGGTGCAGTCGGCAAAGTTGAAATTCAACGAGGCATCCAATGCGGCGAAAGTTGCCTCGCTGAAGCGGCAGCGGGACAAGGCGGCCGACGATGTGGAACTGGCGCGCGGACGTCTGGGCCGTATGGAAGTGAAGGCGCCGATCGTCGGCGTTGTGAACTTCCTGCAGAACTTCTCGCAAGGCTGGATGAACGCCAAACCGTTCAAGGTGGGCGACCAGGTGTGGCCGGGCAGCGTGCTGGGCGAAATTCCGGATCTGGCGACGCTCGAGATGGAAGGCAAGATCGAGGAGATTGACCGCGGGCAGATGACGGTGGATCAGGAGACGCGCGTGCGCATCGACTCGCTCCCGGAGACGACGTTTGCGGCGAGCCTGGTTCAGTTATCACCGCTCACCGAGATGGGTTGGGAATGGCCGCCCTCAAGGAGTTTCCGCGGCTACGCCAAGATCAAGGAACCGGGCAGCAAACTATTGCCGGGCATGAACGGGCGCATGGACGTGGTGCTGCGCCGCATCCCGAATGCGTTAAGCGTGCCCGCAAAAGCCATCTTCACCATGAACGGCAAGCCTGTTGTGTATGTGAGCAAGAAGGGCGTGTACCAGCCGGTGGAGGTGGAAGTCGAGGCACGCAATCCGGATGAGGTAGCCGTGAAGGGTCTGCCGGAGGGAACGCTGGTGGCGACCGAGGAACCAGAGAAGAAGGCGGCGACATGATCCGCGCAGCAATCGTACTGGCATTGCTCGGGCTGATCGGATTTGGCGCATGGAAGATGGCGCCGGCCGTTACGCAGGCAAAGAGCATGGAAGTTCCCGCGACTTCGGTGAAGCGCGGCGACGTGGAGTTCATGATCACGGCGCGCGGCGAACTGCAGGGCGGCAACACGCAGATGCTGTCGGTGCCGATGACCGGTGGCCAGCCGGCTGCGATCACGATGCTGCGGCAGAACGGCGAGATGGTGAAGGAAGGCGACGCGGTGGTTCAGTTCGACACCACCGAGCAGGAGTTCAAACTGCGCGAAGCCGAGGCCGATCTCGCCGAGGCCGAGCAGCAGATTGTACAGGCCAAGGCCGAGGCCGATGCCAAGGAAGAAGAGACGCGCTACGCCGTACTGCAGGCACAGGCAAATGTGCAACTGGCCGATATCGAAATGCAGCGCAACGAAATTCTGCCGCGACTGCTGGTGCGCCAGAACGAGATGGCGCTTGCGGCTGCAAAAGATCAGTTGCAGAAAATCGAGAAGGATCTGACGAACCGCATGGCCACCGCGCGTAGTGGCATCGCCATTCAGGAAGCGGCGCAGGCGAAGGCAAAGGTGAAGGCCGACACGGCACGGAAGAATATCGAGGCCATGACGCTGAAAGCCAAGGCGCCCGGCTATGCGGCGATTCAGCAGAACGATGAGGGCAACCTGCGTTGGGGCATGTATCTGCCGCCGTACCAGGTGGGCGATATCGCAAGGCCGGGAAAAGCTGTGGCGCAGATCCCGGACCTGAGCAATTGGGAAGCGACAGCGCGGATCGGCGAGTTGGATCGCGGACACATCGGCGTGGGTCAGCATGCGGAGTTGTCGGTTGTCGCGGCACCGGGCAAGAAGCTGCTCGGGAAAATCAAGACCATCGGCGGAACGGCGGGTCCGCCATGGGACCGCCACTTCGATTGCCGCGTGGCGATTGAGAATCCCGTAGCCGAGCTGCGGCCGGGCATGAGCGTGGAATTGCGTATCACGACGGGCCTGGCGAAGGGCGTGACGTGGATTCCCGCGCAGGCGCTGTTTGAGGCCGAGGGGCGGAAGTACGTGTACGTGAAAACGCCCGACGGCTACCGGCCCAAGGACATCGAGATGGTGCAGCGCAGCGAGAGCCAGGTGGTGATCAAGGGATTGAACGAAGGCCAGTTGGTGGCGATGGCGAATCCGGAAGAGAGCCAGAAGAAAGCGGCAGGCGGCGGAGCGATGTCGGCGCTCGGCAAAAAATGACGACCGAAATATTCCTGGCGATCGACAATTTACGGGCCCAGAAGACACGCACTTTCCTGACCGCGCTGGGCATTGTGTTCGGTGTCGGGTCGGTGATCGGGATGCTGTCCATCGGCGCGGGCGCGCGTGAAGAGTCGCTGCGGTTCATTGAAACATTAGGTGTACGAAATGTTTTAATCGATTCGCGCCCGGTAACGAGCGAAGAAGAGCTGCAGCAGCGTAGGCGCTCGTCGCCTGGGTTAACGGAGCGCGACCTTCGGATTCTGAAATCGAATATCGACGGGATGGAAATGCTGTCGCCGCGGCGCTCGCTGCGCCCCGCGCGCGTACTGCCAAAACCGACCGGCGATACGCCGGAGTTGATCGGAGTTTCGCCGAACTATTCGACGATCCACAACCTGCGGCTGCTCGAAGGTTCGTTCTTCACCGAGGAGCACGAGGCAGCAAGTGCTTCGGTGTGCGTGCTGGGAACAGGCGCGAAGACGAGCTTGCTCGGCTATTCGAGCGCCATCGGCAAGTTCGTCAAGGTGAACGACAACTGGCTGGAAGTGATCGGCGTGCTGGCCGAGACGATTCCCGCGACGGCCAAGAGTTCGGGCGGCAAGATGGAAGACCTGAACAACATCGTCTACATCCCGTTCAACACGTTTCGCTACCGATTCTGGGACATGAGCAGTTATTTGAAAGACGAACTGGATGGCATCGACATCCGCTTGAAGCTGGACGCCGACAGCGTGCAAGCGGCGCGTGTAGTGACGGCGGTGCTCAATTCGACGCACAACAACACGCAGGATTTCGCGGTGACGATTCCAGCGGCGCTGCTCGAACAGCAGCGGCGGACGCAGACGATCTTTACCTACGTGATGGTGGCCATTGCGGCGATTTCATTGCTCGTCGGCGGCATCGGGATTATGAACATCGTGCTTGCAACGGTGATGGAGCGCACGCGCGAGATCGGTATTCGCCGGGCTACCGGTGCGCGGCGAAAAGACATTGTTCGACAGTTTTTGACAGAAAGCATCCTGATTTCGACGGGCGGTGGGCTGTTGGGCGTGGCGTTCGGGATGTTTCTATCGTGGGTGATCGCCCAGACGGCGGAGTGGAAGACGATCGTTTCGCCCGCGTCGGTGATCATCGCGTTCGGCGTGTCGGTGGCGGTAGGTGTGTTGTTCGGGATCTATCCGGCGATGAAGGCGGCCGAGATCGATCCAATTGAGGCGCTGCGGTACGAGTAGACCCCTCGGATCAGGCAGCGACTTCGACGTAATCCACACACGTATGCGGCTCCGGAACGGGCTCGCCTACTTCGCGCATCGCTTCGATGTGCGCGGCTAACGCGTCTTGGAAGTTACGGCGAGTCTCTTCTTCGGTGTCGCCCGCCGCAGCGCATCCGGCGACATCCGGCGAATAGGACGAGTATCCCGTTGATGTTTGTTCGATGACCACCGCGTAGCGTTTGAAACTCATTTGAGGCCTGCCTCTCGCCGGTACATGTAGATGACACCACCGAGCGGGTCGCCAACTATCAGGGTCGGGGGCTTCCGGGATGAGGCGTTCCGGGAAATGATTCGTACCGGTCCGTAGGTGTGACACTCGACACAGGTCTGTTTGGCGGCTGCAACAGGGCGGGAGTGCAGGATCCAACCATTGAGCATGGTTGTATATGAAGTTGCGCCGGACTGAAATCGAAGCATGGCTTCGGCGGCGACGGGATAGACGTCGTGCCAAGCCGGGAGGTCGGCACGTGGCGTGTTCTCCGTGAGTAGTGCTGGGCCTTTCAGCGCACGATGGGAGTTCGCTGCTTCGGGCTCGATCTTGATTGCCGTGCCAAATACATAAAGCCCGACTTGCCAGTCGCCGCTGGACCAGCGCGCGACAATGTCTCGCTCATTGTCGTTCTCGGGCGCGAAATCCGTTCTCGCTCCTTTGGGAGCCCTGAAGTGCTGGCTAACCGTGTCCCATCTAATTACACGGCTCAATCCAAATGCTTGGCCTTCCAGGAACCGATAGAGCATCTGGGAGTGGAATTCGTCGACGTTGGGGAGCGAGGTGGCTTCGGGCCAGCGTGCGGCGAACAGAAGCAGTATCGCGACAGGAATGATGGGTGGCCTCCCGACAGACCCGGAGTCTGTTCTACTCAAGCATACGCGCGGATGTTAGTTTAGCAAGCGAGATTGAGACCTTAGAGCCTCGCCAGAAAGTACTATCGCCGGTACATGTAGACGACCCCGCCCAGCGTGTCGCCGACGCTGATCCCGGTTTCGGATTTGTGGCACTGGGCGCATGACTCTTTGGTCGCCGTAACGGGCCGCGCATGGAGGGTCCAGCCATTGAGTTGAGCGGTATGCGAAGTTGCTCCGGCTTCGAAGCGCTTCATGGCCTCGGCTGCGATGGGGTAGACGTCGGCCCATTTGGGGAGTTCGGCGCGCGGAGTCTCTTCGTTGAGCACGCCGGGACCTTTGAGTGCGCGGTGGAGGAGGGCGGAGGCCGGTTCGGCGCTGACACTGGCGCCGAAGACGTAGAGGCCGGTTTGCCAGCCATCCTCCGACCAGCGGCCGATGATCTCCGCTTCCCGTGGGTTCTCGGGTTTGAAGTCCACCTTGGCGCCCATGGGCGCGCGGAAGTGCTGGCCGAGCGTCGGCCACATAATGATGCGGCTCATGCCGAAGCCGCGGCCGTCGGAGAAGCGGCGGAGCACCTGGTTGTGGAACTCATCCACGTTAGGCAGCGAACTAGCTTCGGGCCAGCGCGCGGCGAGCAAAAGCAGGAGAGCGACAGGGATCATGAGATGGCCTCCGCAGGTGCAGACGCAGGCGGAGCCGAATGGTAAGCGGGAAAAGTGCCTTAGAGAGGCAGCCTGAGTAACGCCTCACAGCCCGCCGTACCGGTACGGTTCTCCAGTGACAGCGTGCCACCGTGGGCTTCGGCGATTTGGCGCGAGAGCACAAGGCCGATCCCGGTACCGTGGGGCTTGGTGGTGAAGAAGGGCACGAACAGGTTGCCGGGATTGGCCACGCCGGGGCCGGAGTCGCGGATGAGGATATCGAGGGTAGTTGCGGTGAGGGTCCAATAGACTTCGATGGGCGTGGCGCTTTCGAGCGAGGCCTCGGCGGCGTTGCGAAGCAGATTGATGAGGAGCTGGCCGAGTTGGTCGGCGTCGGCTTGCACTTCCATAGGGGGGCCGGGGATGACGTGGACAGGGACGCGGGTTTCGAGGGCGGCGGCGCGGGCGATGGCGTCTTCAATCGACGTCGCCACCTTGGTGGGCTGTGGGAGCCGCGCGAGGCGGGCGTAGGCATCGAGAAAGCGCGAGAGGGATTCAGCGCGGTTCTCGATGACGCTGAGGCCGGAAGTGGCGTCGGCTTGCCAATCGGCGGGGAGTGGATCGGCGGAGAGCAGCGCGCGGGTGCTTCCGGCGAGCGATTTGATGGGTGCGAGCGAGTTATTCAATTCGTGGCCGAGGACGCGCACGAGTCGCTTCCAGGCTTGCAGTTCCTCCTCACGCAGGCTGCGGGTGACGTCGGCGATGACCAGCAGGCGATGGGCGACTCCGCGCTCCCGAAAAGTCCGCGTGCGCGAGACCCAGCGGCCGGACGCGCCAGGGAAGGTGTACTGGATGGTTTGTTCGGAATCGGACGCGAGGGACTCGGCGAGGCCGAGTGCTTCGGCGGTGCGGCCGAGGAGGCGCTCGGACGGTTGAGCAAGCAGGCGCTCGGCGGCGCGATTCACCAGGCGCAGGCGCTGTTCACGGTCGAAGGTGAAAATGGCGACATCGATTTCGGCGACGACGGCCCGCAGAAGGGCCGAGGCTTCCATCGCCCCGAGGCGCTTTTCGCGGAGGATGTCGCCGAGGGTGTTTACTTCGTGGATGACTTCGCCGAGCACATCGCCCGAACGCGTGCGGCGGGCGCGCATCGAATAGTCTTCTTCGCGCACGGCTTCGAGAATATTGGCGAGGGTTTGCAGCGGGCGGATGAGGCGTTCGCGCAGGGCTGCCGCGCAGGCGAAGCAAAAGCCGACGGTGACTATGGTGAGCGTCCACTTGGTGCGTGGTTCGTAGGGGGAGAGCCAAAGGAGCACGAGGCCGAGCACGGCGAACGGCGCCGCGCCCAGGAAGTAGAGCAGCGTGAGGCGGGCCTGAAGTGTGAGGCGCGGTTTGGCGATGAGCGGGCTGTCGCTCATAGCCCGTAGCGTTCCATGCGGCGGTAGAGCGCGGCGCGGGTGAGGCCCAGGGCGCGTGCGGCTTGGCTGACGTTGTTGTCATGGCGGGCGAGCGCCTTCTGCACGAGGAGGCGTTCGACATCTTCGAGGCTCATCTCGTCGTAGGGCACTGGGCCGTCGGCCCGGTTGGCTTTGAGGGCAAGGTCGGCGGCGCGGATGAGCGGGGCGGTGCACATCAGCACGGAGCGCTCAATGGAATGGTCGAGTTCGCGCACATTGCCAGGCCAGTGGTGGGCGAGCAGCGCCTGAATTGCTTGCGGCTCGAAGCCGTCGATGCCTTTGCGGTAGCGCGCGCGGTGTTGGGCGAGGAAGTGCGCGGCGAGAGCGGGGATTTCGTCGCGACGCTCGCGAATGGGCGGCACGTGGATCTCGACGGTGTTGAGGCGGAAAAGGAGATCTTCGCGGAAGCGGCCGGACGCCGATTCTGCGCGCAGGTCGGCATTCGTGGCGCAGAGAATGCGGGCGTTGACGCGGAGCGTGCGCGAGGAACCGACGCGTTCGAATTCGCCGGTTTCGATCACGCGCAGCATCCGCGCCTGTTGCGCGAGGCTGATGTTGGCGATCTCGTCGAGAAAGAGGGTGCCGCCGTCGGCCATTTCGAAGCGGCCTGTGCGGTCCGTGCGGGCATCGGTGAACGCGCCTTTGACATGGCCAAAGAGTTCGCTTTCGAAGAGGCTTTCGGTAAGGCCGCCGGTGTTGACGGTGACGAAGGCGCGGGGCGAACGCGCCGAGTGCTCGTGAAGGCTGCGGGCGACGACGCCTTTGCCGACGCCCGATTCGCCGGTGATGAGGACGCTGGCATCGGACGGTCCGACGCGCGCGATCATGTCGAGCACGGGCTGCAT
>JBDTVQ010000242.1:0-10715 GCA_040007195.1 Acidobacteriota bacterium | reverse complement strand
GGGGTGGGACCGGAGATTTGGGCCGCGGATGGACGCGGATTCACGCGGATAACGAAAAAGAGCTTGGGGTTGCCAGGTGGGGCGCGGGGGTGGCGGACTTGAGGTGGGGTGGTGGAATGTGGGGCTTGGGTGAGAGTTGGGCTATTGAACGGCTAGGAGGACGGCCGGCGTTACACCGTCTGCGTAGGTGCAGTAGAAATGGTTGTCTCCGGTAGGTGCGTCCTGGGGAATGGTCACATTGAATTGATACAGGCCGGGGCTGACCAGCGCGGCGGCAACCGGGGCCGGTTTGCCGGAAAGCAAACAGGCGAGTCGTCCGGGCAAAGTGCCGCTTTGAGTCGCTGAGCCGGCGGTCAGAGCTTCCTTCGGCAGGGCGAAGCCTGCTCCCCAAAGCGAAACCGTTTCGCCGCGCGCACCGGGGAGGGAAAGACCGGGAAACAACGACGCCGCGCCAAGGAGTCGGCCGTCGGCGTGCGTGGCCACGGCCTCGCCCTTTGCGGAAAACAGCAGGAACGCCGGAACTGTATTGAGCTTATTCACGATGGCCACGCCGCTGGTTGCCGTTCCGTTCCTCACGACCACCGGCACCTGGCCGATATAGGCGTCCAGCGGCGCAAGGACGTTGATCTGATCGGCCGGGCACGACGGCCCGGATGCCGCGCTACAGAACCACCAGATATGGGCTGGCTTCCCGTTGATGGTGACACTGACTGGGCCGAGTCCGGTGGGTAGCATGCCTTGGGCGAACTCCGGCGCATTGCTCCAGAACATCCCTCCCGCGGGAGTCGCGGTGGGAACGAGGTGGGTTCCCTTGATTTCGATCCAGCCGTTTTGCACGATCTGGGGGCCTTGCCCCAGGCCGCCCGCCGCATTCACGGACGTAATAATGGGCGTCGTTGGGCCGGCAAGCGTGACGGTTCCGGCGATGTTGATGACATCGTTGCCGGCGGCACTGGTAGTGCTCACGATGCGCCCGGATCCCGAGGCTCCGGCAAACTTGCCCGTTCCTCCCGCGATCGTAATGGGGCCGAATCCATCGTCTTCGCCCTCGATCGTGAGAAAAAGCCTCAGGATATCGGTTGGAGAAAAGTTGAGCGCGATATTGATTTCGAGGAAGTGCGACGTCTGCCAGTTGTTGGTATCCGGATGGCTGCGAACCACCGCATTTGCGCTTCCGAGGGGAGTGATGTTCGCCGTGCCGGTTTCCTGGTCGAACAGATTGATCGTCGTACCCGTCGGGAGCAGCAGAACATCGGTAACCGCGAGATCCACCGGCTGCCCCCCGACGGTTGCCGCGCCGGTCACCGTGAGCCGATAGCCGTTCTCTGGCGCGGGGGTTCGCGTGAGCGTCAGCCGCAAAGTCCCACCTGGGCTGGTTGCGCCGTTGTACGCGCCCGTGCCGCCCGTGACGCCGCCGCCGATAACGACGGTGGTTGGAGAAGGGTCGGAAATACCCTGGGCGCTGAAGGCGGTGATCTGATCGAGGCGGTTGAATGCGAACGTGATGGTTGGGGCGATTGGGCCTTCGCCCGACTTATAGTCCGATTCGGAAAGGGCTTGTGCCAGAGAGATGCGGATGAGTGCGGATCCCGACTTGCCCACCTGCCCCACGCCCGCGTATCCGCGCGTAAACGTGGTGTTAATGGGGGTTTTGCCCGTGAGAGTGATCGTCCCCGTGAAATCTTGGGCCCCCAGTGGTGACATCAGGGTGGCGGCGAGCGCGAATAGCGAGTGGAATCGTAAATTCATTGTGTCGTTTCGACCGGCTTAAGAAAGATATGGCCTTCCCCACGTGACGAACAAGGTTGTTTGTGTAAGGCTACCGTTGCGTTCATTGTTATGAGGGAGATAGCAGAAGCCGCGGCAATTCGCGCCCAGGTGGACAGAATACTGGTGGATCCGAAATAGGCGGAGCGGACATCATGGGGCGGCCTTTCAGACCACCGGGCTTTAGCCCGGCAAGCCGAGCATCACCTGGCGCAGGGTCCGTTATTTTAGTCCGTCCCGGTCTTGCTTATTGCAATCGGAAGCCACCGGTCCCCGCGCCGAAACCATAGCCCACGCCTTCATCGCGGTATTCAAGAATTCCTACGTCGAGACCGGTCGCCGAGTACGGTTGGGAGATGGTTGCTGGACCGATACTGAACCCGGCGAAGCCGCCTGCGGGAAGCGCCAGTAGAACATAGGGCGGAATGGTGAAGGTTCCCGCGCTTGCAGGTGCAATGCAGATCGCCTCGGCGCCAATAGTGGCTTCGCTGTCAACGTAGCTCGAGACCCGGATTCGGAGGTTGCCGGTTTGGCTTCCGCCTGTCCATGTTGCGGTTAGCCCGTTGGCGCGGGTCACGGTGCTGTTGTTTACCGGCGTGAGTAGTCTAGGTGCTGAGGGAATCGTGAGGGAGGCGTTGATTGGACCGCTATCGGGACCGCCCGGACCCGTAACAGTGTAGACTCCGGGAATCAAATACGTTCCCGTCGCGCTGAGTACGATTCCCGATTGCCCGGAAGGCAACGTGATAGGCGTGACGCCATTGGGCCCGGACACGGTATAAGTGGAACCGCCGTTGATCCCCTCAAGGCCGCCGATAGGAGGTTCAGGTTCGGTTCCGCCATTTACGCTGCAGGTGCCCACGGGCTGTTCGTCAAGCCAAGTGGCAAAGAAAGGCTGCGTGCCCGGAACGTAACTGGTGACCCGAACGAACTCGAACCCAGCCCTGTCACGGTAGACAGGAGGGTTGAATCCATTCAGTTGATGCTGCAGCGAGATCTCGCCAATCCTGAGGGGCCGGTTGGCCATGACAGTTTCCATAATTGAGGCAATGAGCGGGGCTTGCACTGGATTCGTGGCAGTGCAGTTGCGGCCTGTGGTTGCCACCGGCAGCAAGCTGGTATTGCTGACTGTATTGGTGGTGGTGCCCACCTGAAGCACCAGCGGCACGGCGCATCCGGTGGGTGCGTTGGCCGGCACGGTAAAGACAATCTGATCCTCCCCGATACAGCAGCCGGAACGGCCCTGGTAGATTATGTTGGCCTGCACTCCGCCGAGAAAGAGCCTGAGCGGGACATTCGGCATCGCAAGGCCCAAGCCGGCGCCGGCGGCATCGCTTCCGCTGACGGGGCCCAGTCCGGTGGCCCACAGGATGAGAGTATCGCCGGGGTTGGCCGCGCCACAGTAGGTGTTGGGTCCTCCGCAGGGCGTGCCTTTCGCGGCCGACACGAGGCTGTAGTCGGGGTAGGTCACGATCGCCGGCCCCTGGCCGTTGGAAGTGATGGTAAAGACCCCAACGTTGCTTGCGGCTATGCCCCGATTGACCGGGGGGCTGGTTTGGCCATTGTAGGTGACGGTAAAAGCTCCCGTGCCGGTGGGCGTGCTTGAGGGCAGCAGCGCCGCAAGCTGGCCGTCGGATGTGTAGTACATGAGGGCGTTCACGGTAATGGTCCCCACGGTGACCGTAATCGACGTGCCGCTCAACGTCGTGGTCTGGAAAGCGGATGAAGCAGTAGCAAGGGTCGCTGGGCCCAAACCTGTCCCGTAAATGATGAAGATCGACCCTTGCGCCAGCGGGGAATTCGCCAAAATATTGCTTCCAGCATTCCCCATGCCAGTAATGACAGGCGCCGCCGAAAGACCTGGAATCAGCGCGGAAGCGAGCAAAATGACGCAAGCCATCCGGACAACGCCATGGTGGGCTGATTCCGGCAACCGCAAGACAGTGGCATGCAGACTGGTTTTGTGAAACATTTCTGATCGATCCTTATGGAAGTCTGGGATAGAGCTGTTGTTAACGGGCGTGATTTTGCGCCAGTCGTGGCGACGCGATCATGGCGGCGTGCGCAAATAGCGAGTGGAGTCGTAAATTCATTGTGTTGTTTCGACCGGCTTAGGAAAGATATTGCCTTTCCCACGTGACGAACAACGTTGTTTGTGTAAGACTACCGTTGCGGTTGTTCGTTATGAGGGAGATAGAAGAAGCAGTGGCAATTCGCGCCCAGGTGGAAAGAATCCTGGCCGATCCGAAATTTGTCAGCGCTACCCGGCTGGCAGGATTCCTGCGGTTCGTGGTGGAGGAGGAACTGGCGGGCAGGGGCGATGAAGTCAAAGAGTATGTCATTGGCGTTGGCGCGTATGGAAAGGGCGAGAGCTACGATCCCCGCACCGACCCGACGGTGCGTGTAGACGCGCACAAACTGCGCGCGCGGCTGGAGGAGTTTTACCGGGAGAGCGGCAGGAACGATCCGATCGAGATTTCGATTCCCAAGGGAACTTACGTTCCTCGTTTCGAGCATCGGCCGGTGGAGTCCAGCGCGCCGCAAGCTCCCTCTCGGCGCAGGCA
Organism: Acidobacteriota bacterium; assembly: GCA_040007195.1. Lineage (GTDB taxonomy): Bacteria > Acidobacteriota > Terriglobia > Bryobacterales > Bryobacteraceae > JAFLBB01. The sequence goes on along the minus strand of JBDTVQ010000242.1, from coordinate 6,384 downwards.
GACGATTTGGGCGGTGGCCTGCATTCCAGTTTTGGTATTGGGGGGAATGACGTGGCTGGCGATGCGTAAGCCCGTGCATGCCCATGGGCCGGGGGAGCCGGTGCGGATCGTGGCGTTGGCTTCGTATCCGGGTGAGCAGAGCGGCCCGGCGCTCTCGCCGGATGGCGGAATGGTGGCGTTCTCCTGGAATGGGGAATCGGAGGATAACTTCGATATCTATGTAAAAGTCGTGGACGCGCCGAATGCGGTGCGGCTGACGAGGCAGCCGGCGCGCGACGCGACGCCCGCGTGGTCACCGGACGGGCGGCAGATCGCATTTGTGCGGAATCCGGGACGGACGGGCGAGGTTTATGTGATCTCGGCGCTCGGCGGTGCGGAGAGGCGGGTGTCCGGATCGAATGCATCGCTGAGTGGATCGGCAGTGGGGTGGACGGCCGATTCCAAGAGCGTGCTGGTGGTGGACCGCGCCACGCCGGGCGAGCCGCAGGCGGGATTCGTGGTGTCGCTCGAGACAGGGGCGAGGCGGCAACTGACGTTTCCACCGCCGGAGAGCATTTTGGGAGACTACGACCTGGTTGCATCGCCGGACGGCCGGTGGATGGCGTTTTGCCGGATGATTCATGGGCCGGTGGCGGAGCTGTGGCTGGCGCCGGTGGGAGGGGGAACGGCGACGAAGGTGACGGAGAGCCGGAGGTACCTGGGGGGGGTGGCTTGGACGCCGGACAGCAGGCGGATTGTGTATTCGTCGCGGCAGGCGGGGTTTTCGGCGCTGTGGATTGTGGACGCGAAGCCGGACAGCGACGGGGAGCCGATGCGGGAGTTCGAGACGGACGCGGCTCGTCCTTCGGTTGCGCCGCGGGCGGGCGCGGTGGACCGCATGGCCTATCAGAGGCGGTTTCAACCGTTCCGGCTGTGGGTGGCGGATGTGCGCGAAGACGGGATGTCGGCGGCGCAGTGCATCCATCCTTCGCTGAGGACCGATTGGTTTCCGGACATTTCGGCGGACGGTGAGCGAGTGGTGTTCGCCTCCGAACGTGCGGGAAGGTTCGACATTTGGATGAGCCGTTTGGACGGGAACGGGCTGACGAACCTGACGGCGGGACGCGATGTTGTGAGCGGGGCTCCGCGGTGGTCGCCGGACGGCCGGACGATTGTGTTCGACGGCCATGAAGCAAACAGCGATTTTCAGATCTACACGGTGCCGGCGGCAGGGGGGCCGCCGCGGCGGTTGACCTCGTCGCCGGACGAAAAGGTGAGGCCAAGCTGGTCGGCGGATGGGAAGTGGATCTACTTCACATCGGACAAGAGCGGGCGGCGGGAGATTTGGAAGATGCCTGCGGAGGGGGGAGCGGCGGCGCAGGTGACGCAGGGCGGTGGGTTTCAGCCGATGGAATCGCCGGACGGGAAGACGCTGTACTACCTGGAGACGCCGCATTCGGGAAAGCTGTGGCGGATGCCCGTGCAGGGGGGCGAGGCGCGTTTGGTGATCGACGACGCATGGGACGCACGGTGGGGGGTGTCGGAGAAAGGCGTGTACTTCGTGGATGCGGGGAGGAAGATTTGCCGGATAGAGGAGAGCGGGAGGCGGGTGTGCGTGGGAAAGATGGAGCGGGTGGGACCGGAGTCGGCGGGAATCGGTGTGTCGAGGGACGGGAGGAAGATCGTGTTTTCGCAGCCGGAGCCGGTGCAGTCGGAGCTGCGGATGGCGGAGGGGGTGTTTTTCCGGTGAGCGTGGGGATGACTACACTTCTCGCAGGACGGCTTCGACGGTTGCGTGGCGGTAGCGGATCATGACGAAGGCGAGCCAGGCGTAGAAGATGAGTACGGCGGATAGCAGTGTCCAACTGGGGGCTTGGCCGGGTTGGGCGTTGGAGTTCATGATGGGTCCCCAGATTTTTACGATCCAGGCTGCGAGCAGGATGAGGAAGATCCAGACGTAGTTGCGGCGGAGGCGGTGGGCCATGGCCTCTCGGAGTCCGAGAATGAGGGCGGGGGCGCGGAGGCTGTCGGCGATGTCGGCGAGCCAAGCGTTATCAGGCGGGGCTGCGCCGGGCTTCATGATTTGGGCATAGTAGCCGGTTTCGAAAACGCGGACGCGGCGGCGGTAGACGTCGAAGTAGCGATAGCGGCGCGATTCGATGATGAGCAGCAGGAATACAATCGCCATACCGAACAGGAGAAGCCCGTGGTGCTTCTCCGGCTGGTTGAGCGATACCGAGAGTATTCCGGCGACGCTGGCGATGGCCCAGTTCGTGGTCTGGTCGAGGCGGTCACGCCAACTGATGGCGCGCTGCATCTCAGCGCGGTAGTAATGCGCGAAGACGTTGACGTGTTCGGCCGGGTTCCGGGGGAGAAATTCCGGTACGTTCAAGATGCGGCATTCCTCCCGGGCGGCGGTGGCCGTTGGCCTAGAAATAAAACGTGGCCGGTGGCCTAGAAATAAAACGTGGCCGGTGGCCTAAAAGTAAAACTTCAGCCCGAATTGTACCTGACGCGAGGTGCGCTGGAACGAGATGGGCGAACCCGCCGAGGTAATGGTCCCGAAGGCGGCGCTGCCGAGCGTGCCGTTGGGGTTGTTGAATTGCGGCGTATTGAACAGGTTGAAAAATTCCGCGCGGAACTCGAGGCGGCGCGCTTCGCCGAAGGGGAACTTCTTGAAGAGCGAGAAGTCGAGCTGCTTGGTGCCGGGGCCTTGCAGGATGTTGCGGCCGGCGTTGCCGAACTGGAGCAGGCCGGGCTCTTTGAAGGCGGAGGTATCGAACCATCGCCGGATGGATTGATCGGAGTCGGAGAGGATGCCCAGGCCGATGCGGTCCGGGCGGGAGCCGCAGCAGTTGGTGGTGTTGGGCGAGCTGAGGTCGAAGGGGATGCCGTCGGAGAGGGTGAGGATGCCGTTGAGCTGCCAGTTGCCGAAGGCGGTATCCTTCCAGCCTTCCATCTTGATGGGAAGTTGATAGGACCAGTTGGCTACGACGCGGTGGGGAATGTTGATGTCCGAGTTACTGCGATCGAGCCTGGTGTTGCGGACCATGAGGCCGCCGGCGTTGGCATCGGTGGCGCCGTTGTCATCGATGCTGTGGCTATAGGTGTAGGACCCCTGGAAGGCGAAGCCTTTGGCAAACCGGCGCTCGGCGGTGATTTGCAGAGCGTTGTAGATGGAATTGTAACGGGTCATCTTGGAGTTGATGGTCCCGAATGCCGGGAAGGGGCGGCGCGTGGCAACGGCTGTTGTGCCGGGCAGGGCCTGATTGATATCGGGGAAGCCCTGGAGCTTGGTTCCCTTGTTGCCGACGTAGGCCATGGTGAGGGAGGTGCCACCGGGCAGTTCACGCTGGACGGCGAGGTTCCACTGGGTGTTATAGGGCGTGCGGGTGGAGAAATCGAGGGCCGTCAAGTTTCCCGTGATGGTGCCTTGAGCGGGGCGTTCGAGGCCGGCCGAGAGGGGCCGGGCGTTCACGAAGTCGAACTGATTGTTGTTGTACTGATAGCTGACGAACTCAGGGGGATTGGCGCCGATGTTGCGGGTGACGTCGGAGAGAAGCGGCGAGTAGAAGATGCCGCCGGCGGCGCGGAGCACGGTTTTGCTGTTGAGGCGGTAAGCGAGTCCGATTCGGGGCGAGATGTTGTTGTTATCGCCGTTGATGCCACTGCGGCTGAGGCCGTTGGTGCCGACTTGCACGACGGTTTGCAGTTCGGGGACGAACTGGTACATGCGGTTGTTGACCTCGGTCCAGGGGCCGCCGCCGAAGTTGTCGTAGCGGAGGCCGAGGGTGACGCTGAGCTTGTTGGTGGCGCGCCAGACGTCTTGCGTAAAGCCGGAATATTCGCTGCGGCGGTAGCCGCGGGTGCCGCGCAGGAAGCGGATGCTGCCGCTGATGGCCTTGCCGAGCAGGGCGTCGGCCATGCCGCTGCCCGAACCGGAGGCGTTGGCCGGGTCTTGCGTGTAGCCGCCGGTGATGGACATGCTGCCACGGAAGGTATTCGATTGGAGCGCGTTATAGCGGCGGCGCTGGAGCTCGCCTCCGAATTTGAAGGAGTGCTTGCCACGGTTGATGTTGACGGTGTCGCCGAATTGAATGTTGTCGGAGACGACGATGGCGGGGGAGAAGCCGCTATCGCCGAGGGACGTAACGGTGGCGATGTTGAAGATGGCGAGACCTGAGGTGAAGGGGTCGCCGGGATCGTTTGCGCCGGGGAAACCGAGGTCGGAGGTGAGGTTCTGACCGAAGGTGAGCGGCAGTTGTTGGAGGTTCAAGCGGGTCCAACCGGCGCGGAATTCGTTGATGACCGTGGGAGAAAAGAGGTGCGTTTCGCTGGCCACCAATTGGGTGACGGGCTGTTTCGCGGTTCCCGGGACGCCCGGTCCGCCGCCGACGGCGGGGTAGCCGAGGAGGCTGGGCTCGACGAGGGTATCGTTGCCGCGGCTGAAGCGCACGAAGAATGTGTCGGTATCGGAGACGATCTGATCGACCTTGAAATCGACGCGGTCGCCGTCGTTGGGGCGGAGGGGATTGAGGAGGAAGTTGTTTGCTTCGCCGGAGCCGAGGTTGGGCTGCGGATACAGGTTGAGGAGGTTCTTGCCCACCTGATCGAGGCGATTGGCGGGAATGATGTTGCCGGGGAACTGATCGCGGATGAAGCTGGCGCCGTTGGGGCGCTGGGTGAGGGGATCGTAGAGGCGGCGTGAGTAGCTGGAGAAGTCACCGGTGCGGAAGGCAGCCTTCGGGACGGTGCTGATGTAGGTTTGCGCCTGACGGACGCGGTTGCCTTCGTAGTTGAAGAAGAAGAAGGTCTTGGGGTCCTTTTTGGGGATGACCGGGCCGCCGAGGAAGGCGCCGAACTGGTTCATCTTGAAGGGCGGGATGGGATCGCCGGGGCGGTCGAAGAAGTTCTTGGCGTCGAAAGTAGAGTTGCGGAGGAACCAGTACGCGCCGCCGTGATAATCCTTGGTGCCGGACTTGTAGACGAGGTTGATGGTGCCGCCGCCACCGCGGCCGGATTGCACGTCGGCGACGCTGGATTCGACGCGGAACTCCTGAATGGCATCGATGGAGGGGTAGATGAGAATGCCGTTCCCATTGTGGTTCTCCATGTTGCTGATGCCTTCAATGAGAATGTTGTTTTGCCAGTGGCCGGAGCCGTTGATGGAGATGTTGGGGACGCCGCGTTTTTGGACGACCTGGAGGCCGCCGGTCTGGCTCATGGCGGGGACGGCGCCGGCGCTGAGTTGAATGAGCTGGGTGAAGTTGCGGCCGTTGAGCGGGAGGTCTTTTACGGCGCGCTCGGAGCGGACGTCGGAAAGCGTGGCGCTTTCGGTTTGGAGAAGAGGGACTTCGTCGGTGACGGTGATGTTTTCGGTGACGGAGCCGAGCTCAATTTGAAAGTCGATGGAGGCGTGCTCGTTGACATCGAGGGGGAGGCGTTTTGCGACGCGATTGAAGCCCTTGGCTTCGACGTCGACGCGGTAGGTACCGGGGCGGAGGGGGCCGGAGAAGTAGATACCGGAGTCGTTGGTCGTTAATAGCTTTTTCTGGCCGGTGCCTTCGTTGGCGATGGTGACCTGCGCGCCGGCGATGATGGCGGCGGTGGTGTCGCGCACCACACCGGTGATGGTGCCTGTGTCGATCTGGGCGAAGGCCGTTGCGGTTAGGAGTGCCGCTGCCGCGGCTGCTCTAAAGATATTCATAAAACTCTCCCCTCTCCGGGAATGTGGTTGATCGTGTCCGGCGCTTAAGAAGCACCGCCTGAAGGGACCCGAACGAACCAAAAACGCATCTCTGGAGGACTCAAGCTTACTGCGGGGGAGGTTGGCTTTCAACGAAGAAAAGGCGACAGGCGGGGCGGGAGTCCATCATTGTGGACGAAAGTGTTTGTGGGGTGGGGGTGGTGGTGGGGTGGGGGGTGCGGTGCTTGGGGGTGTCTTCGGAGAAATGGGCCGCGGATGAACGCGGATTCACGCGGATACGGCTAGTGGCCGCGGCTTACGGGCGTATTACTGGGAGGAGGATGGCTCCGGTTTGGAGGGTTTGGCGGGCGGGGATGGCAGTCGGGCTGAAGGGGCCGGTTTGGGTGTGGGGGTTGCGGTCGTACATGGGAAAGGAGCTTCCGGCGAGTTCGACTCGGAGGCGGGTGCCTGGGGGGAGCAGGGCGGCGGTGGCTCCCATGTCGACGGTGATGGGGCTGTTGGTGGCGAATTTGCCTCGTTTGATTCCTTGGGCTAGGGGGAGGGCGAAGCCGTCGGGGCGGACTGCGAAGAGGCGGATGACCCAGTCGGACCAGGGGGGATCGCTTTGGCCGTTGAGTTCGGCGGAGACGGGTCCGGCTAGGCGGAGGGGGGTGGTGAGCGGGGGACCTTCGATGGTGACGACTCCGGGGTGGCGGCCG
>JBDTVQ010000241.1:0-10738 GCA_040007195.1 Acidobacteriota bacterium | reverse complement strand
TACGTGTGACCGTCCGCGGAGAAGCCGCCGAGCCCGTTAAAGTACGGCAACTCCAAAAAGGGAAGCTGATCCGACTGCCAGGTGATCACTTCTTTTGCGGGCGCCAGTTGCTGTAGATCGGCCTGCACATTTGCCGAACGGCCCAGGTGCTGCGCCAGCGTGCGGGGCGGGCTGAGATAAATGCTGGCCGACGCCAGGAGCAAATTCAATTCTTCTTCCGGAATGTGATGCCAGTTGCGAAGGAAGATTCCACCTGGCTGATCGACGCCGGTGTGAAGGGAATGGGCGTTCACGAGGCGCAGCAATTGGTCATGCAGAGGCCGGTCGTAGCTAGGGCTTTCCTGATTGAGGATGAGCAGGTCGGCCTTCAGCCCACGCAGCGCCCAAAAGGTGTGCGCGAGAAGCGCTTCTTTAACCAGCGAGATACCCAGCGGATCCGAAATTGCCACGGCCACTATCGGAAGGTCGCCGGAAATCCCATGGGCCCACATGCGCGATTGTGGCAGTCTATTTGTGCGAAGCCGCTCAGAGGGGGCGCGGAGTTGTTGCGTCGAGTAAAGAATATGACTGGCAAGTTCCTGGAAGCGGTGTGCCATTTCGGCGTCGATACCCAAATGGCGGAACTCCAACTGAACGTGCGTCCAGGCGAGCTCGAATGCGCGATGGCAGGCTTCCGCCGAACGGTATTTGGCGATGAGCCTGGCGAGTTCCTCCCGGCTGTCCGCGGCGGCCCGCAGAAACGTGATTTGCGCGTGCGACCGAGGATCGATAGAGAGACGCCGGCGAAGCCCGAACATCGGATCGAGGACCGTGCCCGCCGCACCCGTAAGCGGCCCGGCCAATCCGGCGGGATCGGCTGCCGATCCGCCCCGGCCTAAGAATAAGCTGCGATCGGTCTCGTATTCCCAGTCTCCGCTGCCATCTCCAAACACGCTCTCGGCGAACCAGATGGGTGCATCGGACGGCGACCTCGGTCTGCGGCTCGCAAACACGGCTTGCAGTTCCTTGACGGCTTCGGTTTGGATAAATAACTTATTGAAGGCGGGATGGGCGCGATCGGCGGCGTGCGGAGCGATACAGATTTCGGCAAAAGTGGTTAGCTCAATTTGCCGCGACCGCAGCGTATGGTTGGTCAGCGTCATGCGCCGGATTTCGATGTCCGCTTCCGGGCTCACGGTGATCTCAGTGCGGCAGTCCAAGCCGGATGCCTGCCGGACCCACTCCACCCGGTCCGGACCAAACGTGACCGTAAATTCGCCGCGCTGCTTACCAGACGGATGAAATGCGCTGGACCAAATGCGATCGCTTCGCAGATCCCGCAGGTAGCAGAAAGAGCCCCAATGATCCCGGGTGGTATCGGCACGCCATCGCGTAAGATCGTTGTCCTTCCAGCGGCTGTAACCGCCTCCGGAGTTCGTGAGTGCAACCGAATAGCTGCCGTTGCCGAGAATGTGGACCCTGGGCGTGATGGTCGCCTCCGTGACCACGCGATCCGTCGGTTCCGCCTCCGGATGGTCGGGCCGGGTGCGCACGAGGTCTTCGTCCCGAACGGCCTCAGGCAGCGAATTGAGTTTCGGCACACCTTCAAACAGCAGCGATTCAATGGCTTTGATTCGCGGCACGCTGTGAAAGCGCCGTCTCATCACGTCGCCGTGCATGGCGTTGTCCATCGCCAGCAGGCTCATGCCCTGGTGATGGGCCATGAACGCATAGATGATGACGCCCGGCGCCCCTTCACGCGACCGGTTGCGCGTGTAGTCGATCGATTCATAAAACCCGAACCTGCCTCGCAGGCCTTCGTCTTCAAGCCGCCGTAGGTTATCGAGCGCATGGGAACGTTCCGTCGACAGCGCCAGCATGGTGGAGTAGGGCGAAATCACCAGATCGCCGCTCAAGCCGCGCTTCAACCCCAAGCCGGGAACGCCGAACGCCCTGTACTGATAGGTTTGCCTCGCATCGAGGGCAGAGTAGGCCGATTCGGAGATGCCCCAGGGCACTCCAGACTCTTCTCCATATTCAATCTGCCGGTTCACGGCGACAAAGCATGCCTGGGCGAGCAGCGAATTTTCGTAGGCGAAAGTGAACAGGTTCGGCATCAGATACTCGAACATGGTGCCGCTCCACGAATAGAGAAGCTGGCCGCTGGCATAGGACGCATACGGACGGCCGAGCCACTGCCAATGCTCGATGGGAACGTCGCCCTTGGCGATGGCAACGAGGCTGGTCAGCCTGGATTCGCTCGCCAAGAGATCGTAGTGCGACGCGTGCAGTGGAGCTTCTGTCACTGAAGTTCCGATGTGAAATAGATGGCGGTTCGAATCGTAGAGGAATCCGAAGCGGTGCTCATCGGCGAACGTACCCATCCTCGCCGTCAGCGACCGCAGGAGTGCGATCTGTTCCGCCGCGAGAGCCTTCGATCGTTTGTACTCCGACTGGATCTCCTCCAGCCATGCGCGGTGTTGCCCGGAAATTGCGGACGACTCGCCCAACAGTGCGAACAAAGTTTGCAGCTCGGCTCCAGGACCGCTGGCGATGTCATGCAGCGAGGGCGACAGTTGCAGCGCCTGAGATCGCGCCTCCACGGCCTCCACACCGAGCGCGGCGACGAACTCATGCGGAGGCGCCGCTAACACTTCGATCCAATGCAGGTAGCGGGCGGTGGATTGCGTCCACGCCTCTATCTGCAACTGAAGCTTGGAGAACCAGTAGGAACGCTCGTCGCTTTCGACGACGCTCCACCGCAACGCGGCTGCCAACTGCCCGGCGGGCGCGGCGGCAAGCCGGATGCGCTCGGCGATATTCTCGCTCTCTCCCTTTGCCCGCAACAGCCGCATCAGCGTCGAAAGCGGAATGCTGACCTGCGAACCCGAGAGCTCAACACGCCGTACGGCTGTCACTGTGTCCACCAAGCCGCGCAGCGCCTCTTCGCCCAACACAGGCTGCTGCACAAGCTCTTCGCAACCGGCACACATCACCCACAGGCTCGCCAGCAAGTTCCCGCTATCGACCGTGGAGACGTAGCGGGGATTGAGGGGCGCAAGCGTTCGCGTGTCGTACCAATTCAGGAAGTGGCCTTCAAACCGCTCCAGTTTGTCGAGCGTGTCCACCGTAGCCGCGCAGCGGGCCGCAAACTGGTCGAGCGTCAAGTAACCGAAGTCTTTCGCGGCGAGCAGCGAATTCAGCCACATTCCGATGTTGGTCGGCGAGGTGCGCTCCGCCACTTCCACGCGCAGCGCTTCCTGGAAATTGTCCGGTGGCAGCCAGTTGCTATCTTCGCCCACGAAGTCATCGAAGTAACGCCAGGTGTCCCGGGCGGCGCCGCGAAGATACCGCCGGTCGCCTTCCGACAACGGCTCTTCGTTCGCTTTCACGGCCGCGCCGTTCAGCCATCGCAGCACTTGCGGCGCGGTGACCCATAGCAACGCGAACGGAAAAGGTTCCCAGAACAGACCCAGTCCTGTCAGCACACTGATTAAAACGATGGTGGCGCCGGCCGCGATCATCGTTTGGACAAAAACTAACTGGAAATGCTTCGCCCGGGATAAGTGGGTACTTTCGGCCGTCTCCCATTCGAGCAGATGCTCATGACTGACCCCCATCCGATAGAGAGACCGTACAATGGCGTCCATTGAGATCCAGGCCTGGTGCGGCAGGAGCGAGATTGCCGTTACCAGGCGGGTTACTTCCGTGGCGATTCCGCGGCTCGGCCGGTAGATACCTTGCTGCCAGAGAGAAAAGCGGTTTAACAGGCTGGCGAGCGAGGTGAAGACCAGGCACAGGCCTATGTAGGCACTCCACACAGCAGGTGATGACAACGTCAGCCAGCTGGCCAGCAACAGCAATATGGAAGCGGGTGGGGTGAGACTTCGCCGTAAGTTGTCGAACACCTTCCAGCGCTCGATGCACGCCAGTTGATTGGGCTCAGTACCTCCGTTATGCGCGGGCACGCGGGGGAAAATCCAGGACAGTATTTGCCAGTCGCCGCGAATCCAACGGTGTTGGCGGCGGCTGTGACTCTGATAGTCGTAGGGAAAGTTCTCGAACAGCTCGATGTCGCTCGCCAACCCAACGCCCACGTGGGCACCCTCGATCAGGTCGTGGCTGAGCAGCAGCCCTTCCGGGAACCGGCCGGACAGGATGCGGTGAAACGCGCGCACGTCGTAGATCGCCTTGCCGTGATAGATGCCTTCGCCGAAGAGATCCTGATAGGCATCCGACACTGCCTGGCTGTAAGGGTCGGTGCCCGATGTTTCGGTGAATAGCCGCGTGAATCGCGTCGCCGTCGTACCGGGCAGCGTGATGCTGACACGAGGCTGGATGATCGTGTATCCGCGCCGCCGTGTGCGCCCGTCCGGCAAGAGCGACACCTGGTTCAACGGGTGAGCGAGCGTTTCAATCAATCGCCTGGCCGTGTTCGCCGGAAGCTGGGTATCGGCATCCAGCGTAATCACGAAGCGGATGTTTTCAGGCTCCGTACCGGCCCAAACAAACCTGTCGTAGACGGTGCCTTCGCCATTCAGATAGCGATTCAGCTCCTCCAGCTTGCCGCGCTTGCGCTCCCAGCCGATCCACTTGCGCTCCACGTCGCTCCATCGCCGGGCTCGATGGTAGAGAACGAAACGGACATCCGGGTGCCGCCGAGTGAGGGCCTCGATCGCTTCCACGGCAACTGTGAGCAGCGTACCGTCCTCGGGCATCTCGCGCTCCGGCGCATCGGTAAAGTCGGAAAGCAACGCGAAGCTGATGTTCGGTTCGCGATTGGCTAGGTACCTGACCTCCAACTTATCCACTTCGTGCCGGATGGCATCGGGTGTGAGCAGCATCATCGGCACGACGACGAGCGTGCTAAAGTCCTGCGGAATGCCACCTTCGAAATCCATCTTGGGCAACATGCGTGGATTGAGAAGTGTGACGACCAGCGCGTTGACGATCTGAATGGCGATCTCAATCGCGGGAAATGCAGCAAGGATTCCCAGGCACAACAGCCAGTAGAAGGAATGGACACCCGTGGAGTAACTGGCCGACGTCACCAGCATCACGAACAGGAACGAGAGCGGTATGACAGAGCCCAGGTAAGCGGCGGCCGGATGCTTCAGGGGCACCTTTCGGAGCCGCTCTACCCACGGCGGCCGATACCCCGCGGCTTTTTCGAGTTGGGCCCGGCCTTCGGCGATGAGGTAGTATCCGGCGTGTCCCTCCACGGCCGAGGCCGGACCGGCCTTCTCCGCGAGATCGATTGCCAGTGCCGCGACCGCTACCTCACCCTTGGGGCTGTTGCGCGCAACTTCCTCCACCGCCCGGCGCATACGATCTCGCGTCGTAAAATCACTGCAGGGATAGATGGCCGCGGGGTCCCGCTCCAGCACGGCATGCACTGCGCTCGCTTTTTCGAAGAGCGCAGGGTAGTGAAGATCAGCCAGCGTTCGCAGGCTGCCAATTGCGTTCGCAACCGAAACACGATCACGAGCCTGCTCCTGGTGGTCCTGCCGGATCAGTTCCGCGAGCGGCTGCTGTCGTTTGTCGAGCTGCGCCCGCAGAATCGCCAGAATGTCTTCCTCATCGCGAAGCTGCTCTGTCAGCCGGGCGAGAAACTGAGGCTCCACCATGGCCGGATCGGCATCCAACAGAGCAATCATCCGGTCCAGGTGTTCGGGCTTTTCACGGCTTGCACGCGCCAGCCGGTCCGCCCAGAAATAGGCGACGTCGCGTTGATGCTGTTCACACGAGACGCGGTCGCCAAGGCGCGCCAGTTCCTCAATGAGCGCAAGGCGAATCATGAGCGGGAAGATCCAGAGCTCGGCGATGGTCAGAGTTGCGCCTGTCTGGTAGCCATCGAGGAATGCCGCGATGACGGCCGGCGTGAGGAGGGAATCGGAGCTTTGCACCAACGTCAGCGCAATTCGATATACCCGGAACTCCCGTTCTCCGCCGACCAGGATGGGGAGGATGTTCTGCGGATCCCGCGGCAGGTGACGCCGTACCTCAGCTATGTGCGCCAGGATGAGATGGAAGTTGTCGTAGAGCCACTCTCCCGAATTGCTAAGCGGCTGCTCCATCTCCAGGGATTCCACCAGGTCGCCGCCGACGCGATCCAACACGGCTTCGGCCTCGCGCAGCGCGGCCAAGACGGAATGCTTCGGTTTGCCTCGTTCAATTCGATGCCCGAGTGCCAGATCGACGGCGGACTGACGCAGTTCGTCGACGATGAGCGATTGGGTTCCGCAAGCCGGCGCGGAAGGGGCAATGGTTTGGGAACGAAAGATGAAAATCGCCGGAGTTCCACTGCCTTTGCGAAGAATGGATACCCTGGCCGGTAATTTTTCCACCGAAGACTGGAATACGACAGCCGATTCGCCCGGCAGCAGTGTCGTTCCGATTCGCCCGAGATCGCGGCGGGCTAACCGTGCGGAAGAAAGCCGAAACAGCGGGCCATGTTCAATCGCGATTTTTCCGTCAGAACTGCAATGGAGAAGCGCGCAAGGGCCGAGGTGCTGTCCCTGAAGATCTCTGCGGGCACTCTCAGCCAGCGCCCGCGCAGAAAATATGGCGACAACGGCACGCCGCATTCGGGTGGATTGAGTGAGCGAGTTCATGCTGAATTTTTGGTCTGAGCTGCACGGCGAATCCCGAGAGACACGTTCGCCTATACTTTCCTGCCATTGCAATTTGAGGCCCGAACGTTGGCACTAAAGGTGCAGCAGAATCCCCGAGGACACCTATCGAATGCAAGGATGGATTCTACTTTTCTTCTTAATGGCGCTTGCCGCCGCGGGAGTCGAGGCCACTACACTCGACGCGATGTCTGCAACGGTTGCTGGAGGAAGCTGCGGAGTATTTTCCGCGCTCGGGCTCGTAGGCGTCGGCCTGATATTGATGAGGAATCACTAAACGCCCGGGGCGGACTAGCCGCCCCAGTATAGTCTCAACCGGCGGGGATTACCAGCGGAAGCCGAAAGTCACGGGAATCATCGAAGTCCGGACTGGTGAGGTCCAAATGTAGTGGTAGCGGCTTTCAGCGAAGAAACTAGATCTCGTGTCTTCGCCGAATCGGATCGCGATGCCGGCACCGCCATTGACGCCGCCCTTGTTCTGCGTGTAAGAGCCGAGGACCGTAGTCGTCGGAATCTCCACGGGGAAGAAGATTCCGTAGAACGGATCGAATCCAGTGGCAATTGCCGATGAAGGCTGCGTGAACTCGATCGTCCGCCTGTAGTATCCGCCGCCGCCGATGAGGTACACATCGAAGCGTCCTCTCGGGTTGAGGTGCACCATCGGATTCAGCGTCGCGGAATAGATGCGTCCCGAACCGTCTGGCACTCCAATGCGCTGCAGGGCGCTGCCAGTGATATTCATATTGTTAAATCCGAATTCGGCCATCACGCCAAATGCGCGAACGGGATGGTATCCAACTCCGGCGGTAGCGTTGAAACCGGTGTTGAAGTTACGCCCTGAATGTTTGCCCGGAACTGTGGGGCCTCCACCGACCGCGAACGAGAACTTCGACTGGCCGTACGAGGGCGCAGTCAACAGCGTTGCCATGCCGGCAATCAAGATAGAGCTTCTTAGTAGCATTAGCGTTACTCCTATTGTTTTTTCGTGGCTCGCGTAAAGCGGCACATCACTTGACTCTGTGAGGCGGAGTGCAAGCTGATCGCCAAAGGCATGCAACGGCACAATCAGGCGAGATGGCCGCAATGACGGGAAAAATTGTTCTCCGTGGCGGGAAAAATCGTTCCGCCCGCCGATCTCCAGTTGCAATAGAATGCATGGGATGAAGGGAATACCAGTCCTCGTGGTGGGGCAGGTCTTCATCGCCGTCCTGGCTGCCGGCGAAGGCGTCTCAGGCGGCGAGCGCGTCCAGATTGCGCCACGCGCGCAGATGCGGGACCAGGCGAATCGCTCGCCCTTGCTGCGCGCCACTTCGTCGATTGTTCTTGTTCCGGTCACGGTGCGAGGCACAGACGACACGCCGGTTCGAGGGCTCACGCGCGACGCCTTCCGGGTCTTCGAGGACGGAGTCGAGCGGGAGATCGAATCGTTCGCAGAAGAAGAAGGGCCGGTATCGATCGGTGTCGTGTTCGATGCGAGCAAGAGCATGCAAGCGCGGCTTGGGCAATCTCGCACAGCCGTCGCGCGGCTTGCCGACACGCGCCTGCCTGGCGACGAGTATCTGGCAGTTGCCTTCAACGATTCGCCCTACCTGCTTTGCGCACTTACCGCCGATGTGGACCGCATGAGTGGCGCGCTCAACTCGATCGTCGCGCGCGGTTGGACGTCGCTATACGATGGCATCTATCTCTCCGCTGGCCTTATGCGAACAGCGGCGAATACACGGCGATCCTTGCTCATTCTTTCCGATGGCGAGGACAATTTCAGCCGATACAGCAATTCGGAAGTGCGCGCCTATCTGCGGGAGGCGGGAGTGACCGTCTATGCGATTGGCCTGCCCGGCGCGGGTCTTTCCGGTCTTCGCGGCCGCGCGCTTCGCCGCCTCACCGAAGAGACGGGCGGATGGTTCCTTCCTTTGCACGGTGACGATGAGGTTGCGCAAGCAGTCACGGGGATGAGCCGGACAATGCGCAGCCAGTACGTAATCGGCATCCGTCCGGCGAATTCAGCGATGGCGGGGAAGTATCGGCGCGTGCAGGTTAAGGTTGAGCAGAAGGGCGCGGAACCATGGCGCGTGTCGTGGCGATCCGGCTACTACGGCCCGGAATGAGGGTTTCCGTAACGAATGCGGGCTGTGACGTGTCTGCAAAGTAAGGAGATTTGTCATGAGCTCAACCCTAATTCCCGATTCTTCGAAGGAACGTATCCGCGAGCAGGTCCACACGGGCCTGGAGTCGGTAAAAAATCAAGTCAGTTCGACCGGTCGCACGATTCGCGAGGAGACGCTTGCCGCGGGGCAGGTTCTCAAAGAAGAAGCCTCCGCCATCGCCAGCGAAAAACTGGAAAAGGCGCGTTTAGGAACCGCTGAAAGGTTGGACCGGGCCGCGCGCGGATTGGAAGATCACGCGCAGGATTCCGCGTCGCCGCGTTACCGCCAGGCTGCCGGCGAAGTGTCCGATCGCCTGAAGGGTGCTTCAGAGTATGTGCGCACCAAGTCCTATACGGAAGCAGCCGACGATGTTCGCGCCGATATGAGCGCGCACCCGGGACGCTGGATCTGCGCTGCCCTCAGCGTGGGCTTCGTAACCGGAATCTGCTTTCAAGCATTGGCGAGTCGCCGCAGCGACCGCCGGTACGCCGACTAACCAGAATTCCGCACCGCTGCCGGAACTTCCCTTCCAACTGCTCGCGTTGACCGGCGATCGCCTGGCTGTGATTGCCGGTCAGCGATGCCCACCGCTCGCGAAGTTTGCCTTTCAATTCCATCCAAATCCCGGCAGCACAATTCCAGTCCATCTTGTTCGGCGCCTTTCCCGTGGGTCTCTCAGGTCCACCAGCCATTTGGAATATAGACCTGAATAAAGGAAGGGCGTTACAGATTCCAACGACGCTTCACACGTTGCTGAGAATCACAGTGGCGACGGCTCCGCCATGGGGCAAGGGCGCAAGTTCAACGGTGGCGCCAGTCAGGCCTGCAATCCGTCTGCAGATTGCCAGACCGAGACCCGCGCCTGGAAACTGATCGCGAGCGTTCAGCCTGCTAAGTGGCTCGAACGCGCCATCGATATCCGCCGCATCAATTCCTATGCCCGCGTCGCTGATTGTTACCAAGGCTGGCGATGAGTCGTCCCCGCCTGATACTTCAATGCGAACGGGCTTGTTGGCAGAGAATTTCAACGCATTGTCGATCAGCTCGACAAACAACCGCACATGCTCCTGCCGGATACGTTGCTGCGCAGCCCACGCGGACACAGGCGCTAGTTCGACGGGGAGAGAAGGAAACTGGAGCAACGCGCTTTGTAGGGCCACATCGAGCGTCAACGTTTTGCCGGAACTCAGGTGCGACGCCCCCGCAAATTCGGAGATGCGGGAGAGAAGACGATCGAGATCCTTGTTCGACGAGACGATGCGATCCAGTTGCTCTCGCACTTCAATCGGAAGGCTTTCCAGCGCCGACCGCTGGAGCAGTTGGGCGTTTGTCAGGCTCGACCGCAGGTGCGCCCGCATGTCGTGCACAATCCCTAGCAACAGGTCGTCATGCTCGGATCGCTCGGCCTCTTCACTTCGATTCTTCATCTTCGATCGCTGTCTCTTCGTCCATTGACCTGTATTTTCGAAGTTTTGCGTGCATGGTCTTCGTTGTGATGCCCAGTATCATCGCCGCTCGTGTTTTGTTGTTGTCGACATGCTTTAGTGTGGCTTCGATGAGATTGCGCTCGGCCTCTTCAATAGTCATTCCCACGTCGATGCCAAGGCCGCCCGCCGCGCCGCCCGATGCCGTATCGCGGGCAGATCCCAACGGCCGGTATCCGGGCGGAAGGTGTTCCATGGTGAGTTCGCCATTACCGGCGAGGATCACGGCCCGTTCCATCACATTGCGAAGTTCCCGCACGTTGCCCGGCCAGTGGCGGGCGCGTAATTGTTCGAGTGTGTTCTGGTCGGGCATCGTCACACGCGTACCGTACTTCGCGTTCAACGCCTGAATCATCGATTCGGCGAGCGGCGCGATATCTTCAGTGCGTTCGGAAAGTGGAGGTAGGACGATGTGAAAGACCGTCAAACGGTAATAGAGGTCTTCCCGTAGTTTGCCCGCAGCGATGGCTTCCATGGGCGCAATGTTGGTGGCGGC
>JBDTVQ010000240.1:0-10756 GCA_040007195.1 Acidobacteriota bacterium | reverse complement strand
GTCGTTGGCAGTGCGCTGGCTGTCGATGGCGCCGGGAATTCCGGCAGCCGAGGGCTCGTGGAAAAGCGAGAAGATGACGCGCGGGTTGTCTTTGAAGCGCGCGGCGCATTCACGCCAGAAGGCGAGCGTGTCGTCGCTGGGCAAGCCGCTATTCTCCTGCGCGGCGAGGACGGCAACGAGCTCGGCGGCGTTGGCCAGGCGCACGGCTTCTGAGGCGCGGTCGAAATAGCGCGTGCCACCGGTCTTCCATTTGGCGACGCTGACAGGCAGCCGCACGGCGTTCAAGTTCCAGCGAATGCGAATGACGCCGTAGGTGGCGGCGGTGCCATCCAGGTTCGGCAGCGTGACACCGCGCAACACCACTGATTCTCCGTTCGCGTCGAGCAGGCGATTCCCTTGGGCGCGCAGCGGCCCTTGTAAGGCGGGCAGGATGGGCGCGTGCGCGCCGGCGATTGCAGCGGCGAAGAGCAACAGGGCGGCGGCGCGCATATGACTACTCCGGCGCCCGCACGCGCAGCCGCAGGAAAAACTGCATGCCGACGGGGTGCTCGCCATAGATGGGACGCAAATTGTCGGGCACGCCGAACCACATGATCTGTCCTCCTAGGCCCGCGCTCAGCCAGGACACATGGCTTGCGACTTCCCGCTCATAGCCGGCAGTGTAGACCTGCACGCGCGTGTAGCGCTGCTCTTCGACAAGCCGGACAAAGGGAGCCTCTTCGTAGAGAAGGTAGTTGTCGCGGTCGGTATTTTCGGCGCGGCCCCAAATCCAATTCTTGTGGCGGAAACGCAGGGTTGTTTCGGCCAGATAGGAATTGTAGATGTAGCCCGGTTCGCGAGTGGGCACGAGGACCACGCTGAAGTTCTTGCCGCCTTTTTGCGCATTGGTGAGCAGTTCTGTGTTCGGCTGTTGCGTGAACTCCAGGTTGTGATTGCGGCCCCAGACGATCGTGCTGGTCCAGTGGCCTCCGGTAAAGGCGCGCGAGTAACCGAGCGACGCGGTGGTGCGGAACGTGTCCTGGTCGGGGTGCAGCTCTTCGCGGTTGTTGATGCGGCCCGCGGAAAACTGCGCGGCCCAGCGCGTTGTGGGCGTGACGGTGATGCGCGTTGCAAAGGAATCGATTGCGCCTTGCTCCATTCCCCAGCGCTTTTCGTCGGGCTCGCGGCCGTGGAAGCCGGAAGCTTCGAGCGTAACGGGACCCGCGGTGACGCCCGCGGAAACAACGCTCGACGAGATGTGCGTGGAGTCCTGGTAGTGATGGCTGATAACGGCGGTAGGAATCTCGGACGCGCTCTGGCGGTGAGGAAACGCGGGTGGGCCGAGGGTGGGTTCACCGCGCGGTCCGGCAAAGAAGTTCAGGCGGACGCGTTCGCTCAGCTTCTGCTGCCAGGCGACGCCGAGTTCCATGAACAGGTCGTGCGGATGCTGGCCGTTGATGATGGGCGTGCCGTGGGCGAGTTCGCCCGTTTGGAAGAGCAGCGGGTAGCGTTGATGGGTGATGGTGACGGGCTCGAGCGTGAACATGGAGCGGAACGTGAGGAGCCCGTTGCCGAAGCGGCGCGAGGCCATCGGCATGACCCAGTTCGGCGCGAAGATTTTGTCGCGGCCGCGCGGCCCGGTTTGGTTCGTATAGACGCCGAAGAAGACGCCGGAAAACATGAAGTCCCAAGCGCCTTTGCTGGCGTGCAGCATGTACATCGGCGTTTCACGCGGCACCTGGCTTGAACCGGAGGCATACCAGCCGCCTTGGGGGCCGGGCTGCATGGCGGCCATCGGATCACGGCCGTCGCCGCCCGCGGCGTGGTGATGATGATGCGCGTGGGGATCGGCCTGCGGCTCGGCTTTCGATTCAGGCTGGGTTTCAGAGGGTGACTGCGGCTGTGGTTCTTGTGCGAAGGCGAGCAAGCTGCAGGCGGCGATGAAGGCGAGGCGTTGGAGCATGCGCGGCTACCGGATGGACACGACCGTCGCGTTGCTCGTCTGGCCGCCGGAGCGGAAGAGCAGCGGAACTTCAGCGCCCAAGGGCGCCGCATCGGGGATGAGAACATTCGCCTGCGCCAGTCCGATGAAACCGGGCGTGAGGCCGAGGAACAGCACCTGCGCGTCCATTCCACCCAGTGTCGCAGTAGCGGTCGCGTTGGCGCGGTGGAGGGTGGAGAACGGCGCGGGTTCTCCCGAGGCAAGCGGGGGATTCACGTTGCCGATGCCGGTGAGAAAGACCGTGAGTACGCGGCCACGTGCTTCGGCCGCATCGGGTGCGTTGATCGAGTTGTCCTGATTGAGTACGATCGCGCGCCGTGATGGCGCGAATGTGAAGACGCCAATGGCGGCGTCTGCAACCGGGACGAACTCAGCGGGACTGCGTCCAAGAGTAGCCGAGACCTCGACACCCGCATCGCCAGTCGCCGCGGAGTAGGGCACCTGTGCATTCAACTGCGAGGGCGAACTGAAGATGACGGGAGCCGTCGTGCCATTCACGGTCACGGTAGCGTCGCTAAGGTTCGCGCCGAAGATGCTGAACAGAGCTCCGGGAGCGAGTGGGGCGGTGAAACTCGCGCCGTTCACGATGGCGCTCGTGCGAATTACGGGAGCACCACTGAACGTAATGCGGCGCAGCAGGCAGTTACCCCAATCGACGACGAGCACGTCGCCTTTGGCATCGATCGCCAATCCGGTGGGCAGGTTGAGGCTGCTGGTGGTAGCCGCGACCCCATCGGGGCCGCGCACGGGCACGCCATCGCCCGCGACCGTCGTGATTGCGCCCGAGGGATCGATGCGCCGCACACGGTGGTTCAGCATGTCGGAGACATAGAGGTTGCCGCGCGCGTCCACCTTGACGTCGGCGGGGCGGTTGAACGGGGCGTCGATAGTGGTGAGCGTGCCACCGGGCGTCACCTTGCGCACGCGATTGTTGCCTTGATCGGCGATGTAGAGGTTGCCGGCGGCATCAAGGGCGAGACCGGTGGGAGTCGAGAGGCGGATGGAGGTCGCCTGACCGCTGTCGCCGTTGTATCCGGGAATGCCCGTGCCGGCAACCGTCGCCAGCCGTCCGTCGGCGCCAATGCGCGCCACACGCCCGCTGTGAATTTCGGAGAAGTAGACGACGCCCGCGGAATCGATCGCAATCGCCGTGGGCCAGTCGAGGCCGGAGTTGAGCGCGGGCACCTGCGGCGCATACAAGGCATGAAGCCCGTTGCCGGCGATTGTGGTGATGACGCCTTGCGGGGTGATGCGGCGAATTCGATTGTTCTGTTGATCGGCGAAGACGATAGCGCCGCCTGCATCGATGGCGATGCCCGCCGGATAGTGAAGGCGTGCGGCGGTGGCCGGTCCACCATCGCCGAGGATCGGACCGCCCGTGGGGATGCAGGTGCGCGGATCGACGGGCGGCTTCTCACCATTACCGGCGATGGTCGTGATGACGCCCGCGGTGCTCACGCGGCGAACGCGCTGGTTCGCCGAATCGGTGATGTAGAGGTTGCCCGCGGCGTCTACTGCGACGTGCGAGATCTGGTCGTATTGGGCTGGGTCGCAGTCGTTCTGTTGATTGGCGAAGGAGAACTGGGCTTTGCGCGCGGGACCATCATCGCCAGCAAATCCACGCGCGGGCGCGGCATTCAGTCCTGTGGAGCCCGCTATCGTCGCGAGAATTCCTTCGCTTTGCGCGAACGCGGAGAGGGCGCACAGACAGGCGAAAAACCATACACGGCACACTCGACCAGTCTATCGGCTGAGTGCGCGAGTCCGGAGGGATTGAAGGCAAATCAAGTGTAAATTTCGCTACGCCACGCGAGGCCTACATCTTGATGTCGCCGCGCGGCATCTTCTTGGTCTTCTCGAGGTAGGTGTCTTTGACCTGGGTGGCAAACGATGCCCCGACCCAGTTCTTCACCTTGTCGCTAAGCTTGCCCTTGGCTATCTCTTCAGGCGACTTGCCCGCCTTGACGCCAGCGTCGACCAGCGCGTTTAACTCTGTCATGAACGCCATCTCGCCTTGGAGAATCTCGGCACCGCCGGCCGGTCCGTGGCCGGGCAGCACGTGCTTCGGCTTCATGGCCATCGCACCGTTCATCACGCTTGGCCAATTCGCCACATTGGCGTCGCCCAGAAAGTTGTAGGGACCATTTGTGGCGGCATCGCCCGAACACAGCACGCCTTCCTTGGGCAGCCAGGCAAAGCCGTCGCCCTTGGTATGGGCCCAGCCAAACTGGCGGAACTCGATGCGGCGCGTGCCATCGTCCATCACATGCGGCGATTTCGCAAAAACCGTCTTCGGCGGTTCGGCCGTGGCAAGCTTCAGCTCGGCGACATCTTTGCGCGACTTGGCGGCTTCGAGCCACCGCGCGGGCTCCTTCGCCTTCATCTCGTCGACGACTCCCTGGAAGCCCATCGTTTCGGCGCCGTTGCGCGTCCAGAATGCATTGCCATAGGCGTGGTCGCCATGATGGTGCGTGTCGAAGACATACTTCACAGGCTTGGGCGACACCTTCTTCGCGTCGGCGAGAGCCATCTTCGCGCCACTGGGAAAATTGGCGTCGATCATGACGAGGTAGTCCTTCATCTCGATGATGACGTTGTTGCAGTGGCCCATTTCCTTGATTTCGCCTTCGCGGAACCAGACGCCTTTGACAATTTCTTTGAGCGTGCCTGGCTGGGCTTCGCTGCGAACCGAGAAGAAGGCGGCGGCTAAGAGAGCCGCGAATCCGAAACTGGAGAGAAGACGGCGCATGTCGGGCGATCTTATCACGCCGCTGTGTTACTCGACGGCCCCATGCTCTCGCAGCAGCGCCACGGTCGGCCTGTCGCTCGCTCCGCCGAACAACAGCGCATAGCCCAGCGGCGTGCACTCGACGATCTCGCCGGGCCGCTCGTAGTCGCCGGGAAGCTTTGCGCGAACGGTGAGGGCGGCGCCGCGTTCGATGAGTAGCCGCGCTACGTCTAAGCCCGCATCGCCAAACTGCGAGACGGCATGAAAGAGGGGTGTCTGTCTGCCCACGCCGGCTTCGTCCACGGTGGCAAGGGAGTCGACTTCGGCCCCACGGTCGAGCAGCAGTGTAGCCGCCGCGGTGCTGCCATATTCGGCGGCCACATGAAGGAGGGTTCCGCCCCGCAGCAAGAGATTGCGTCCGCCGGACTGGCCGCAATCAAGCTCCGGGAAATGCCTGTTGACGAGTGTGGGATCAGCGTCCATCAACTCTTCCAGGCGATCCAGCTGGCCACGAAGCAGGGGCAGCACGCCCGGCAGGTCAAAACGGGTTGTGCCGCCGGCGGCCAGAAGTATCTCGATACAGGCGGCCAACCGTTTTGGGGCACGAGCATACGAGCCGATGAGATAGTCGAGCGCCGTGCCCGCGTAGGAGTGTCCGCCGAACTCATAGCCGTGATCGCCGCGGTTGGGCTTGGCGCCATGATCGAGCAGCCACTTGAGGGCGTCCGCATCCATCGACTCGCACGAGGCAAAGAGGATCGGGTAATGCCCGTGCCACAGCGCGTTCACATCGGCGCCGTGTGCCAGCAGCACTTCCATCATCGGGATGCGGTAGCCATTCAGCGCGGCGCGCATCAGCGGCGCATCGCCGCCCTGGTGCACATCCGAGCCGCTGGCGATCATCCATTCCGCCATCGCCAGCCTTGCCGGACCCGGCGCTTCCCACGGCACGCGGCACTCGGCCACCCAGGTGAGCGGGCCGTCTTTGCCATAACCAAGGGGCGCGCGGTGCAGCGCCGGGTCGCGCGTCATCATCGTCTTTACGCGGTCGAGGTCGTTGGTGTCGATCGCCTGCTTGAGTTGACTTACCTCCTCGACGGGGAGTGGGCGCGACAACGGTTGCGGTTCAGTCGGCATCCCGACATCCACCTACCGGTTGTACTTTGGTTGCGGGCCGCGAACGTTCATCCAGATTTCATCGCAGCGCTTCAAAACATCATCGCTCAGCGGGCCCTCTTCGGCAGCGTCGAGGTTGGCGATGAGCTGATCCAGCCGGCTGGCACCGAGCAGGACGCACGTGGTGGCCGAGTGATGCAGCAGCCAACTCAGCGACAGGCTGATCATGGAGCGGCCGGCTTCCTCTGCAACCACTTTCAGCTCGTCGACGGCGTCGAAGTAGGCCGGGTGCCAGTACCGGTCCAGGTACATCTGGTTGCCGTCGAAGCGGGTGCCGGGGGCCGGCCGCTCGCGCTGCTGCTTGCCGGTGAGAAGGCCGCCGGCGAGCGGATTGTAGGCGACGATGGCGAGTTCGTACTTGGTGGCCATCGGAACAAACTCCTGCTCCAGGCCGCGCGCGACGACGTTGTACATCATCTGTGCGGCGCCGATGGGCGCGTAGCCCTGCTCGTCGGTGATGCGGAAGGCTTCGAGCGTTTGCCAAGCGGCGTAGTTCGACAGCGCCGGGTAGAGCACCTTGCCGTGACGAACCAGCGTATCCATGGCTTCGAGAGACTCCTCGATGGCGACGGCGGTATCAGGCATGTGCAGGTAATAGAGATCGAGGTAGTCGGTCTTCAGGCGCTTCAGCGACTCTTCGACGTTGTGCAGAATGGCGGCCCGGGAGAGTCCCCATTCGAGCGGTCCATCGCCCATTTTGCCGCGCACTTTGCTGGCGAGCACTACGCTTTGGCGGCGCGGGCCGAGGAGGCGGCCGAGCATCGCTTCGGCCTTCCCGATGTTGTACACGTTGGCCGTGTCGAGGAAGGTGACGCCGCGGTCGAGACAGGTGTCCAGGATGCGTGCGGCGTCCTCTTCCTGGGTCTGGCTGCCGAAGGTCATATTGCCATAGGCAATACGGGAAATTTTCAGCTCGGTGCGCGGGAGCGGGACGATTTGCATAGGAGAGGCCAGCATATCGCAGGCCGTTCCTATGGGTAAGTGAGGGCGCGACATGGGTGGTTCGCAGCATCCCAAATCCTCCGGTAAAATTCTTACCCCGGCTGCCGATATGGAGTCTGAACGATGCGGATGCAGACCATCTGGCGAACTCCGAACCGGCGCCTGGCCCTGGGGGCCGCCGCCGTGGCTGCCTTGCTATGGCTACCCCACGCGCTGTCGTATTTCGTCCGCCCCGGATGGCGGTTTGAGCATGTGTCGCTGCATGCGGTGATGGAGACGTTTGGATGCGCGGTGGCGCTAGGCGCGGCGGGCATTCAGTTTGTACACCTGCGGACGGGGGAAAACACCGAGCGCGTTTGGCTGGCGGGCGGGTTGACCGTAATGGGCGTTCTCGACGCGGCGCACGCCGCGACGCCGCCCGGAGCGGAGTCGTTCTGGCTGCGAATGACGGCTTTGTGCATTGGCGGTCTGATGTCGGCGATGATTTGGCTGCCGCGCCCTGCCGCCGGTTGCCGTCTGATCCGGACAATGCCGATTGCGGCGGCGGCAGTGGGGGTAACCATAGCCGCCTCGGTGCTCACGGCCGGAAGCCTGGGCTGGCTTTCGCCGACGCATCCGGTTTCGGCCATGACGGGCAGCATGATGGGCGGACTGGGATTCGTCATCGCCGGGGTGTATCTGCTGACCGAGCGGCGGCGGAGCGGGCACTCGGTGGCACTGGACTACTATTGCCTGACGATGGCGGCGGCGGGACTGTCGCTGCCCCTGATCGAGCCGTGGGGAGAGCGGTGGTGGTGCTGGCACGCCATAAGGCTCAGCGGACTCGTCGCCTTGCACGGGCGCTGCCTGTATCTGTACCTGGGTTCGCAGCGCGAGTTGCGGGACCTGAACGAGATGCTCGAACACCGCATCGCCGAGCGATCGGCGTCGGCCGAGCAACGCAGCCGGGCCTTGGAGATTTCGCAGCGCGCCTTGCAGTTTGCCGTGCATTCGGCCAACACGGCGAACGAAGCCAAGAGCCGCTTCCTGGCCCATATGAGCCATGAGATCCGCACGCCGATGAACGCCATTTTGGGTATGGCCGACCTGCTGTGGGAGTCGCCGCTCAATGCCGATCAACGCAACTATGTGCAGGTATTCCGCCGCGCCGGGCAAAACCTGCTGGCGCTGATCAACGACATTCTCGACCTGTCGAAGATCGAGTCGGGGCAGTTCGCCCTGGACCGGACCGAGTTCGAGTTGGAGGATCTGGTGGAGCGCACGGTGGAGATCATTCGCCCGCACTGCCTGCAGAAGCGAATCGAGCTGATCGTGGACCTGCCCGGCACGGTTCACAAAACGCTGATCGGCGATCCGCTGCGCCTGCAGCAGGTGTTGATGAACCTGCTGGGCAATGCGGTGAAGTTTACCGAGCGCGGCGAGATCGTCCTCAGCGTCCGCGGCGGTGATCAGGACGGGGCGGTGTTGTTCGCGATCTCCGACACCGGTATCGGAATTCCAGCCGACCGGCTGGAGGCGATCTTCGAAGATTTCAGCCAGGCCGACGCTTCGACCACACGCAAGTACGGCGGCACGGGATTGGGCCTGGGCATCGCGCGGCGGCTGGTGCAGTTCATGGGCGGTGAGATGACTGTGGAGAGCACGCCGGGCAAGGGCAGCACGTTCCGTTTCGGAATCCAGTGCCAAGAAGGCGCCAAGGCGGCGGTGCCGCGGCCGCAGGTGGCTCAGGATTTTGCCCATCACCGCGCGCTGGTGATCGACGACAACGCGACCAACCGCATGATCCTCCGCGAGACATTGCGGTTCTGGGGACTGGAGTCGTCGGAGTCCTCCTCGGCGAAGGAGGCCGCGACCGAGCTGTCGCGGGGGCACGAGGCGGGCCAACCCTATTCGCTGGTGATTCTCGACCGCACGATGCCAGAGACCGACGGCTTCGAGGCGGCGACCCAGTTGCGCCAGCTCTCTCCGGATCTACCCATCATCATGTTGACGTCGGACGAGCGGCCGGGTGACGCGGCATTGCGGCGGCAGCACGGAATCGGTTCCTTTTCGACCAAGCCGGTGAAACGGGCCGAACTGTTAAAGCTTATCTGCGCCGCGCTGGGCAACGACGAGCGTCCGGCGGCAAGTGAGAGACCGAATCCATCGGCCGCCCAGCCTCCGCCGGATCCTAACGTCCGGAGACTGCAACTGCTGGTCGCCGAGGACTCCGAGGACAACCGTATTCTTTTGCAGGCCTACTTGAAGTCGACCGAATTTTCACTGCAGTTTGTAGAAGACGGTAGCCGCGCGGTGACGGCATTTCCCGAGAACCGCTTCGACCTGGTGCTGATGGATCTGCAGATGCCAGTAATGGACGGCTTGGAGGCGACGCGGCGCATTCGCTCCATCGAGCGCGAGCGCCGGTGGCGGCCGGTACCGATTCTGGCGCTGACCGCCAATGCGCTGGCCGCCGACATCGAAGCTTCGCAGCGCGCCGGTTGCGATGCCCATCTGGCCAAACCGGTATCCAAGACGCGACTGCTCGCCGTATTGCGGCAGTATACGCGCAAGGCGCCAGCGGCGTCGAAGCCGGACGCCATCGTGGCGCGCGTGCCGGCAGGCCTCGAAAACATTGCACCCGCATACCTGGCCAAACGCCGCGGCGAATTACCGATGTTGCGGGAGTTGCTGAACTCGCTCGACTGGAACCAATTGCGCGTGCTGGGCCACAACATGAAGGGCACAGGCTCAGGCTATGGATTCCCCGAGATCACCAGCCTTGGAGCGGCCATCGAACAGGCGGCCAAGAAGTCGAATCCAGATGCTGTCGCGTTGCAGTTGAAGGAATTGGAAGCCTACCTGTCCCGAGTTACCCTGCCGCAGACCGAGCCGGAGAAGGTGGCGATCGCCTAAGGGCGCTTTCCGCCGAATTCCGTATCACCCGTC
This sequence comes from Acidobacteriota bacterium, assembly GCA_040007195.1. Taxonomy (GTDB): domain Bacteria; phylum Acidobacteriota; class Terriglobia; order Bryobacterales; family Bryobacteraceae; genus JAFLBB01. The sequence continues at coordinate 1,001 of JBDTVQ010000240.1, read as the reverse complement.
CTCAACATTCAGGCGTTTCCGTCGAAAAGCTCAGAGGGGCCCAACGGGGCTGGCCTTACTCCCCAGAAATCGCCGATCCCAGGACTTACATATCATGCTGAAAAAACGTCTCAATGTTCTGCTCGTGGAGGACGACCCGGACTACGTACCGCTGGTGCAAGCCTGGCTGGCCGCCTGTCCGGACGCCGAGTTCATTGTGAACTGGACCGACACCCTGCTGACCGGCCTGCAACGGCTTTCACTCGGCGACATCGACGCCATCCTGCTCGACCTGAATTTGCCCGACAGTTCCGGGGCGGAGACGTTTCACGGCATGCACGCCAATGCCGGCGCCATTCCCATCGTTCTGTTGAGCGCCTCCGACAGCGAGGCGCTGTCCATGAGTCTGGTGCTCGCGGGCGCGCAAGACTACCTGGTAAAAGAGGCCTGCGATGGCCGCGTTCTGTCGCGAGCACTCCTGCACGGAGTGCTGCGGCAGAGCGCGCGGGCGACGGCCGACTCGCCGGAACACCGCGAAACGTCGCGGCTGGTGGGGCTGCTCGGCGCCAAGGGCGGAGTGGGAGCCTCTACACTTGCCAGTACGCTCGCCGCCGAACTGGGCCGCGTGACCTTGCAGGACACCCTGCTCGCCGACCTCGACCTGCAGGCCAATTCGCTCTCCTTCCTTCTGGGACTTCCCGCGCGGCGCACGATCGCCGATGCACTCTCCAACATCAGCCACCTCGACCGTTCCTGCTGGAGCTCGATTGTGACCAGCGGCCCTGAGAACATGCAGGTGCTCGAATCGTCGGATCTGATGGGCGCGGCCGGACCGCCGCCCGACAAGCTGGTGCAACTGTTCCACTTCGTCCGCTTGTACTACCCCTGGACCGTGCTGGACCTGGGGCGGCTGGGTCCGGTGGCGTCGGCGATGCTGCCGATTCTGAGCCACATTCTGCTGGTTACCACCGATCACGTGTCGAGCCTCAATCAGGCCCGCCGCATGCTCGAACTGCTGCGCC
>JBDTVQ010000239.1:0-10794 GCA_040007195.1 Acidobacteriota bacterium | reverse complement strand
TTTCCACGCTCATTTTTCTGTTGATGGTGACGCTCAGCTTCATGCTGGTGCGGACGGGCGTGAAGTTGTTGGTGGAGCGGCGGGCGGGGCGTGAAGGCTCGCGGATCCGGTCGAAGCTAGTGGTGGGTGCGTTGGCGTTGAGCATCATGCCGGTGTTCTTCCTAGTCGTGTTCTCCATTTATGTGCTGAACCGGAATTTGGACAAGTGGTTCAGCCGGCCGACGACGACGATACTGAGTAACCTGGTTGAGGTCTCCAACGCTTTCGACAATGAGACGCAGCGGCGGGCCGACGCGCAGGCGCGATGGCTGGCGGCGTTGCCGGAGACGCAGGAATACCGGCGCATGGCGCGCCGGCCGGCGCTGTTTTCGACGGCCTTCTGCGAGGTCAACGGCATTGAGGAGGCATTCCTCAAACTCGATGGCGATACGCGGCTGCCGATTTGCGCGGCGCCGATGAAGCGCGCGGAGGGCGAGCGGCTGCACACGGCGAATGCCGAAATGGGGGCCGCGGGCGCGGGCGATGTCGTCGTGCGGGCGCGAACGCCCCTTGATCTCGCTTATACGCAGAGCATCATTGAGCGTGAGAACCGGGAGTTCGACAAACTGCTCACGGCGCGCAAGGAGATTCGCTGGAGCTACATTCTGCTGCTGGTGCTGATCAGCCTGTTCATCCTGTTTGTCGCGACGTGGATCGCCCTGTTTCTGGCACGGCAGTTGAGCGGTCCGATCTCAGCCCTGCTGACGGCCGCCGGTGAGTTGCGTAAAGGCAACCTGGGTTATCGCATCGAGGCGCAGGGTCAAGATGAACTCGGCACGCTCGTACGCGGCTTTAACGAGATGGCCGAGGAGTTGGAGACGAACAAGGCGGAGATCGAACGGCGGCGGCAATTCACCGAAGCTATTTTGGAGAGCATTCCGACGGGCGTGATTTCGCTGTCGTCCGAACGGCGTATCCGGCGAGTGAACGGGGCGCTGGCGGCGATCTTCGGGCGTGCGCGTACGGAAAAAGCAGCCGTATTGGAAGATTTGTTTCCAGCGGAAGAGGCACGTGAGGTTCACTATCTGATGAATCGCGCGTGGCGCACCGGACAGGCGGCGGCGCAGATGGATCTTGAGCAGCCCGGTGCGGCCACGCTGCATTTGGGCATCACGATCGCGGTGATCGAATCGCGGCAAGCGCCTGGATTCGTGATCGTCGTCGAAGACACGAGCGAGCTGCTCCGAGCGCAAAAGGCTTCGGCCTGGCACGAGGTTGCGCGGCGGATTGCGCATGAGATGAAGAACCCGCTGACGCCGATTGCGTTGAGCGCGGAGCGCATCGGACGGCAGTTGGATAAGGCGGGATCGGATCCGGCGAAGCTTACCCCCGACGTGTTGCGCATTCTGCACGAGTGCTCGCTGACGATTTCGGGTGAAGTCCAGTCGGTGAAGACGCTGGTGGATGAGTTCAGCCAGTTTGCGCGATTCCCGGCCGCGCAGCCTGTGCTGACGGATTTGAACGAAGTGGTGGAAGGAGCTCTACAGGTATTTTCGGGCCGGCTGGCGGGAATCGAACTAGATAAGGACCTGGCCGCAAATTTGCCGAAGATGATGATCGATCGCGAGCAGTTCAAGCGCGTGATTGTGAACCTGATTGACAACGCCGCTGAGGCGATGCGCCAGTCGGAGGTGCGCCGGTTAGGGGTTCGCACGCATCTTGCCGCGCCGGATACGGTGGAGTTGTCGATCTCCGACACGGGACACGGTATTTCCGCCGATGACCGCGAACGTCTTTTCCTTCCCTACTTTTCCACCAAGAATCGCGGCACGGGTCTCGGGCTCGCCATCGTGCATCACATTCTCGCCGAGCATGGCGCGCAGATTCGGGTGCTCGACAACCCACCCAGTGGCGCGCGATTCCTGGTGGAAATTCCCGCCGCGCCTTCCATCGCGGAATTGACGGAGAGCGCTGTCCTCGGCTACCCTGAAAATTCCCGGTAGAGGAGCGAGCGCCAGTAGTAGCCCACCGAGTTGTTCCACGGCAAATGTGGACGGTGGGGGAACGGGGCACGGAAATCAGACTCGCCGAAATCGCTAGCGCGAAAGCCCGCGCGAGTGGTTGGGGGGCCAGGCTAAATCCTGCCCACTGTCATCCGCGTATGGATGGAGCGCTATCCGAGGAGAGCCGAATACCCTTCTCTCTCTTCCTGCCTGTTCTCTATTCGCGGTTCACCGGTGCGAGTTTTTTATGCATCTGTTCGAACTGACGCGAACCCTGATCGACATTGAATCCATCACCGGTAACGAGCTGGCCGTGGGCCACTTCGTGCACAACTACCTGGCCGAAATGGCAGGCAAGTATGACGGCACTGTGGAGCGCATCGAGGTGGAACCCAACCGCTACAACGTGCTGGCGTGCTTCGGAGATCCCGTGGTGACGCTTTCGACACATCTCGACACTGTTCCGCCGTTTATCGAATCCAAAGAAGACGATGAATTCATTTGGGGGCGCGGGGCCTGCGACGTGAAAGGCATCATTGCGGCAATGCTGCACGCGGCGGACAAGGTGTTGGCCGGTGGTGCCCGTGGGCTGGCGCTTTTGTTCGTGGTGGGCGAGGAGCGCAATAGCGCGGGCGCTTATCACATGGCGAAACTGCCGCGCGGATCGAAGTATCTGATCAACGGCGAGCCGACCGAATGCAAGCTGGCGCTGGGCAGCAAAGGTGCGCTGCGCTATGAGGTGACGGCCAGAGGTAAGATGGCGCACTCGGCATATCCGGAGTTGGGCGAATCGGCGATCGACAAGCTGCTCGATGCAATTGAGGACATGCGCAAGATCCAGCTCCCGGTGCACCCGGTGTTGGGCCCGAGCACGATGAACATTGGTGTGATTCAAGGCGGGCGCGCACCGAACGTGATTTCGGATTTCGCGAAAGCGGAAATTCTGATTCGCCTGGTCGATGATGGCGAGGCGACAAAGGCCGCTGTGCAGAAAGCCTGCGCGGGACGAGCCGAGGCCGTCGAGGTGCTCTGTCTTCCGGCGATTCACATGGAAGCCGTCGAAGGCATCGAGACGACGGTGGTGAGTTATACGACCGACATTCCCGCATTCGGCGGCGCGTGGGGACGGCCTTTGTTGATGGGGCCGGGAACGATCCACGTGGCCCATACGAGCCAGGAGCGCGTGCCGAAGAAAGAGCTGGAAGCGGCCGTGGAGTTATACGCATTGATGGTGAGGAGGTTATTGACAGCGTGAGTCAACGCATCCCTGTTGGAGTATTGGGCGCCACCGGCATGGTGGGTCAACATTTCGTGAAGTTTTTGGCGAACCATCCGTGGTTTGAAATCACGTTCGTGGGCGCGAGCGACCGCTCGGCGGGCAAGAAGTACAACGAGGCGACCAGTTGGCGCTTGGCGGGCGCGATGCCCGACGAAGTGGCCGGGCTGACGGTCTCCGAGTGCAAGCCGGCGAACGCGCCGAAGATTGTGTTCTCGGCGATGGACGCAAGCGTGGCGACCGAGATTGAGCAGGAGTTCGCCAAGGCCGGGCACACCGTGGTATCGAATTCGCGCAATCACCGCATGGAGGCCGATGTACCGCTGCTGGTGCCGGAGATCAACGCGGACCACCTGGGAATTCTTGCTTTGCAGAAGAAGAATCGCGGCTGGAGCGGGCAGATTGTGACGAACCCGAACTGCTCGACGATCGTGCTGACGATGGCGCTGGGACCGCTGAAGCAGTTTGGCATTACGCGCAGCGTAGTGACGACGATGCAGGCGATTTCGGGGGCGGGTTATCCGGGTGTGTCGTCGATGGACATTACGGCGAACGTAGTGCCATTCATCGGCAGCGAAGAAGAAAAGATGGAAACCGAGACGCAGAAGATTTTGGGTGGCTGCGATGGCTCGGTGTTTACGAATCATCCGGTGAAGCTCAGCGCCACATGTAACCGCGTGCCGGTTGTGGATGGGCACCTGGTGTCGGTGTCGGTGGAGTTGTCGTCGAAGCCGAGCGAGGCTGATGTGCGGGCTGCGATTGAGTCGTTCACGGCGATTCCGCAGCAGTTGAAGTTGCCGAGCGCGCCGCCGCGCCCGGTGATCTATTTGCCGCAACAGGACCGTCCGCAACCGCGGCGCGACGTGGAGCGCGAGAACGGGATGGCGGTGTTTGTGGGCCGGCTGCGGCCATGCCCGGTGTTCGATTGGAAGTTCCTCTGCCTGGGACACAATACGGTGCGCGGAGCGGCGGGCGCTTCGGTGTTGAATGCCGAGTTGATGCAGGCGCAGGGCCTGATTTAGCGGAGACGGAAATGATTGTCATGAAGTTTGGCGGCAGCTCGGTGGAGTCTGCCGCCGCGATCGACCGGGTTGTTTCGATCGTCGAGGCGAGGTTGGCGCGGAAGCCCGTGGTGGTGGTGTCGGCGATGGGTAAGACGACGAACCGGCTGCTTGAATGCGCGCAACTGGCGGTTGAAGGCGGGCGCGAACAGGCGCTCGAAATGCTTGCGGGGCTGCGTGCGTTTCATCATGCCGAGGCGCCGGCGGTGGCGATCGAAATCGACCGCCATTTTGACGAACTGGCGGAGTTGTTGCGCGGGATGTCGGTGCTGGGTGAGATGACTCCGCGATCGGTGGATGCGATTTCGGCGTACGGCGAGCGCATGTCGAGCCTTGTGGTGACTGCCGCGTTTGTGAAGCGCGGCATCGCGGCCGTGCATGTGGATGCGCGCGAAGTGATCGTTACCGATGACAGGCATACGCAGGCTGCGCCGCTTTATGCCGAGACGTATGAACGATTGCAGGCGCGGGTACCCGCTCTGGCCGCGAACGCCGTTGTGGTGATGGGCGGCTTTATTGGGTCCACGAGGGCGGGCGTGACGTCGACGTTGGGACGCGGCGGTTCCGATTTTTCCGCGGCGATTATCGGTGCGGGAATCGGGGCGGAAGAGATTCAGATCTGGACCGATGTCGATGGGATGCTGACGTGCGATCCGCGCGTGCTGGCGGGTGGCCGGCGCGTGCGCGTGATCTCATTTGCCGAGGCAGCTGAGCTTGCCTACTTCGGCGCGAAGGTGTTACATCCGAGCACTGTGTTGCCGGCTGTAGAGAAGCAGATTCCGGTGTTGATTCTGAACTCGCGGCGGCCCGATGTGGAGGGCACGCGCATTCTGGCCGAAGGCGTTCCATCGGAGAACCCGATCAAGTCGATCGCCTGCAAGCGCGGTATTACGGCGGTGAATATTAAGTCCACGCGCATGCTAATGGCGCACGGTTTTCTACGGCGTATCTTCGAAGTATTCGACCGGCACGAGACGCCGGTGGATATGGTGACGACGAGCGAGGTGAGCGTGTCGCTCACGGTGGACAGCACGGCGCGGCTGGGCAGGATTGTGGAAGAATTGCAGGAATTCGCCGAGGTACAGGTGGAAGCCGACCGCGCTTTGGTGGCGCGGGTGGGCGACGGCGTAGGCGAGCGCAAAGGTATTGCGGGCCGGATCTTTGCGGCTCTCAATGGAGTGAATGTCCACATGATTTCGCAGGGCGCATCGAAGTTGAATTTGAGTTTTGTGATTGCCGACGGCGATCTGGTTCGGGCCGTGGGCTTGCTGCATGCCGAGTTCTTCACGGAAGTGGACCCGCGAGTGTTTGAGGTCGCCGCATGAAGTTGGCGCTGGTGGGTTACGGCAAGATGGGCAAGATGATGGACTCGCTTGCCGCCCAATATGACTTCGAAGTTGTGCTGCGGCTGGACGAATTCAACAACGTGGACGGCGCGGGCATGACGAAGGAGAATTTCGCGGGCGTTGATGCGGCCATCGAGTTTACGATGCCGGAGGCGGCGATCGGAAACGTGGAGACGCTGGCGTCTTTGGGCGTGAATACGGTAGTGGGCACGACAGGCTGGTTTGCGCATCTGGATCGGGCACGGGCGGCTGTGGCCAAGGCGGGCACAGGCTTTGTGTACGCGTCGAACTTCTCCGTGGGCGTGAACATATTTGAGCGTGTAGTGGCCGAGACGGCGAAGCTGATGGCGAAGCAGGACACCTACGAAGCCTGGGCCTGGGAGATTCATCATTCGGCGAAGAAGGATGCGCCGAGCGGGACCCTTCTGACGCTGGTGGAGGCGATGCGCAAGGCCGGCTATGACCGGAACATCGATCAATCGGCGAGCCGTGCCGGAGCGCATCCGGGTACGCATGAGATTGGGTTCGATTCGGCAGCGGATACGATCACGCTGCGTCATGCGGCGCGCAGCCGCGAAGGATTTGCGCGCGGCGCATTGCAGGCGGCGCGGTGGGTAGTGGGCAAGCAGGGATTCTACGAATTTCGCGATGTGCTTTTCGGCAACTGAGCCGCGAGAGCAACAGGAGGTGGCACATGTTTACTGGATGCGGAACGGCTTTGGTGACGCCCTTCAAGAGCGACCAATCATTGGATGAGAAGACGCTGCGGGCGCTGGTGCGGAGGCAGATCGACGCGGGCATCCATTTTCTGGTGCCTTGCGGGACGACGGGTGAGAGCCCTACCTTGACGCATGCGGAGCATCTGCGCGTGGTGGAGATTACGCTCGAAGAGGCCAAGGGCAAGGTGCCCGTGATGGCGGGTGCGGGCGGCTACAACACGGCCGAAGTGATTGCGCTGGCGAGAGAGCTGGAGGCGATGGGCGTGGATGGCTTGCTGTCCGTCACGCCTTACTACAACAAACCGACGCAAGAGGGACTCTATCAGCACTACAGGGCCATCGCGTCCATGGTGAAGGTACCGATTGTGGTGTACAGCGTGGCCGGGCGGACGGGTGTGAATGTGGAGCCAACGACGCTGCGGCGGTTGTCGGCAATCGAAAACATTGTGGGCGTGAAAGAAGCCTCGGGAAACATCTCGCAGATGGCGCAGGTGGTGCACCATGTGCCGGCATCGTTCAAGGTCCTATCGGGCGACGATTCCATCACCATTCCTTTGGCGGCGCTCGGCGGCAGGGGCATCATCAGCGTGGCATCGAATGAAATTCCCGCCGAGATGTCTCAATTGGCCGAATGCTGTTTGCAGGGCGATTTTGCAGGGGCGCGAGCGATTCAGCGGAGGATTCTGCCACTGATGGATGTGAATTTTGTGGAGTCGAATCCCGGCCCGGTGAAGTACGCGATGGTGCGGATGGGGTTGCTCGAGCCGGTATGGCGGCTGCCTCTGGTGGAGCCGTCGGAAGGCTCGCGTGCCAAGATTGACGCCGTGCTGGAGGCGATGGGACTGCTGGTGGGACAAACCGTTCATGCTGCGAACTGAAATCGAGAAGTTGTTTGATGAGAAGCCGGCCGAATACACGGCGGCGCACGCGCAATTGTTCGCCGAGTTCAAGGCGGCGTTGAATGCGGGCCAGATTCGCGCGGCCGAACCGGATGAGGCCGAGGCCACAGGTTGGCGTGTGAATGCGTGGGTGAAGAAAGGCATTTTGCTGGGGTTTCGCATCGGCGGGATCGTCGATATGTCGATTGACGCACGCAAGCAGCCGTGGATGGACAAGGACACCTATCCGGTGCGGGACATGTCGGCGGCGCAAGGCGTCCGCATCGTGCCGGGCGGGTCGAGCATTCGTGACGGCTGCTACATCGCCAAAGGCGTGACGTGCATGCCGCCGATGTACATCAACGTCGGAGCGTATGTAGATTCGGGCTCGATGGTGGATTCGCATGCGCTGGTGGGCAGCTGTGCGCAGATTGGCAAGAATTGCCACTTGTCGGCGGCGGCGCAGATTGGTGGCGTACTCGAGCCAGTGGGTGCGCTACCGGTGATCATCGAAGATGATGCGATGGTAGGCGGCAATTGCGGCGTATACGAAGGAACCGTTGTGAAGCGGCGGGCGGTGCTGGGTTCGGGCGTGATTCTCAATCGCTCGACGCCGGTGTACGACCTGGTGACGGGCGGGGTTTACGCAGCCACGGACGAACAGCCGCTGATGATCCCTGCGGACGCTGTCGTCGTCGCCGGATCGCGTGCCGTGTCGAAGGGTCACGGCAAGGATTGGGGCATTTCGCTTTATACGCCGGTGATTGTGAAGTATCGCGACGGGAAGACCGACGCCAAGGTGCAGTTGGAAGACTTCCTGCGTTAGGAGGCGACAAATGTTACGTCGAGCAATGCTGGCCGCGGCCATCGCGCCTGTATTGAGGAGCCAGCCCAGTACGGCTTCCGAGATATGGCGATTCGACGCGTTGGAGAACATCGGGGGGCACGCGACGAAGGCCGAAGGGCAGCCGCGCGTGATCGATACTCCATTCGGCAAGGCCGTGGAGTTCGATGGAGTTGACGATGCGCTCTTCATCGATTCGCATCCGTTAGCTGGCGCGGAGACGTTCACCTGGGAGGTGATCTTCCGGCCCGACAGCAAGGGTCGGCCCGCGCAGCGCTTCTTCCACATGCAGGAGAACGGGTCGCAGATGCGACTGCTGTTTGAGACGCGGCTTGTAGAGGGCAACTGGTATCTGGATAGCTTCGCGAACACGTCTGCCGGATCGAAGGCGTTGATCGATCCAAAACTCGTGCATCCACTTGACCGTTGGTATCACGTGGCGATGGTGTATGACGGCAAGATGTTTCGCAATTATGTGAATGGCGTGATGCAGAGCGAGGCCGAGGTGAGGCTGGCGCCGCAGGGGCCTGGGCAGACGTCGGCGGGCGTACGGATCAATCGGGTCGATTACTTCAAGGGCGCCATTCGACTGGCGCGGATGACGAAGCGCGCGCTGGCAGTGGGCGAATTTCTTACGCTTGAGGCGAAGTAGCCGCTTCGCAGGCGGCGAGCGTGGCGCGGGCGGTGGCTTCCCATGTGAATTCATGCGCGCGAGCGATGGCGGGTGCGGTACGGGGCGGTGACGTAACGATTCGCTCCATGGCTTCGAGCAGGGACTCGTCGTTGAGCGGATCGAACAGCAGAGTGGTGTCGCCGGCGACTTCTCGCAGCGGTGGAATATCGGAGCAGACGGTCGGAATACCGGCGGCCATGGCTTCTAGTACGGGCATTCCGAAGCCTTCGAATGTGGACGGATATACGAACGCACGTGCGCGGCTGTAGAGCGAGCGGAGCGCGTCCAATTCCAGCCAGCCAGTGATCTCAATCGCATGGGCGGCGCCGGTTGCGGCGATGGCAGCTTCGATGCGCGCCGTAGCAAAGCCGCGGATGCCCGCGAGCACGAGGCGCAGTTCCGGGTGGCGCGCGTGGAATGTGCCGAAGACACGCACGAGCCGCTCGACGTTTTTGTGCGGGTGGAGCGTGGAGACGCAAAGCAGGATATTTTCGGGTGCGCGCGGAATGGCGAAGAACGAGGGATCGACGCCGTGATGGATGACGTCAATCGAGCCCGGGGGGCGCCGGTAGTAATGCAACAGGTCGCGTTTGGTGTTGTGGCTGACGGCGATGAGGCGTGTGGACGACATCGCGGATTGGTAGAGCAACATACGCCAGAAGGGCAGGTCCCACCAACGGAAGTGTTCGGGATGGCGCTTATGCTGCAGGTCGTGGAAGACGGTGACGGTGGGGCACCCTGCGAAGAGCGGCGCGGTGAAGCCCGGGTTGAGTAACACGTCGATGCCTTCGCGCGCGCAAGCGCGGGGAAGCGCGGTTTGCTCCAGGACGATGCGAGCGGAGCGGTTGGCGGCCTTCACGCGCATGGGGATGGTGCGCCCGGGCAGCGGAGCGGCGGCTGTCTCCTCATTCGTGAAGGACACGATCTCGTGCGGATGTTCGATGCGTGAGCATGCAACCAAAAGGTTGCGCAGATAAATCTCTGTGCCACCGACGCCGCCCGGAATGAGATAAAGAGCGTTGACTCCGATTTTCACGTGGGGCCTACTGGCCGGAGATTGCCCGAAGGCCGTGCATCGCCGCTTGGTTCGCCGGGTCGAGTTGAAGAGCCTTGCGGTACTGTTCGGCCGCTTCGCCCACTTTGTCTTGCGACAGGTACACATTGCCCTTAAAGGCGTAAATTTGTGCAAACCGCGGGTTGCGCTTTTCGGCTTCGGCGAGGGCGAGGAGCGCCTCCTCGTTGCGGCCGGTTTTGCCGTAGATCATGCCGAGATTCATGTAGATTACGCCGGTAGGATGGGTCGCGGTGGCGGCTTGGAGTTTTTGTGCGGCCTCGGCGGAACGGCCGGCGCAATCGAGCGCGAGGGCCAAATCGACGATGAGGCGTTCGCCGGGCCGCCTGTCGAGAGCCGATGCCTTCTCGTACTGTTCGGCGGCTTCGGTGCATCGCTGCTCCTGATAGAGGGCGAAGGCGTACTGAAAACGGGGCCGGTACTTTTGGGGCGAGTTTTCGACTGAGTTTTCCCACAGCGCCAGGCCGCTGGCCCAGACGTGCGCGCGGTGCCAGGTTACATAGGAAGCGATGGCAAGGACGGCGCCGATGGCAGCAACCGATGCCGTCTCGCGCAGGTTGATGCGGCGTAATCCCTCGACGGCGACACAGAGCAGGCCGATCATCGGCAGGTAGAGACGGCGCTCAGCGAAAACGTCGCGGATGGGGACGATGGAGGACGTCGGAGCGAGCAGCACGAGGAAAGTGAGGATGCCGAAGGACGCCAGCGGGAAGCGGCGGCGGTAAACGATTGCGGCAACGATCAGGGCGGCAATGGCGACACCGCCGATGATGGCGCCCTGATCGAACGCGGTGCGCGAGATCGTTACGTCGGGATCCACATTGAGACCCATTGGCAGCACCACCAGCATGAGGTACTTCCAAAACATGCGCCATTGGGTGAAGAAATACTCGTACCAGGAAAGGCCGCGCAGGCCGAAGCCGGCGGTAGTTGCCGTGCCGAG
>JBDTVQ010000238.1:0-10809 GCA_040007195.1 Acidobacteriota bacterium | reverse complement strand
AGAGGCCCGTTTGGCGGCCATTTGACAGTGTCACTCCTCCCTGGCCGCAGACGATGCTTTTAAGCCACTCGCTCGCGATAGTTCCAGGGCATCCACGCCGCGGGGTTGGCCGACAGTCGCCCGGTGTGACGCTGTAATGCGCTGAGGTAATCGAACGGATTGGCGCCGCACAACTCGCAGGTGTGGATGAGGCTCATGAACAGATCGCCCACTTCCGAGCCGTGCAGCGTGCGATAAAACAGCGCATTCTTGCGATGCAGCACGGCGCGCTTGAGTGCGCGTTCGCAGATGTTGTTATCCAGCGGCGCACCCACCTCGCGCAAGAATGCGGTGAGGCCTTTCCAGTGGCGGAGGAAGTACGTGATGGCCTTGCCCAGGCCGGAGTTGGGCTCGACCACATGCTGGGCTAACTGCGCCTGCATCCATTCTGCGAGCGTCTTCATGAGTGGCTCGCTATGCTGCTGATGAAACTGCAAGCGCTGTGGCGGCGACAGTTGGGCGGCGCGAGCATCCGCATCATATTTATACACGGTGCCCAGCGTCTCTAAAACGTAACGGCAGGCTTCCGGAAAGCTGGCGGCGACTTCCACGAACTGCCTTCGTCCGTGAGCCAGACAGTTGGCCAGCAAAATCGCGACGCCTTCGGGGAGCGCGGAAGTGTTGCGCGACAGGGCGTCGGACATCTGCACCGGGGCGGCCAGTCCGCCCGCGCGAAGATCCAGCACGTCGCGCAGATTTTCGCCGGCGTGCTGGCGGCCGGTAAAGTAGAGCGCGATCCGGCGGCCTGCTTGGGTCGAGACGATGCCGGAAGTGAACACACCCGTGCGATCGTCGGAGGGCTCACGCACCATGCCGAGCACGCGCATCGAGGTATCGTCGTTGTGCAGCACTGCGCCTTGCGCCGCCTGGCGGATCAGTTCGTCGCGGGCCGCTTTGATGACCTCCGCCGTTTCTTCCACGATCTCCCACTGCGTGGAGGCCGGTAACGGAATCCCCAGTAAATGTTCCAGCTTTTCGAGCCTGTAAAACGGCATCCCGCTGCCGTATTTAAGCAGCGCGATCATCGCCGCGGTAGTTTCATCGTACTTTTCCGGACCCACGCCTTCCGGTTCTTGGGCCGTAAACACTTCGCCACATAGATTGCAGCGCAGGCGACCGAGTTCATATACGGTGGCCGCCAACGGCGCTTGCCCCACGATGCGCACCAGTATTCCCGGTTCTTTTTGCGGATACACTTTGCCCTTGACGCACCCCGGGCAGCCGTCGCCGGTGTGCAAGGTGGGATGCGGCACCGCGACCTTCTTCGCTCCGGTGTAGGATGAAGCTCCGTGGCGGCCGTGGCCCGGCTTTTTCTCTGCCACATTTTTGGGCGCTGGTGTTTCCGGCTGCTCCAAAACGTCTTTGGTCTTCTCGGTGGTGCGAGGCTGCGGCAGCATCCCGGCCAGCGCGTGCAGGGCGTCCTTGAGCTGCTGGCTTTCCGCTGCACTCAGCGGAGCGTGCGTGCCGCGCTCGATGATCTGGTCGAGCTCCTCCAGATTCACCTGCAGGCGTTGGCGCTTCATCGGCGGAGCATCTCCCGAAACTTCCGATGCAAGGGCAAGCCCAGCATTTGCTTGACCGGCCGTGTCTGTTCGACCGTAGGCGCGCGATGTCCGCGCCCTTGCGTCGTGCCGATCTCCAGCCAGTTCGCCGCGCGATAACAGGTGCCCGCGAACCGCGAAGTATCGACGAACGTCTCCAACCAATAAATAGGATGCGCATACCGCCGCTGCCAGTCTGCGGGAACCAGCTTCGCCATGCGCCCCAGAATGTGCGACGCCAAGTGCGGCACTCGCACCCAGGGCAGCATCAGGAAGCGCGTGTTGTAGGCCAGCAGATGCACGTTGCGCTCGCGCGCTTCGTCGCTCCAGCCCAGGTAGTGGTCGCGCAGTTTCAAGTGGCGCGGCGCACTCGACCAAGCCAGGCAGGCTATCACTTGCCCGCGCGCTTTGACCAGATACTTCACGTGCTCGCCCACCGGCTGTTCGTAGCCTAAATAGTGATACTGCTCCAGCAGGCTATTGCACAATGCCTCTTCCGGCGTGCGCCGCACCTGGGTGAACTCCAGCGGCAGCAGTTCGCCGAGCGGCCCAGCCACCGGACGATTATCGGGAATCACCGGCGCGGGCCGTTCGCGCTCGGCCAATCGATTCCGCACCACACGCCTTACCGGAGGCAGCTGAATCTCGCCGGCGCGGTGAAGCATCAACAATAAACCACGGCAAACCATATCGCGCAACGCGCCGTTGGCTTGCCTCCACTGCCAGGCTTCGCACAGCCGGCGCGAGAGTTTCCAGCGGCTCAATTGCGGATGATCCGTGATCAACTGCCGGATGAAAGCGATCTCTTCCATCGTCACGCTTCGTCCGCGATAGAGATGCGTAGTCATCTCATCCGCAGTGTGCCAGAAAGCGTTTCAGAACGCAAGTACAAAGTGCATCAGCTGACCTTGCGCCACACCGGCGCCGCTTCGATCTCCGGATTGCCGGCGGCCAACAGCACTTGCGCTTGATGCACCCGCAGGGTCCGCGTCGGTTCCTCGCCCTGCGGCCACCAACGAAAGCGGCCCTTCGACAAGCGCTTCGTCGCCAACCAGAACCCCTGACCGTCGTAGACCAATATCTTGATCGAGGTCGCCCGGCGGCTGCGAAACACGAAGACACATCCGGAGAACGGATCGGCTTGGAGTTTCGCGCGGCACAACTCCGCCAGCGAGTCGATGCCCTTACGAAAATCGACGGCTTCCACCGCCACCAAAATGCGCATCTGCGGCGTGATCTGCAACATGCTGCCTACGCCACAAAAGCACGAATCAGTTCCACCAGTTCGCCGCTGCGAATCGCTTTCCACTCCAGCCGCAACTTCGCGCCCTTGGGCGATTCCACTTCCACCAGACAACGGGTCGCTGCGGGGGTGGTCTCCGCCAGCAGTTCCACAAAGGCGGGCGCAACAGATACTCGCTTTTTGGCCGCACGCCGAAACGACGCCGGGCGCGGCTTGGCTGGCGCAGGCGGCTCGAACCGGTCCGTCCACTTCTGCAGACTCGGCCGATCCACTTCCAGCGCCCCTGCCGTTGCCTCGAGCCCGTCGCGCCGAGCCAGCTTCGCCGCGGCTGCCCACAGTTCCTCCGGCAAACGCGATCGTACCGTATGGGTTTTGCGATACTCCAAAAACCGAAGCCGTAACTGCTCCACGTCCTCCCGATAGCTTGCCACTTCTTGTGCCATACCAGGGCCTCCCGCCCTTGGCCACAAGTTAGCAGCTACTCCAAGCCGCAGTCACGCATGCCTGCCGGAAACTCACAGTGCAACGACAACAACACACCCACCAACGGATGCAAATGCGGATGCCACGCGCCTTGGCGAGAGACCAATGAGGGTTGAACCCCTCTCCTTTTAGCGGGGCGTCCTTGCGGGCGAACTTGCTGCAGACTTGGTCACAAACTTGTAGGCCATGCCCAGCAGGTCCCGCAAGGCATCGGGAGTGACACGACCCAAGCGAACAAGGACGACGTTCCCCACGTAATGATCCGTCACGTAGTACACACTCGGGTCCGCAGCCAGCAGCTCCGTACGGTCAACAGCATCAACACACAGCACCAACGAATCGTGTTCCGCCGAACGATGTACAGCGATACAAGCCATCAGCTTTCCACGAACCTTCAATGCTGGCGACCCATACGCCGTGCTCTCCATCACCCCGGGCAGCAAGCGTCCTACACTCCGTACGGTATCGAAGGTCGTGGCGCTCTTCAGCATAAGTCAATACTATCGCCAATGACACCGGGTTAAAAGCTGACGATCGAACCCATTTTTTGTTGGGCGTCAGTTGCTAGGCCTCGCCGTTGATCTCCCAGGACTTGCCGTTCTCGTCATCGCACTCACCCGTATAGTCATCATCGAGATCGCAACTATCGAAGTCCACCCAGCCGCCCTTCGGGAAGTAGAGCCGGTCGAGTGTCGTCCCTGAGAGGTCTGCGTCGACGTCGTAGCATTTCCCAGTTGCTGGGTAGCACACGGACAAGGTGAGCGTGCCGTAGAGTCCGACGGGCTGGTCGTTGCTTTCATCATTAGATGTATCAGGGTCGTCCTCGGAACGCTGGTGCGGTCGGCGGACGGTAGCCGATCCGCCACGAGTAGCCAAGTCTCCTTGCTGAGGCAGCACGATGCTTGCACGTCGCTCGGCCTCTGAATGATCAGCTTTCCGACCAGCAAAGCCCCAGAACGCGAGTGCAATCAACACCCCGAAAATCCATCTCTTGTGCCCTTTGTCGCTGGACATGGATCACATCATTCACACGATTGCGCTGATCATCGTCCGTGTTGCCAACAGTAGGAACTACCAGCGCTCGCGAGCCGCAGGCACTGCGTTCCCTTCTTTGTCGTGGCTTGGCACTGGATTCGTGATGCAGACGCCGCAGGCGGAGCGGCTGGTGCAGGTGTGGTTGGCCGCAAGGCAGCACTCGGTGGCGGTGTGGGTGGCGATGGCGCGGCAAAACCTCCCGCTGATGGTCCGCCTTGCTTGTTGAGGAGCGAGATCACGAGGTCCAGTCGCTGTTCGAGCGCCGCGACCTTCTGCTTGAGATCAGCAACCTCACGCGCGAGTTCAGTCGTCGTCTGCCCGGACGCAAGGTGCGACCCGGAAAGCAAAAGCACTAGTAGGAAGAACGTCCGTACCATGGCACCAATCCCCTCGATTGCGGAAGACAGTCATTCAGAGATACGTGATCTATCGGCAGAATGCAACCAACCGATGAGCACTGTAAGGGAACCAACAGACGGAGCACCCACCAACCGACCGCATCCTGCCGTTTGTAAACTAGGCCCTGGATTTTGGACGAAATCCACCCGATAGTTCACTAAGAGGGAATACCATGCTTGCACGACCGCAACTCGCCATACTTGCGCTGCTTCTCACCGTCACGCCGACTTTCGCCGGGAAGAAGCTAAAAGTCACCATCATCGAACGCGAAGGCACGCAGAGCTCCTACACTGGAGTCATCCCTGGAAGAACGACTGCAGTGAGCAACGGGAGCGCGAACTGCACCGCCAACGGAAACTCGGCAAACTGCTACGGCACCAGCACAACCCGTCAAGTAAGCACGCCAGCGCGCCGCGTCGGGTACGACGTGCAAGGAGCAACATTCTCCCTCCTCCTACCGGACGGCAGAGTCGCGGTCGTCAACTGTGAGAGCAAGTACGCCATGAGAGGCGATTACGTGAACCGCCGAAGCTGCCGGGTGCCACTCACCAACGAGATCGAGGCAGAGTTCAATGGCGACAAGGCGAAGCTCCGGTGGACTGTGAGCATCGACGGGAAGAAGACAGAATCTGAAACGTACAAGGTGCTCGCCGTGTTCGACAAGCAATAACGCCAACGAGCCACTACACCAGCACCACGTAAGCGTCTGGGAAAAGACGCTAGCCGGGGCGTGCGACCCTCTCTGGAACGAGCCACGACCCCGGCTAGTTGCAAGTGCGGATCTTTTTTGGAGGAAAAGGAAAAGACCGCGTCCACCTCATAAGATTCCTAGCCGAACGGTTTGGTTGCGAACACCTTCCCTATAATGCGGAGTATTGCTACGTCAAACAATGGCTTCTGGTGCCGGTTCTTCGAATACCTTTTCTGCTTTTAGGCGCGGAATGTCTAAATGCTTCGCGATCCTTTCGCACAGCTCGAGCGCCTTCGCGACGCGTACTTCGTCGACCTCTAGATCTACTGCATCCCGGCAGGCGAAAGCGTAGATCCTTGCGAGAGCCACCTTCGACGCTTCATCCCCAACAAACTTCTTCGAAAGTTCCTTGAACCACTTTCCGGCACTCTTCTCCGGTTTCTCGCTGTGCTCCTTCCAACTCTTCCGAACTTCTTCTTCCAGTGCGGCGGGCACAACGATTTGCTCCGCTTGAAGCGCGAGGGTGATCGTCTCAATGACGGCGTCGATGAATTGCGGAATGGAGAGTACGTAGTCCTCAATCGATTCATCTTTCTGCAGGTCGCGTGTCGGCACTTCGAGTCGCTCACACAGCGCCTTTATGCCCGTCAGCACCTTCTTCCCCTGCTTGTCACCATCGACGAGCACTAAGACCTTGGACGCCTCGCCGTCCCTCTTGAACACTTGCAGAAGGAATCGCAAGTTGGGAAGATCGGAGAAACTGAGAATCCCCAAGCTGTTGGCGTCAGCATCCAATTTTCCGGACCGGTTCAGGTAACGAAACATCTCGTAGATATGGATAGGATCTGAGTCACCCTCTACGAGCAGCACCTTGGAGCTGAAGATGATGTTCGAGGTGAGGTAGACGCCGAGGGCGTCTGTTGCCAAGCGCCAATTTGCCCGGTACGGTTTCTGATCAACTCTCGTGCCCGTCTTATCCCTGAGGATGAGCCGGTGCCGTTCGGGGAAGTTCTGATTCAGGAGAAAGAGCGAGTGAGTGGTATAGACCACCTGCGATTCCGTTGAGAGCTGTTCGAATACCTGAATGAGGTCCTTCTGCCCCTGCGGGTGCAAAAACACTCCCGGCTCGTCGAACAAGAAGATATAGGAGTTTGCCGGGCGCTTGCATCGCCGCGCGTGCAGCACCATCGAGATCCGAAAGAATTGCGTGACGCCGGTACTTCGCTTGGACATCCGAGTCTTTCGGGCTTGCACAGATGGATCTTCTACTAAGAATTCAATCGCTCCTTCTCTATGGCTCAGTTCGAAGTGTAGTCCTAGGTCAGTGCCTTGCATCCACAGCCGTCGGAGTTCCTCATCCAGTTGCTTCGTTGCCTTGTCGATCACGCGTTCCGTGGTGTCCGTTTGGCGGAACAAATCTTTACAATCGAACGGGTCCAAGCCGGCGTAGAAAAACACTCCTTGTAGAAATTCGTGGGTGTCGCTCGCAATCTTGTCTACCGTGACAGAGTCCTGTAGCTCCCCGGAGAGTGCTCGGAGCAGCTCGACTCGCGGAAGATGCTCAACGAACCAGTTCAGGATTTCCCTAGGGAATGATTTTGGTGAAACGCCTCCGATCGCAAGCTCGGTGCCTACCCCTTCCCTGACAATCCGCAAGCGAGGCAATTCCGATTGGAGTATTGTCCGCAGCGTGTGAACGTTCTCCCAAAACTTCAATTCGCGATCATCTTCATCATCTTCTTCCTCTTCGTCCTCTTCCACCTCAGGAGCTTTGGCTGCTTTGTCTTCCTCCTTGGCTTTCTCTTCCGGGGCCGTCTCCTTAGCTTTCTTCTCTAAGAGTTCTTGCGAGCGCTGCGCCTCAGCCATCGTTAGCCATGTTGTGACTAGTTCAGGGAGCTGTGTTCGCTCCGCCTCATTGAGCTCCAATACAAATTCCAGTCTTGGCTGATCTGCGGCTGCTGCGGCATCCCAATTTGTTTCATCTTCCCCAATCACCACCTCTTCGTTCAGGTGCTCAATGGCGGAGAGGATGTTGGATTTTCCATGGTCGTTCGCTCCGAGCAGTATGGTTACCTGTTGATCACAAACGACTTTGATCGTGCCCCGAATGGAGAGGAAGTCCTTGATGACAACGTTTTTGAGAATCATAGTTGAGTGTGCTTTGTCACTCAGTCAGCTAATTGGGGATGTGAAGCTATGGGAAATACAGTACCAGAATTAGGCGCTGTCGTCGCTAGTGGAAGGCGTACCAGCATTTGAACCCGCAGGCTGTGCATTTGCCGGTGTCGTTGATCTGGTCTTTGCCGCACCGCTGGCATGATTCTTTGGTGTCGATGATGAGGTCCATTGTTCGTTCACGGTCTGCTTGCGGCGATGATGCCAACGCCGATCACGGCCACGATGAAGAAGACGATCACGAACTTCACGAGGTACTCTTGGTCAAAGAGGACCCTGCTCAGCACGCCACCGTGCAGCTTAATCGGCAACTCCCCAGTGTACTGCCCACTCGTGATTTCGATGCTGCCCTCGATGCTCACGTTGGTGGGGCAGATGCACGCGCTGATATAACCGCTGTGCTGCGCCTTGCCGTTCACCGTGAAGCTCGCGTCGTCAATCTGGCAGTCCACACCCTTGAACGCCGTCGTATAGGTTGCAGGGCTTGCTTCCTCGTTCTTGAGGACGAACTCGAACGTGTTGCTGCGCTCACCAGGGCGGCAGCGCGTGTTCACGAACCCGTTTTTTGACCGGACGATGCTGAACTCGCAAGCATCACCCTGAATGATAATCGATGAGCCATCTGCGCCACCGCTTGGCATGGCTGCTGGGACTACGGAACCTGATGTTCCCGTCTTTTCCCGAGGTAACTAGCTGATGTCTCTCGCTGCCGCTAAGTAATTGAAAAGGTGGTGGCCAGAGAGCGCTTCCGACGGACGTTTACTGCTCGCCGGAGATTGTATGCAACGTAGCTTCGCTTGTCGAATGGCCAGTTTAGCCAGTCCCGGAAAACTGCGGGATAGATTTCCTTCCACGGTTTCCCAGCTTGACGCAGTTCCGAGGCCCTTACGACTTCCAGGCTGGGCTTCCTTCCCGGCGACCGCCGGGGCACGAGCAGCGCGCGAAGTGATCGACTGACACGGTCGGCTATGTTCCTGTCGAACATCCCGTACTTCTCTCGGAGGTGGAGTCCGAACTTGGTCACGTCTCGATGCCACCGGGGCTTTCCAAGCTTTGCCGGTGCTCCGTTTCGCTTCGCCCGACTTGGAGTCTGATTCTGTGGATCTTCGATGGAGCCTACTGGAACGAAGTCCGCGATGCCTCCTGCCTGATGTGTGGCCATTTCGCCTTCGGCCTCAACGCCGTCCTTACGGCTGCCAGAAACATCCGGTTTTGGCAAGGCTGCGGGGACGGGTGAAAGTCGTTTCTTCGTATCGTTCATTCTGCGATTCCTCCCTCATACTTTTGGCAGGGGCCGCCAGAGTGGCGGTGAGCATCCCAAGCCCGACGAACACTTGTTGGACTGATTCCAAGCCGCTGACCGATTTCTGACCATGAGCATCCCGCTTGGCGGAGCCGAATCACTTCACTCCGATCGAATGTCAAGGGCGGAGTAAAACTAGACCACTGGGGCGGCGGGAAAGTAGACCACTTTGGGCTGGCCTGGATTCCAGTTTTCAGGCATGGTGCGGGCGGCTGGAGCGGAGGCCTGGGAGCACTCCATCTGCGGCGCAGGCTCTGTACGCCTTCCGCCACGAATTCACAAGATCGTGAGGCCTGCCGGGACGGAAAGTATACTATCCCTCGATGCCGCTGCTGCAAGTGGGTGATGTTCGATGACTAGAAGATCGCTGCTGCTGTCTCCTCTTATTGCTACAACCCCGGTGGCGCCAGCGCAGGCCAGTCACCCGCGAGTGGCGGTCATCCTCAATGTATACTTCCCCAATTCACATGCCGACGTATTCGTAGGAAGGCTGCTTGAAGGGTATCGTCTCAACGGCGTCAGCCACCGGCCGCGCCTCAAGACGGAAGCATTCTACGTCGACCAGTTCCCAGTGAACGACATGGCGCGCGAGCAGGCCCAGGAATATGGCGTCACCATCTATCCGGATGTCGCCAGCGCGCTGCGTTTGGGCGACAGCAAACTCGCCGTGGATGCTGTGGCCATCGTCGGCGAGCACGGACAGTATCCACGCACCCGCCGCGGCAACGTGATGTATCCTCGCGCCAAGCGCTTCGATGAGGTGACGCAGGTATTCGCTCAGGACGGCCGAGTTGTGCCGCTGTTCCATGACAAGTACTTTGCATATGAATGGGAGGATGCTCTGCGCATGTACGACAAGATTCGTCAAATGCGCATTCCGCTGTTCTGTGGGTCGTCACTGCCCTGGACGTGGCGCCGTCCTCCGCTTGAATTTCCTCGCGGCTTTGAATTGGACGAAGTGATGGCGGTGAGCTTTTCCGACCTCGAAGAGCACGGCTACCATGCAGTGGAACTGTTGCAGGCCATGGCGGAGCGCCGAAAGGGTGGCGAGACAGGCATCGAGGCCATTCGTTGTGTCGAAGGCGAAGCGGTCTGGAAGATGGGTTGGTCGCAGGATCTGCTAAACGCCGCACTCACGCGCCGCATCAACAAGGGCTACGGCTACGAGTGGAGGAATCCACAGGCGATTCAGATCCGCTACCGCGACGGGCTGAAGGCCTCGATTCTCAATCTGAACGGCATGACGATGGACTACCTGTTTGCCGCGCGCGACAAAGCGGGAAGGATCCACTCCTCGTGCTTCTATATCCAACTGTACGTGCACAACCATTGGAGCTTCATGGTGCGGGCGTTCGAGGATGTCGTACTGACGAAGAAGACGGCGATGCCGCTGGAACGAACGCTGCTGTCGAATGGCATTATGCTGTTCGGGTTAGAATCGCGCGTGCAGGAACACAAATGGCTCGATACTCCGGAATTGGCTATCTCATATTGACTCTGGCGCCGCTGCTGGTGGCGCAGCGAACCGAGACCCTCGTGGATGTGGATGCTGTCCGCGCAGTCGGGGACCCATCCGCGTTCCTGCGCACAGTGCGTGTGCCGGAGAACCCCACAGCGCTCTCCTGCGATGTGCTCGTGGCGGGTGCGGGCGCTGGTGGCTTCGCCGCCGCACTGCGTGCAGCTGACTATGGACACACCGTCTGCCTCACCGAAGAAAGCGACTGGATCGGTGGGCAGATTACGGCGGGAGGTGTGGCGGCGCTCGATGAGCATAAGTACATCGAGATTTCGGGCGCTCCGCGCACGTACTACGAGATGCGCCGTCGTATTCGCGACCATTACCGCAAGAACTTCGCGCTATCGCCGGCGGCGGCCAGACTGGAAAACCTGAATCCCGGGT
>JBDTVQ010000237.1:0-10871 GCA_040007195.1 Acidobacteriota bacterium | reverse complement strand
TGCGCAGTTATGTCACTGAAAACAAAACATGGTCCAATTTCCCAAGCTGGACGTCCAACAGGCCTCCGGCCTGAGACTTTCTACTACCGTGGTGCCTTGTTCAGTCATCAGAGGATAGGGTGTCTGACGGCTGCTTCACCGGTAGACTCTGCGGCGACTTGCGGGGTGAGACCAAGCCGCTCTGCGGATTCCCTCGCGAGAGATAAGATCAGAGCTGAAGGAGTTGGGCTGGATGGATTCGGGCGGGGTTCACCCAGGCAAGTCGACTCCCGGAACCGCCGTATGGCTTCCTTGCGGCGGGGACGGGTCTCGCGGTAGAAATAGTTGGATTCAAAATCGGATTCAATTAGCGCCCGACACGCCGAATATGCCGAAGAATCGGGCCCCTGGCCCAACCTGGAATCAATAGCATAGGCCAAGACGTAGAAATTACGAATCAGCCGCTCTACCAACTGAGCTAGGGTGGCTTTCTGCCGCAATTATAACAACTTGCAATTAAGGTGACAAGCCGAGGTTGACCAGCCGCTCACGGACGGTGGGACGCTGTTAAATCATTGTAAAAGAATGACTTATGCGGACTGCCGCATTGAACTAGTTCTGAATCCGACCTCGGAACCAAATATAATCAATGGGATGCGAAGATTTGCCCTCAGTCCATGTGCACGGACCTGCCAGCCTCCCAACATGGCATCCGATTGAAAAGCAGGACTTACGCGTTTTTGTTGGCCTCGTTCTGGTGAATACGGCCATACAGTTTTCATCCCGAACACACCAGTAGTGTTCATTTAGTGTTGGCCCGTTGTGGTGAAGGCCAAGCGTCTTTGCGCAACCAGGTGCATGATTCCCAAAAGAGGGAAAGCCCAGCCGCCCCAGCGCGCACGAGCTAATGGGACTGCGCAATAGCGAAGATTTCTCAGCGAAGGTCTCTTCAAAGTTACTCCCGCAGGACTGGTTGCGAGAGGATTTCGTCTACGTCTGCGCCTATCGGCTAAGCGCCCGACCGCACCTGCGCAGGATTGCTCCGCTTTCAGAAAACAAACGCAATGCGAGATCAGCGTTTACAAACACCCTTCACGCGGGCGCGGTCTCACCGCCCGCTTAGCGGCGCACTCCAATCGGGAATGGGAGCTAGGCTATATTGCTGATTGCACCACCACTGGGAGCGGCATCCGCGGGTTGAAGGCGGTTGACCGAGCTACGAGGTCACAAGAAGCAGTAGGTCGAACGGGCACTGTACGCAGGGAGTGATGTAGTTTTGCCAAAGGACTGGAACTGGCGAGCCGTGGTTTGCTAACTGATGCGAGAAGACCTTCACCTGGAAAGCTGCGACGGGCTTTCGTGGGACAAACAGACGCGTGCTAGGTGCCCAGGGAAACGGAGATTCCCTCCCGCCAGATCGATTACCGTTTCGCCTTGGCGTCGCTCATACAGTTCAATTGAACCTCAGGGCGAACGACGTATGGGTTCGATACCGCGTTGGGCAACCGGGGAATCCAATGGGCTCGCGCTGTTCACACGGACGAAAACCGGCCACGAACGTCGTTGAGTCCCCTCGTGATGGAGGATTGTCGCGGAGCGCTCGTGGCCGGTGCACTACATCAGGGACGCGAGTCTAATTTCGAACCGGATGGGTAGGCAACTTATCGCTGCCTACCCAGGTGGCACAAGATTACGTGCGGCCAACGTATGCCGGGACCTTGTTGGTCGCGGTGTCGTCCGCACCGGACTCGCCCGACGACGAGATGTCTTCCGCGCCCGTCTGCTTTAACAGAACTTTCGCGCGGTTAATCTCATCCACGGTGTCACAGTGAACGGAAAGGAGAACTCCGCCTTCTTTGACGCGTCCTTCGTACCTCTTCGCTTCAAATTCGGGAATGCCCATTCCGATGAGCGCGCCCACCAACCCGCCGACCGCTCCGCCGACTCCGAGGCCTGCAAGTGCGCCCATGATCGGGCCGGCCGCAATGAAAGGACCGAATCCGGGTATCGCCAGTGCGCCAATCCCGGCCAGTAAACCCAAGGTTCCGCCAACGGCTCCGCCAGCTGTCACGCCGGTGGCGGCTCCTTCGGGCGCCTTCGTGCTCTTCTCGTGCGCGAAGTCCCTGGAGCTTTGATTGTCCGGTAACAGAACCGAAATGTCGTCACTGGAGAAATTCGCCGCCAAAAGGCGGTCAACACTCCGTTCAGCTTGCTCTCTCGTTTTGTAAATGCCAAATACCGATGTCTTCTTGTCTTCCATGTGTCGTCCTAACTTTCTGTTTGAAATCTTTCGCGATTGCGCGGCCGTGAAGGCTTCAGGGCTTTGACGCCGGCGCAACCGACATCTGATTCACTACCTTGTCGGCGTTGCCAGTCGCAGCGGTTGCCTTTGCCATAATCGACTTGACCTCAACGTCGGACTTCACGGGTCCTTTCAGAGTTACCGTTCCGTCGCGGCTGAAGATTTTTACGTTGTGCGCGTATGTGGATAGCTCTTTGTCGTCCATGACCGACCGCCGTACCTTTGCGGAGAGCTCCCGGTCCGCCGAGTTCATCTTCTGCTGATCTGCTGTGAGCGCTCCGGGATTCCGGTCGCGCTTGTTCACCTCCGTGTTGTCGGGCTCCGTCTTCTTGTCGGCCGCTTGTGGTTCGAGGGGGCCTGCCCAAATGGGCAGAGTGAGTGCAAACGCGAATGCGCCTACTTTTGTGAATCGGAAGCGTTGCATAGTCTCCCATCGTGCAGATGGATGGCCGTCTCGTAAATCCGCGCATGGGCGAAATACGTGCATCGCCACACGCATGAACAAGCAAAGCGGTCCGGAACAAAGGATCTACGGCACTGTGTCGGTCACTGAAAAAGGAACAGGTCCGGGTTCCGCTGGCTAGTCCGGCGACACGCAGGGATTGTCGGACATCGCCGAAGCCAGCTCAGAGAGCGTCACCGAACTTGCGAGGAAGGTCAGTACTTTGAAGCTGGAGTGATCAGCGGCGTGGAAGGGGCCTCCGACGATGAGGTGGAGGAAGTTCACACGAAACAGATGCCGGAAACCATTCCGCCGTCACCAAGGCACCCGGAATGCCCAGACCTTGACCATGCGTGGTCAGCCGACCGTATGTCGTCATCAGGCTCTAGCGGGCTCTTATGCGGGTTGAAGAGACGCATCCGGCTTGAATCCGGCGAGATGCTTAGCTGGATTTTGCCGTTGGGTGGCGATCGGTCAAGCTTTTGAGGCCGTCAAGACCTTCAGTCCATTTACGCCTCAAGATAAGGCCGGGCTCCTGGCGAAGACTCGTCAAGCCGCCCGTTCTGGCGAGTATGAACTTTTCAAGACGAGTTCCCGCTTTGATTCGACGGCCAAACACCCGGAATGGCTCGGCGGCCACTCAGCGCGCGTGGAGGCGTTAGCTAGCGAGTAGTTCGTCCCGCTATCTCCGGGACGGGTTCTCGCAATCTTAAACGGAAACCCATAACTCTCGGGCCCGCACACTGGCCATAGGCCAACAAGCGACCATGAATGGTCAGCACGATCCTGTTGCCGCGACAGCAAAGCGAAAGCCCTTCGGATATGAAAACGACGCCGAAGGGCTGTCAGGTGCCTGCCACATCGATGGTGCGATGAAACTCTCTCTATTGAAGCGTTAAACTATCTAAGCTACCGACCGTCCAGCCACCATGCGGTAGATAAGCAGCAGCGAAACGGCTCCGACCAGCGCCATCAGGAACCCCGCTGGCTCAGCTGGCCCATACATACCAAACGACCGTCCCAGCCATCCGCCGACTGCCGCACCCGCCATCCCGATAAGCATTGTGATGATGAATCCGCCGGGATCCCGGCCGGGCATCATCAACTTCGCGACGGCGCCGACAAGTAAACCAAAAATCATCCAACCTACCAGTCCAAACATAGTTGAAGTCTCCTGGCCAGAACACTGCAGGTGAAGGGCCGTCATGCCGTAGGTGATTACTTGTGGCCACGCACGTGCAACCTTGGACCTGGAGCATTGCCCACTCGGTGCCTGCAGCAATCGCGCGCCGGCCGTTCGCCATCACTCCGCCATTTACACAGCGTGCGCAATTCTCGCAATTTCTTTCGCGATATCTTCAGGTGAAAGAATAAAATCGATGCAACCGCTCGCGATTGCACTCTCCGGCATGTCCGGCTGCACCGCTGTATCGGGCTTCTGTGCGATGGTAATTCCGCCCACCTCTTTTATGCCGCACAACGCCGCGGCACCATCGCCGTCATAGCCAGAGACAATAACAGCGATCAGTTTGCCGTCCCAGTTCTGCGTGAGAGAGCGCAGAAAAACTGTGATCACGTCGGGCCATCCCCTGGGCTTCGATATCGGAGCCAGGCGGAATTCTCCATCCGACACGTGAAGGTCGCGCTGTTCCGGGATGATGAACACGCAATTAGGCCGGATGAGTAATTTTTCCGTGATTAGTTCCACCGGCATCTTCGTGTGGTGCGGGAGAATTTCGTGCAAATGGGTGGCTACCGTTCGAAGATGATTCACGATTACGATGGCCGCGCCCATGTCGCGCGGCAGGTGCTTCAATAACCTGGTATAGGCGTCGAGCCCGCCGGCGGACCCGCCTACGCAAACGACGGGAAAGTCCTTCGCGTAACTTTTAATTTCCATTGACCATCATTCCGCTTCCTATTCCCCCTAAGAGCGGGAAATATTCACAATTCTCCTGCACATACTGGTTACGATCACGGGCCAATGCGTGAAATCCCCAATTTTCTCATGATGGCATTCAAGGTCGTGCGTGGCACCCCGAGGACATTGGCGGCAACGCTGACTACGCCCCCGGACTCTCGAAGAACACGCACCACGTGTTGCTTCTCCATTTCCTCGAGCGTAGAAGGCGCAAACGCTTCCTTTCTGGCTGCGCGTAATTCCTCCACTGGCGCGCGAAGTTCGGGACCGGGCGACAGGATGACTGACCGTTCGATAAAGTTCTCTAACTCCCTCACATTCCCGGGCCACGACCAATTGACCAAGGCCCGCATTGTATGGGAGGGAATCTTCTCGATCGTCCGATTCATTCTCCGCGCGTACTTTTGGGTGAAGTGTTGGGCTAATACGGGTATGTCCTCTGGGCGGTCACGCAGCGGCGCGGTGACGATGGGAAATACCTTTAACC
Source organism: Acidobacteriota bacterium (assembly GCA_040007195.1). Taxonomy (GTDB): domain Bacteria; phylum Acidobacteriota; class Terriglobia; order Bryobacterales; family Bryobacteraceae; genus JAFLBB01. The sequence goes on along the minus strand of JBDTVQ010000237.1, from coordinate 5,740 downwards.
GATAGTAGAGATCGCTGCGAAAGAGGTGATCCTTCATCATCTGGGCAAGATTCTGGTTGGTGGCCGCCACCAACCGGACGTCGATGTTGATGGTGGCCGTGCTCCCCAGGCGTTCAAAAGCCTTCTCCTGTAAGGCGCGGAGCAGTTTCGGCTGCAACACCAGAGGAATGTCGCCTACCTCGTCCAGAAACAACGTACCCCCATTCGCTAGCTCAAAACGGCCCTTCTTTTGTGTCAGTGCTCCGGTGAAAGCGCCTCTCTCATAGCCGAACAGTTCGCTTTCCAAGAGTCCGGTTGGGATGGCGGCGCAGTTCAAGGTGACGAAAGGCCGGTTACCGCGGAGGCTCTTTCTGTGGATGGCGCGCGCAACCAACTCCTTACCCGTGCCGGTTTCCCCCAGGATCAAGACAGTCGCGTCCGTTGGCGCCACCAACTCCACCCGGGAAATCATCCGCTTCAGGGCCGTACTGGTCCCGACAATTTCCTCGGATAGAAGCATCTCTTCCGAAAAATTAGCTTCGATGCTTTCCTGCCGGTCGCGCTCCCGTAGGTCGCTTACAAAGGTGATCCAGCGGAAGGGAAACAATTCCAGAACGGCCGTCGTCACCAGAACCGGCACGCGAGTCCCATCCTGCCGGATGAGCTCTTTCTCGAAGGGCGCGCAAGATCCGAATCGCAAGCATTCCTCGTGCGCGAACTCATCTAACGGCACGCACTCCCGCGGTGTAAGATCGAGCCACGCAAGCCGGTCGTCGAGCAGATCCTCACGGCTGTAGCCGGCCAGTTCGAGGAAGGTGTCATTGGCCTGGGTGATGCGGTCAAACTCTCCAGAGACGACGCCCGCGATGCCCAGGTCCCGGGGTGCCCGGTTGGCTCGCATGCCGCCTCGCCGAAACTTCTCATTATTTTCGCGGCGATCGCTGAAATCGCGCACCACGCAGGCGAAGCCGTGCAACGCGCCACCCTCGTCTTTTAGGGACGCGAAGATGGCGTTGGCCCAGAATCGCGTGGAGTCCTTTCGCTGGTGCCAGTTTTCATCACCGGAGTGTCCAAGTCCCGCAGCCCTCCTCAAAGCGTCCCCTACACCGGAACCGTCCTGGTGATCGTCCGGATACAGAATCGATACGTGTTGGCCCACCGCTTCGCTGCGGGCGTGTCCGTAGATCCGTTCCGCCCCCGCATACCAGTCCGCGATTGCTCCGTCCGCCCGCAAGAGCAACAAAGCGCAGTCCCGTACCCAGGAATGATTCGCGGCCGCCTCCTGCTTGCTATGCAGCCACAACAGGTGACGGACAGGCAACACGTTGCGTCTCGCCGTGTACTGCATGTCCCGGGGTTTTCCATCGTGAGTCAGCAAGCGGAGCGTTCCGGCCTGCTCACCCGCTTTAAGAAAATGACGCCAGCGATCCGAGATCTCCGCCTTCGTTTCATCCGCTGCAAAGTCGTCCAAATAGCGGCCGATGATTTTTTCGCGGCGCAGACCCAGCAGCCTCGTCGCGCCCACACTGGCCTCGTGATAGCGCCGGTCGTCGTCAGTCACCAAAATGGGCGTTGACGGCTGGAAGATCACCGCGCGGAACAGCGACTCGAGTGCCTGTGGACCATGGTGCGCCAGCCAGCGCGACTTTGCTGCCCGGGTGTCCGGCAGGTTCACAACGTGTACCTCCTTTGGTCCTCGGCAGAAGTGAGAGGAATCGCAGCTCACGAAATCTTTACACACCGTGAGGCTGTAAACAATACTTTAATAAGGCTATCATCGAAGCGGCCCAACCCAAAGCTCTCCATATTGCGGATGTGAGAGAGGGAAGTCTGTACTCCAGCAGAAGGCGAAGATGGGCCTACTGCTATTTGGCTCTCCCGTTTGATTCGTTTGGCCAGTGGCGGCGAGTTGTCGCCAGGCGCTTGACGTGGGTGGCTCACACTTACTCGATGCGTGATCTTCCCTTTCTCCCTTCCGATGCTCCATCCTCTATTTCCCGGATGGCGCGATGCCAAAACGTGACATTCTAAAGTAGGCTGGCAAGTCGGCAGCGGTTGTTTGGGACAGGAGACAAGATCATGGCCGAAGCAGAGAGCAGTGCGAAGGCGCCGGAAGATGCTTCCGTTTCCCGGAAAGCCGCAGCGCAATCCGAGCCGGAGAGTCTGGGATTCCCGGTCGTCGGAGTTGGCGCATCCGCAGGTGGCTTAGGGGCTTTCGAATCTTTCTTCTCCACCATGCCTATCGACAGCGATCCCGGCATGGCGCTTGTACTGGTGCAACATCTGGCCCGCGACCACAAGAGCATCCTTTCCGAGTTGATCCGGCGCTATACCAAGATGCAAGTCTTCGAGGTGGAAGACGGCATGAAGATCCAGCCCAACTGCGCCTACATCATCCCACCCAATCGCGATATGACGCTTTCCAATGGAGCATTGAAGCTGTTTGACCCTTCACTCGCCCGCGGCGTCCGGCTCCCTATCGATTTTTTCTTCCGCTCCCTGGCGCAGGACCAACGCGAGCACGCGATCTGCATCGTCCTCTCCGGCACCGGTAGCGACGGTACGCTTGGCGTACGCGCCGTGAAGGGCGAGGGCGGCATGGTGATGGCGCAGACGCCCGAAACCACCGAATACGATGGCATGCCCCGCAGTGCGATCGCCACGGGCATGGTCGATTATGTATTGCCGCCCAACGAAATGCCTGCCCGCCTTCTCGCCTATGCCGGCCGCGCATTTGTAACGTCCTCCGCTCCGGCCTCGTTGGAGCCCGCGCAGGCCCCGGAAAGACTGGAAAAGATATTCCATCTCCTGCGATCGCAAACCGGACATGACTTTTCCGGCTACAAGAGGAGCACCCTCACCCGCCGCATCGAGCGGCGTATGGCCGTGCACCAGATCGACCAGATCGGCGACTATATCCGGTATCTGCAACTCACGCGCAGTGAAGTGGACGCGCTCTTTCGCGATCTCCTGATTGGCGTCACCAATTTCTTTCGCGACTCCGAAATATTCGAGACCCTTCAAAAGGAGGTCATTCCCAGACTCTTCAGGACCGCCGCAGCGGGCGATGCCATTCGTGTCTGGGTCCCGGGCTGTTCCACCGGCGAAGAAGCCTATTCCATCGCCATGCTGATGCGGGAATACATGGAGGAAACGAAAGCGAATTTTAGGGTACAGGTCTTCGCCACTGATATCGACTCCGAAGCAATCGAAGACGCTCGCTCGGGCGTTTACCCTTCCAGCATCGTTGCCGACGTGTCTGCTGAGCGTCTCGCCCACTTTTTCGAACAGGATCGGCCGGACGGCGATACGTTCCGCATCCACAAAACAATTCGCGACATGCTCGTATTTTCCGAGCATAACCTGATCAGAGACCCGCCCTTTTCGAAGCTCGATCTCATCAGTTGCCGCAACCTTCTGATCTATATGGGCACGGAGCTGCAAAAGAAGCTCATGCGCCTATTCCACTACGCGTTGAAGCCAGACGGGATTCTCGTGCTGGGCTCCTCCGAGAGTGTGGGGGACTCGATCAACATCTATGCGGTCGTCGATCGGAGCGCAAAGATCTATCAGCGCAAGGCGGACGCGTTCGATCCTAGCCGTGTGAGCGTTTCGAGCTTGTTCCCTCGTGTACCCGTAGTGCCCGTCGAGCGGCAGCCGGGCGGCGGCCTGCTCGGTGAACACAAGTTTCCATTGTCAGAAATTGCCGAACGGACCCTCATCATGCACTACGCGCCAGTGGGCGCGCTCGTCAACGATCGCGGTGACATCCTTTACCTGCTGGGCCGCACGGGCGAGTACCTGGAGCCATCGCCAGGCGAAGCGAGCATGAATATATTCAGGATGGCTCGCGAGGGTTTGCGCAGCGATTTGACCGTCGCTCTGCACCGGGCGGTGTCTTTGGGGATCGTAACGCGCCATTCCGGTTTGCGCGTCCGCAACAACGCCGACGCGGCGGCCGTCAACCTGACTGTCATTCCAGTGCCCTCGGATTCGGAAGGGATCATACCAAGAGGCCTCTTTATGGTCATCTTCGAGGCGGCCCCCTCAATTGGCGCAACGTTCTCCACCGAAGGTGCGGAGGCCATCGCGGACGGCTCGTCATTGGCCAGCCTGGATCTCAACGAATACATTATCCGGCTGAAGCAGGAATTGCGCGCAAAGGATGAGCACCTGCAAGCCGTGATTGAAGAATTGGAGAGCTCCAACGAAGAGTTGCGTTCCGCCCACGAGGAAATGCAGTCGGTGAACGAGGAGATGCAGTCCACGAACGAGGAACTGGAGACCTCCAAGGAGGAATTGCAGTCGGTCAATGAGGAGTTGTCCACGGTCAACTCCGAATTGCAAACCAGAGTTGTCGACTTATCCCGCCACAACAACGACATGACGAATCTGTTGAGTGGCACGGGCATCGGAACTATTTTTGTCGACCATTCTCTTCGAATTCTCCGCTTCACACCCACGGTCTCCGCCCTGGTCAATCTGATCAATTCGGATGTAGGGCGTCCTCTGGATCAGATTCGCTCCAATTTAGTCGGGTATGACAACTTAGCGGCGGACTTGAAGGAGGTGTTGGTCAGCCTGATTCCGAAAGAGCGCGAAGTGCAAACGAACACTGGGGAGTGGTACCTGCTGCGTCTCCGGCCCTATCGGACTTTGGAGAACGTGATCGAGGGATTGGTGATCACGTTCACGGATTGCACCGAGATGAAAAACGCGCAGGCGGCATTGCAAGAGTCCGAAGCGACACGGCGCCTGGCCGTGATGGTGCGCGACGCCCGCGACGCCATCCTGGTACAGGACATGGCGGGCCGCATATTGGCGTGGAACCCCGGCGCGGAAAGAATGTACGGTTGGAGCGAAGCCGAGGCGCTGGCGATGAATATTCGCGACCTGATGCCGGAAAGCGATCCGGAGCCAGCCTTGGCCGCCATCCGGAAATTGTGCCAGGCGGGCGTTCTGGAACCGCAGCGGCAAAAGCGGATCGCAAAAAATGGGAAAACCGTCGACGTCTCCGTGGTTGCATCGGCACTGGTGAATGACGGCGGGGACACCTACGCCATCGCCACGACTGAGCGGGCTGCGGCTCATTGACAGGGGTGCCGCTGCCGGATCCTGTCACAAGGTTCCGGCCTTCGCGCACCCTTGGCGGAATTGCGGGCCGATGCCGCTGAAGCCGCCATCAACTCTACGCTGGAGGAAGTAGAGCGGAACCACATCGTCCGCGTCTACCGTGAGACCGGCGGTGTGATCAGCGCCGCTGCTACTCGTCTTGGGATGCCTCGGACGACCTTGAATACCGCGTTGAAACGGATGGGAATTTCGCGCAGTGATCTTTGATGGTGCCTAGGCCAGAGACACTGAAAGGTCACGAGCAACGCGTCCGAGCGGCACGTGCGGCAGCTGCGGGTGAAACTGAAGGCAAGGGGGCTAAGGCGCGCTGATCCACGGCTTGGGTGGGAGGGCTTCGAACCGGAGGCTGAGCCAGGCCGGCACGGGAGAAAGCGGTGCGTATTGTCTCGCAGCAGGTCCACAACGGCTTTGGACCGACGCTGGTCAGCGAGTACCTGACCAAGAAACCTGGAGTGCGATCTGACGCGAAGCGCTGCGGCAGTTGATGATCCAGGCAGGGCTGTGGCGCGGCGGGCAGCGCACGATCAAATTCTAGTGCGGGCCCGAGCGTACAAGATGGTAGCGCAAAGGGTAGCGCTAAACCTTGGAAATCAGGGAATTCCACGGCACTTTCCTTCCCTCAACCGAC
>JBDTVQ010000236.1:0-10890 GCA_040007195.1 Acidobacteriota bacterium | reverse complement strand
CATCGACCACGACCGGCAGCCGCACGCTCGCCGCTCCCAGTAGAAAGCCGGCCATCGTTGCGATTTCAAACCCGCCCACCGCGGCTAGAATTCCAACAGCATCCCGCTTGTCGATTACTTCGCGGTGCCGCGCCAAAGCCTGTTCAATCACTAGCGCCTTCAGCGCCACGCCTTCCACGCTCACGCCCGTGCCGGGGCCCACGGCATCAACCGGATCGATCCCCGTGTAGGCGCTCAGCAGGGCGCTTGCCGCCGTTGTATTGCCAATACCCATTTCGCCCACTGCCGCTACGTCGAAACGATCGTGCGTCTCCCGCGCCAGCCGAATGCCATTATCCAACGCGCGTTCCACCTGGTCGCGCGTCATGGCAGGACCTTGAACAAAGTTCGCTGTCCCCCGCCCGATGCGGCAATCCACGACGCCCGGCACCGGTGCGCCGTCGACACCCGCGTCGACAATCATCGGGGAAATGGCGAACTGCTCGCACAGCACATTGATCGCCGCACCGCCGTGCAAAAAGTTCAGAACCATCTGCGCAGTCACTTCACGCGGATAGGCGCTCACGCCCTCCTCCGTAACGCCATGGTCGGCGCAACAGATGACCATCAGCTTGCGTTTCACCAAGGGCCGCGCGGTGTTCTGTATCAAAGCCAGGCGCGCCACGAGTGACTCCAGCCGCCCGAGGCTGCCCGGCGGCTTGGTCAACGAATTCCACCGCGCTAGGACCGTGGCCTCCAGCTCCGCGTTCTCAATAGCGGGAATTTCAACCGGGAATCGCAATTTCCGTTACCTCTCCGTAGTCTTGTTGGAAAGAGGAGACGTCGCTGCCCGTTGCCAGGCTATGCAGCACGGCGTTCACGCCCGCATGCGCCACAATCGCCGTTGCTCTGTCACGAGGCAGGTTATGCCAGGACTCTTTCACCCGTTGCACAAATTCGTTCCACGGCTCGCCTCCGCGTGGCGTGAATCCGAACCAGTCCTCTACTGCTCGCGCCGCGTCCTCAGGCCAGTGCTCTTTTACTTCCGCCCAACTCATCCCCTCCCATTCGCCTAAGCCGCGTTCGGCCAAACCGGGCACGATGACGGGCTCCAGCGCCGGAAACAACAACTCCGCCGTTCGCCGCGCCCGCTGCAGAGGACTCGTCCATAGGCACTGAACGTTCAGCCCGCATGAACCCAAGTCTTCGGCTGCAAGTGGCGAATCCATGAGTCCCAGCAGCACGCCGCTGCGTACAGGCCGAGCATGGCGAATCAGATAGATCACAGGCACGCGAGTACTCCCAGTGACACTGCTTCCGATACTTGGCACATAAAGCCCATGCAATCGCCGGTTACGCCGCCCAACCGCGCGCGGAACCACCATCGCAACAGTAGCAACGCCATCGCGTTCGCCCCTACCAGCGCCGGTCCCGCTATCCATCCGGCCAGCGCCGCCAGCAACAGCGCCTGCACGATCGCAACCAACACCGCACCTCGTGGAAGGCTCTCCCCAAACGCCCGCCCCAGTCCTGAACCAACGGGCGTGGTGGTCCCCGCGAGGATTACCATTAACGCGCGCGAGATTCCAAACACTGCCGGCAGCCGCATCCACGGATCGCCCTGTTGCCCCGCTAGTGCCTGCCATCTAAACACGAAGGATGCGACCAACCCGAGCGCTCCATGCGCTCCAATACGGCTATCCTTCAAGAGATCCAGCATCTTCTCCCGCGTTCGATAGGCGCGAATCGCATCGCACACATCGGCAAGCCCATCCTCGTGCAACCCGCCTGTAAGTAGCGCCAGGCCAATCACGATCAACAAAGGACCAAACTGCAACGGCCACACGGCGGCAGCAAGCACACCCAGTAGCGCTCCAACAATCGGAAACGCCCACGCCGCACGTCCCGGAGGCAATACGGGCGCGGGCACCGGAAGGATTGTCAAGAACTGAAGTGCCTGCCTCATCGCTACTTCAACCGAAGTGGAACTCCAAAGATCATCCAGTACGCTTCAACAGCTCGTTCCGCCGCTTGCCGGTTCAAGGTGCCAGCCTCATCGCGAAAGCGCCGTGCCAGTGCGTTCTCCGGTACAATCCCGCAGCCGACTTCATTTGTTACGAGTATGCATGGAAGCGGCGCCATCGCTATCTCATCGAGCATTTTCTCGCGGTCCACCTCGTGCTCAGCAAGAATCATGTTGCTCAGCCACAACGTCAGGCAGTCTACGACCAATACGTCGAAGCGTTCCTCCGCGCTCTTTACCGCTTCCACCAAATCGAGCGGCTCCTCGATCGTTGTGAACTCATCCCCTCGCTCCGTGCGATGCCTGCTGATTCGTAGACGCATCTCCTCATCGAAGCCTTGGGCCGTCGCCAGAAATCCGCGTCTGGGCCCATAACGCCTAGCCAACTCCAGTGCGTACCGGCTCTTTCCGCTCCTGCTACCCCCGCCGACTAACAAAATGGACAATGTCCGCCTCCTCGGCTACGGCAACCGGCTTATTCAACACCACCGCTATGGTCCCGCTGTGGGCGATCGCCACGCCCCATGCTCCTTTTTCCACCGAGTGTTCACACAGTTCGCGCAGAGCCGCGTTAGGACGATAGCGCAGATGAATCTCCGCGCTCCGTATCGCCACCCGCGCCAGTTTCGCGCCGTCTCCCGCTTCGAAGCCCGCTGCCGTCAACTGGAGAAGCTGCTCAAACTCATCCAACTCATCTTCGGTGTATCGAGGCACCGGGCAAGCCTCTGTGTCTACCGGCGGGCCGCCCAGGTTCACCACCTTCACGTCTATGGCCGGCCACCGCCCAGCGAAGCGCCGCAGCACTCGTCCTGCTCTCGGAAGAAAAGCGACTGGTTCATCGCCAAACATTGTCGGGTCGCAGGCAAGCTCCGCTTCGTGCACAATTGCAGCGATCTCCTCGGGATGCACTTGCCTGCCAGCCCAGTCCGCCACCGCACGCACCGCCGCTACGCAATCTGCTGTCGACGAACCACAGCCACAACCCACGGGGATCTCCGATGCAATCTCAATCGCCAGTGGTTCACGCACCCGCAAACGTTTACTCGCCGCTTGCGCTGCGCGCAGCGCCTTCGTTTTCCAATACGGACGCACACTCCACTGCCGTGACGAATGCGCTGTCGCCTCGCTCCGAAAGTCAGGCGCCGGGAACGTCACGAGAAAAGGAGCCAACTGTCCTTTAATGCGAACCGCTCCCTGCAGCAGCTCCCCTGCGTGCCCTATTGCGTCACCGTGACCAGAGTAGCCAGACAAAGAATGGTCCTCCTAATAGTGCCGTTGTCACGCCCACGGGTATTTCCACTGGCGCCAAGACACTGCGCGAAATCGTGTCGCACAGAACCAGAAAGGCGCCTCCTCCGAAGAGCGAAGCCGGAAGCAGCAACCGGTAGTCCGGTCCCACAATTCGCCGCAGTAAGTGCGGCACGATCAGTCCAACAAATGCGATCGGCCCCGTCACGGCCGTGGTCGTACCCACCAATACTGTGCCGGCCACGAAACCGCGCCAAGTCACCTGCCGGCAATCCACACCGCGCCCGGCCGCCCAGGTGTCCCCGTAGGAAACCACGTTGAGCACCCGCGCCAGCCGCAACATCCAAATGCAAATCGGCACAATTGCCAACGCCAGCAGGCCCAGTACAGAATACTCAATCGAGTCGATGCCACCCATGAGCCAATGCGTAATCTGAAAGCTTTTGGTAATCCCCGCCAGACTGTGCAGCAACAACACCACTGCCGTGCAGATTCCATTCACGGCAATTCCCGTTAACAGCAGCGTGAACGCCGAAAACCGCCGATCGGACCGGCTCATCACCGCGACCAGCGCGATTATGCAGCCAGCGCCCCCGAGCGCTGCCATCCACACAATCGGGAACCACATCGTCTCACTGGGATAAAACGAAATCGCCACCACTGCGCCCAGCGCGGCTGCAGCCGACACGCCCAAGCTCGATGGCGTCGCCAATGCATCCCGTAGCAGCGCCTGAAACAAGGCACCAGCGCCCGAGAGTGCCGCGCCCGTCAGTAGCGCCAGTAACGTCCTCGGAATGCGCAAGTTGACGAAAATACCCCAGTCGGGCGCTTGCCTGGCGAGCAATTTTCCGTAGTCCATTCCTGAACCACCTACGAAGGGGCACACCACCGCCACTACGACTGCAATCAACAGCGACGCCACAAAGACCACGCGTGCACGGGTACGAAGTTCAGAGGCCATAAGTGAGGAACACTCTGCCTTCCTCATTCACATGCCTGTGGAAGGCCACATTGAAGACGGCTTCCAACCGCTCCGGGTGAAATGCCTCCCGCGGAGGGGCGTCCGCGACAAGCTTCCCGCGATGAAGCAGCCATACCCGATCCGTGTTCCGTGCCGCCAGCGCCAGGTGATGAGTCACTACCAATATCAGGTGGCCGCCGTCCCGTAATTCACGCAAGAGATCCCATAATTGCGCCTGGTTTTCCGGATCGAGATGCGCACTCGGTTCATCGAGCAGCAACACCTTCGCCTGCTGGCACAACGCCGCCGCAAGTAACACTCGCTGTCGCTCCCCGCCGCTGAGCGACTGGAAGAGCCGCGTTCGAAACGGCTCCAGCCGCATCCTTGCCATTGCCTGTTCCATCGCCTCGTAATCTAGGTCGTTTTCGTAAAGACCACGCCCGTAGGGGATGCGTCCCGTCAAGACCACCTCTTCGACGGAATAAGGAACACCAGCCGGAACCTGCTGCGGCACATGTGCCACCAACCGGCAAAACTCATCGCGCCGGGTCCGGTGGGCAACGCGTCCATCGACGATACACTCACCCGTTGCCGGCTCCTTTAGTCCCGCGATGATGTCGAGCAACGTCGATTTCCCCGCGCCGTTCGGACCAGTTACTGCGATGAGTTGTCCTTCGCTCGCCTTCGCCGTGATCGCCTCCAATACTGCCGGAGCCGCCGGGAAACAATAGCTCACGTCTACCAGCTCTAAAAGGCTCATCGCGCAGTACCTTCATGCATCATGGTCGCGAAGGCCTCGGCTGCCTGTGTCACACGTGGCCCCGGCACGACAAAAATATCCGCGGCTACGGCGAACACGTGGCGCTCAGCAGCCGCGCGCACTGCATTCTGGCTCTCCCACAGTTTCACCACCGAGCGCTTGTGCTCCTCTGTGACGCCCACCGTCTCCGCCATATCGCCCATATCGACGATCACATCGGGATCGAGCCGGATGATGGACTCAAGCGAAATGCGCGGATAGGCAACCTTTGAATCGAACAACACATTTTTCCCTCCTGCAATGCGAATCAAATCGTTCAAATACGAACCGCTGCCCACGGCAATCATCCCGTCCAGCCGCCCCGGCGTCCGCCCGACGACGAACAGAAGTGTGCGCGGTTTACCTGAATACTTCTTCTCGATCGCCGCCAGCTTGCCGCGCAGATCGCGCTCCAGCTTCGCGCCTGCCTGCGGCATTCCGATAGCGTTGCCAATCTGCATTGCCGACACCAATGTCTCCTCAAGTGTCGTGTTTCGCAGCGCCAGCGTGGGAATCTTCAACCTGGCCAGTTTTACCAGGGCCTCGGGTTGCTCGGCATGGACGAGCACTAGGTCCGGCTGTAGTCGCGCGATCGCTTCGATGTTCGGCTGCAAGTAGTTGCCCACGCGCGGCAGCTTTTCAACGGCGGGAGGATAGTGGCAGTAAGTCGACACTGCCACCACCTGATCACCCGCGCCTATTGCATACATCGTCTCCGTAAAGCTCGGCGCCGTCGACACAACGCGCTTTGCGGGCGGAGCCGCCACGGCCAAGAGGGTCCAGAGTAAAGTGAGCATCGCTAGGCACATAGGAACTCCCTACATACATGAACCAGAATCTCGTTCTCCCAACGTGGCCGCACCGCCACACGGAAGGCGCGCTGCGAGAGCCCGGGCCAATCCGAGCAATCGCGCAACAGGAGATGCCGCTTACGCGCAAACGCCACCAGTTCAGCTGCCTGCGCCGATTCACAGTAAAGGAAGTTCGCCGTGGGCCTACTGACGATCATTCCTGGCAACTCACTTAACTGTTTCGCAAGCCATTCGCGCTCAGATCTGACAAGCTCCCGCGACGTCGCGAAATGAGTTCTGTCGCTCAAAGATGCCAGCGCCGCGGCTTCGGCAATCGTATTGACAGCCCACGGTCCCCGCCGGGCGGCCAATCCCCCCGTATCGCCCACCAGTACGCCAATGCGCAATCCAGGCAGTGCCCAAAATTTAGTGAGTGACCGAAGTACGAACAGATTTCCCTTAGCCCGCGCCGTCAACGACTCGGCGTCGCAGAAATCGATGAACGACTCGTCCACCAGCACGGCATCGCTCCGCTGTCGCGCGAAGTCCTCCACCAACGCCGCATCCAGCAGCACTCCCGTCGGATTCGCCGGACGCGTCAACACGAACGGACCCTCGGCGGGCCACGTCGAAATATCGTCTATCTGACACAACTTCGCGGTCGGCCATGCGCGATGGAACTCGCCGAAGGCAGGCGCGGCGATCGTCCCGGGTCCCACCCAGCGACACCAATCAAACAGTAGTTCCGTTGCTCCAGCGCCCATCAGTATGCGAGCTGCGGTCACATTCCACTGCGCCGCCAAACTTTCACGCAAATGTGCCGCCGATGGCTCCGGATAATGCGCCACGCGATCGATCGCTGCCAACATCGCCTCGCGAGCCGCGGGACTCGGCCCAAGTGGATTAATGCTCGCGCTGAAGTCGAGCACCTGCTGCCACGCGACTCCCTCTTCGGCCGCCACGGAGAAAATGTTCCCGCCGTGCCTCACAGCCACCGCATGCCTCCGACCGCAATGCAACACAGCATCAGCGGAGCCGCGTACAGCATCACGCGCATCGGCCCGTACACCGCCGGACCCAGCTCCCGTTTCTCAAATCCCAACCGCGCCTTTTCGACACGGACGCCTTTGTAATAGGCTGTCCCTCCCAATTGCACGCCAAGCGCCCCGGCGGCCGCCGCCTCCGGATAGCCAGAATTTGGACTCGGTTGGCGGTGCGCGTCCTGCAGCGTCGCGCGGACGCTGTCTTGAAACCATAGCCCCGGCACCACGAGCGCGGTTAACCAAATCGACACTGCCGTCAGCCTGGACGGTATCCAATTCGCAAGATCGTCCATTCGCGCTGAGCACCACCCGAATTCCCGATACCGTTCGTTCTTGTGACCGAACATGCTATCGAGAGTGTTCACGGCTTTGTATGCCGCCATCGCCACCGGCCCACCCACCACAAGCCAGAACAAAGGAGCAATCACACCATCACTCAGATTCTCGGCCACCGACTCAATCATCGCCCGCACCACATCGTGCTCGGTCATGTGCCCTGTATCACGCCCCACCATCATCGCCACCGACGCGCGCGCTGCGGCGAGATCCTGCGCCCGTAACGCTCGAACCACTGCCCTCGCATGATCGTCGAGACTCCGCACCGCGAGAAATGAATAGATCCAGTAGATCTGCACATACGGCGCTGGCACAACAAGCAAGGTCGCACCTACCACGCTGCAGACCGCGGCTACCACCGAGCACCACGCAGCGACACCGGCCGCGCGCGCAGGTAATCCACTCGCTCGCCACGCGTTCTCCGTCCACGCCGCCCACTTGCCCATCGCCACGACAGGATGAGGCAGCCAACGGGGGTCGCCTAACAACAGATCCGCTGCCACCCCTCCGCACAACTGCACCGGTGTCACCATCATGCGAGCAGGGCCTCCAATACCTGCGGCTTTGAGTGCCGCACCAGCCACTCCGCCAGACGGTCGTACACCGCGCGCTTGTCCAATGGCCTCACTGCCATACCCAGAGTTTCCGCCACCACGCCCGCATCGTCGAATGCACCATGAAGGTACGTTCCCAAGACGCGGTCGCCACGGCATCCATCGGGTTTTCCGTCCGCCAGCATCGCAAACGGCTCACATCCGGTCGCAACCTCCGTCCGCCCGATATGGATTTCATACGCGCGAAACTGTCTACCTTTCGGCGTGAGGGCTTCTACCGTTCGCGTCACCTTTGGTGACTCAAGCACAGTGCGCACGGGCAACCAGCCCAAGCCGTCCATCGCGCCGCCTCCCGACTCAATCTGATCCGGATCCTCCACTCGCTCGCCGAGCATCTGATATCCACCGCAAATACCAACGATCAACGCGCCGCCTTCATGCTGCCGCCGCAACCATTGGTCGAGCCCCTGTTCACGCAGCCACCGCAAATCTTCCAGCGTGTTTTTTGTCCCCGGTAGAAACACCACGCGGTGCTGAATGGCGGCCGGTTTCGTAATCCAGCTTACCGGCCCTACGAGCTGAAAATCGGTGAAGTTCGAAATGTGTGGCAACCGCACCACTGCCACGGACCCATCGCCGCTCGTGCCTTCATCAATGCCCTGGCTGTCTTCTTCGTCTAAGGCAATTTCGCGTGTCCAGGGAAATACCCCCAGACAGGGAATCCCCAACCGCTCTTCAAGAAACTCCACACCACGATCGAACAGTGCCGAATCTCCGCGGAACCGGTTCACCGCGAATGCTTTTACCAACTGCCGCTGGTTTGGAGGCAGAAGTTCCATCGTGCCCACAAGTGAAGCAAACACGCCGCCGCGTTCAATGTCGGCCACCAATACGGCCCGCGCGCCGGCACGCTCGGCAAAGCGCAAATTCGTGATGTCGCGGTCGAATAGATTCACTTCGGCCACGCTGCCTGCTCCCTCGCACACAATCCAGTCGAATTGTTGCGACAGCCGCCCGTGACTTTCCCACGCCAACTCGAAAAGTTGGTCCGTGTGCGTGTAGTAGTCGGTCGCCTCCACACTCTTCCACACCTTGCCCAGGACAACAACCTGCGATCCCGTCGGCGAGTTCGGTTTCAACAAAACCGGATTCATGTCGGCCATCGCCGGCAGCCCACACGCTTCGGCCTGCATCGCCTGGGAACGCCCGATTTCTCCACCCTCCACACACGGGTACGAATTATTCGACATGTTTTGCGCCTTAAACGGAGCCACGCGCGCGCCTCGATTCGCCAGCACCCGGCAGAACGCCGCCGTGAACCAGCTCTTGCCCACGTGCGAAGCCGTACCGCCTATGAAGAGTGACTTCGACATGATTATCCGGCTTGCGGATTCTCCTCACGCCAGATGCGAATCCCCTTCGTCACCAGTTCACAGGCAGCCCGCCCGGCCGCGGCGCCCATGCTTGTATGTTTTCCGCCGTACTGCTGCCGCACGCCAACTGCCGGCCACGCCAACGCCAAATAATCCGTGCCCGTTCCCGTGCAAGGCAGGTTCGACTTCCCACTGCGCACGCCGCTTTCTACCGCCGCGAGCGCCTTCGCCTCACTGGTCAGCGCCAGAACTTCCAGTGCGGCCTCTGTCGTTAACGGAAGCGAACAGCAAACAAGTTGATTGATCGTGCCCGTCGCGCTCAGCGAATCCGCGGCGTCCCCCGCCCGCCTTGCGTTGCTCATGCCCACCGTACCGACGGCCCACGCACGGCACGCGCCGTCTTCGGCCTCGGCTTCCACCCAACAATGGGCCCTCCGCGAAGTAAGAAATCCCACAGCGTCGCTCAGGCCCTCCGTGCGCATCTGCCCGCGCATCCACGCGGCCGGGTCATCCAGAAACGAAATCTCATTCAGCTTCAAGAACAACCAAGCCACTTTTGCCGTCTGCTGCCATCCGCCATTCACAACGGCCCAACTCAAAACAGTCCACGGCTCGGGGAATTCGGCGACCAGCCAACGTTCGCGCTTTGCCAATTCATAGGGCTTCGCTGTCATCGGATTTCGCGCGCCGCCTGACAACGAAATGGGTGGGAATGCATGTCCCCTGCCCCTCCTTCGAGAGCAAAGTGGATCCAGCCTTTGTGGCTGTTCCCAGGCAGGTCTTCGGACTTATGGGCTACCTACTAATCGCCACTTCCCAGCCCCGTAGTGAGACCAGTGTATTTTGCGAAGTTCGTTCCCAATCACCGCTGCGGGACAGTCCCGGAATTGCACCGGGTTCCCTTTTCAACGCCCCCGCGAAGGGACGTACCTTGGAAGATCGTAGCTTAGCAGATCGGTCAACCCGGCGCGATTTCCGTCAACTCGAGCGTTAGTACCGCGCCGCACTTCGCGCATGCCAACTGCTCCGCGCCGACCATGTAAACCGCGGTGGAATCGCATTTCACGCATGCCACCGCCGGATCGGCGGCTTCGGGCAATGGCGACGTCACCTCGGCCAACTTCGCTCCCGTCGCGTGAGTCACCGGCTCGAAGGTCGTGTAGCAATCGCTGCAAACATGATTAAAACAGCAATTTGGCGAGCAGCTATACGAAATGTCCGTGCCCCCGCACTGTGGGCAATTGATGATCAGCTTCAACCCCTGCACCATTTGGTTAGCCCTGACGCCCAAACGCATGCGGCTTCGCCGACCACTTGGCTTTTCGGTACTCGCCCATATCCAAGTCGCCCGAGAGCGCGCCATTTGCAAAGCGCCCTGTGAACGTGAACCCGAGATTGTCCCCGTGCTCCTCTGTGTAGGAACTGCTCATTGTCACTTTGTCGCCTTCAATCTTTCCCGCAAGTTCTCTTGAAACAAAATCGCCCTGATGCGTGCCAACGATCCGTGAACCCTCTTGCTTCAGGTGCAACACATGTTGCGATGTGCCGGCCGTGAACTGAATCTGCACATCCCACCGGCCTGTCAAATCGACCGCTGGGGATTGAGTGGGAATTTTCGGCTTGGGTGCACGCTTCTGCGACAGGATTGACGCCACACGATCAGCTACGATTTTCTCTTCCCCCGGAGCCATCATGTAGGCCGCCAGAGAAATTCCCGTGTCTCCCGACGGGCCCTGCCGGCCACCTCCCCGCAGTCATGCAACGAAGAGACGCACCCCGTCGT
>JBDTVQ010000235.1:0-10937 GCA_040007195.1 Acidobacteriota bacterium | reverse complement strand
TTATTGAGCAGGCCGTGGGCCGACTTGCCGTAGTCGAACTTGCCGGCGTCGACGATCATGCCGCCGATGGAGGTGCCGTGGCCGCCCATGAATTTGGTGAGCGAGTGCACGACGATGTCGGCGCCGTAGTCGATGGGGCGGCAGAGGTAGGGCGTGGCGAAGGTGTTATCGACGACGAATGGAACGTTGGCTTCCTGCGCGATCTTCGACACGGCTTCGAGGTCGAGAATGTTGCCGCGCGGGTTGGAGAGCGTTTCGCCGTAAACCATGCGCGTACGCTTGGTGATCGCCTTTTTGAAGTTCTGCGGATCGTCCGGATCGACGAAGGTGACATCGTAACCCATGCGACGGAAGCTGACGTCGAACTGGGTGTAGGTGCCGCCATAGAGGGTGCAGGCGGCGACGATATGGTCGCCGGGTTCGAGCAGGCTGTTGACGGTAATAAACTGCGCGGCCTGGCCGGATGCCATGGCGAGCGCGGCGGCGCCGTTTTCGAGCGAGGCCACGCGCTCTTCGAGAACGGCCGTGGTGGGGTTCATGATACGCGTGTAGATGTTGCCGAACTCCTGCAACGAAAACAGCCGCGCGGCGTGATCGCTATCGTTGAACGTGAACGATGTCGACTGATAGATCGGCACCGCGCGAGCATGCGTGGTGGCGTCCGGATCGTATCCGGCGTGCAGCGCCCGCGTGTTGAATCCCAGTTTTCTATCTTTCGGATCTACGGCCATTGACTCTGTCTCCTATTTCAACCAGTTATCCAAATGTTGCCGCACGAACTCGTCGTCGTTCAAGTGCGGATAGCTTGCATACACCCGGTCGATCTCTTCCAATTGGCCGGGTGATAAATCTTCATTCGCGTCCAAACACCAGCGCCCGCGAAGCAGGCCCTGCCGCCGCAAAACTTCATGGATACCGGCGATGCATCCATGAAAGCGGTTTGCCGCGTCAAAGAACGCGGCATTCGAATCCGTGACCTCCACGCCCAGCCGCAGCAGGGCGGGGAACTCTTCGGGTGGGGCGGCGTGAACGCGATGTAACAGCTCGACCGCCTTTTTCGTCCAGCACGCCCAGTGGCCCAACAGCCCGCCTATGATGCGCAGGCGTTTGCCCGCGACAGCGAATTCCGTGATGAGATCTGGAACGATATTGTCGTCGTTGCCGGTATAAAGCGCAATGGCGTCCGCGCGGCCGCTTTCGGCGACGGCCCGCATGACGTCGAGCGTTTGATAGCGGTTGAAGGGCGCCATTTTGATGGCGACGACGTTTTCGATTTCGGCGAAGCGGCGCCAAAAGGCGAATGGCAACTCGCGGCCGCCGACGGCAGGCTGCAAATAAAAGCCAAATACGGGCATCACTTCGGACACCGCCCGGGCATGTTCGACCATTGTGTCCAACGTCGCATCCTTCAATGCGGCCAAGCTCAAGAGCACGCAGTCGTAACCTAGTTCGCGCGCCAATCCGGCTTCGCCCACAGCCTGTTTGGTAGGGCCCACAACGCCCGCGACCATCACGATCTCTTCGCGACGGCCCGAACGCCGTGCTTCCTCCGCGGCTAGTTCCAACACCGGCCGGAACAAACCGACTTTCGCGTCACGAATCGCAAACTGCGTCGTATGGACACCTACCGCTATGCCGCCGGTTCCGGCCGACAGATAATAGCGCGACAGTGCGCGCTGATATGGCTCATCCAATTTGCGTTGAGATGTTAAAGCTAGGGGGTGGGCCGGGATGGCGACGCCGCGCCGGAGTGTTTCGCGCCATGCCATATCAGAACTTCCCGTCCCTTGCTTCAAAGTGGGTTGGCTTTCCGAGGGTTCGGCCGCCGGAGCCGATCCAGCGCGCGGTGGACTCGATCAACTCTGTAACACTTACGGCGGGATACCCAAATTTTTGGAAGCAAAGCGCCGCGTTATTGAGCAAGGCCTTTGGCGCTTCCTCGCCCGTGAATTCCGGCTTCACACCGAAATAGCGGCCGAACTCACGCGCGACCCAGCGGACGCTCAGCGTTTCTGGTCCCGTGAGGTTCAGGATGAGGGGTGGCGACGAGGCGAGCGCGAGCGAGCGCAGGCAGATCGAGTTGGCATCGCCCTGCCAGATGACATTGGCGTTGCCCATTGTGACGTCGACGGGTTCGCGGGCGAAGACTTTGCTGCCGATGTCGAACAGCACTCCGTAGCGCATTTCCACGGCATAGTTGAGTCGCAGAAGTGTGACCGGAGTGCCGTTGACTTTGGAGAAGTGGGTGAACATGCGTTCACGGCCAAGAGCGGAAATTGCGTATTCGCCCACGGGTTCGAGAGGAGTGTCTTCGGTGGCGCCGCCCGAGGTGACCCGTACGAAGGGATAGACGTTGCCACTGGAGAACGCCACGATGCGGGAGGCCTTGTACCGTTCGGCGACGCGCCCGGGCAGGTAAACGTTCATTGCCCAGGTGTAGCCTTCGTCGCCGGTGGAGCCGAATTTCCGGGCCGCCATGTAGATGACGTTGGGAGCGTTGGGAAGGGCGGCGAGATCGGCTTCGTTCAGCAAGTTCGCGGAAATTGTCGTGACGCCGGCATCTTCGAGCAGGGCGCGTGAACGCTCGTCGGTGAAGCGCGATACGCCGATGACGCGATGCGGGACGCCAGCGAGCTTTGCGGCCTTCACGGCGCGCTGTGCAAGCGACGGTCCCATTTTGCCGCCCACGCCGAGCAGCAGGAGGTCGCCGTCCCAGTTCTTTGCAGCCTCGACATCGGCTTCCGATGGCGCGCTGAGCGCTTCTTCCAGTTCCGCTTCGTTGCGAATGATCACCGCTTGTATCCAATCTTGCGGAGGAATCCGCGGCGGGCGTCGGCATCATCCGGTGTTTCGACGCCTTGCGGGGATGAACCGTCAATCACGCCGAGGATGCCCCGGCCTTGCTGCGTCTCCGCGACGATTATTTCCACCGGATTCGCCGTTGCGCAGTAGATGCCGACGACTTCCGGCACGTCTTTGATGCGGCCGAGGACATTCAGCGGGAAGCCGTCGCGCATGACTACGAAAAAAGTATGACCGGCGGCGACTGCCTGCGCCATCTCCGCGGCCGCGGACTTCAGGCTATCGTCGTTGCCATCGACGCGGATGAGACAGGGCCCAGAGGCTTCGCAGAACGCCACGCCGAACTTCATTTGCGGCACGGTGTTGACGATGGCCTCGTACACGTCTTCGACAGTTTTGATGAAGTGCGACTGCCCGACGATGATGTTGGCGCCATCGGGAATCGCCAGCTTTACGCTCTTCAGTTCCATAACTCGATCAGCTTAACAGACCAGTTTCCGTGGCCTCGCTATGATGAGTACTCGTGGCCCGCGCCTCTTCACCCCTAATCACCGGACGTCTGTCGGTCCACCGCGACGGCTTCGGCTTCGTTATTCCCGACCAGCCTAAAGAGGCGGCCAAGTATGGCGTGGACGGCGACATCTTCCTGCCGCCGGCGCAGGCCTCACGCGGCATGCATGGCGACCGCGTGGCGGTCCGGCTGCTGCGCAAGGGGCGATTCGGCAAGATCGAAGGCGAGATCCTCAAGATTGTCGACCGCGCGCACACGTCGATTGTGGGCCGCGTGCGATTTCGCCGCGAGAAGATTTATGTGGAGCCTTACGATGACCGGATCCAGCACTGGATTGAGGTTCCGCGATCGCTGGCGCTGCCCAAAGGTGGCGTGAACGTTGACCGCGTGGCCGCGCCGGTGCTGGAGGTGCGGACGATTGCGGACCTGGAGGGACTGGTCGTCAACGCCGACCTGATTGAATTTCCTTCCAACACGTCTGACGGTTCGGCCCGCATTACGGAGATCTTGGGCGAGCAGGACGATTTTGGAATCGATGTCGAAATCACGATCCGGAAGTTTCACATCCCGCACCGGTTTCCGCCGGAGGTGATCGATCAGGCGGTGGGGATTTCGAAAGAGATTCCGGAGTCTGAAATTGCCAAGCGGCGCGATTTCCGTTCGCTCGACATCGTGACCATCGACGGCGAAACGGCGCGTGACTTCGACGATGCGGTGTGGGTGGACGTTTTGCCGAACGGGAATTACGCCCTGCAGGTTCACATCGCGGATGTTTCGTACTATGTGCGGCCCGGCAGTGCGATCGACAAGGAAGCGGCGATGCGGGGCACGTCGGTTTACTTTCCCGACCGGGCCGTGCCGATGCTGCCGCTGGAGCTTTCGACGGACATCTGTTCGCTGCGTCCTCAAGAGGACCGGCTGGTGTTGTCGGTGCTGCTGGAGATCGACCGGCATGGAGACGTGATCTCGCAGGATTTCTGCAGGGGGATCATTCGCAGCGCGGAGCGGATGACCTACACGAACGTGCATGCGCTGCTGGAGGGCGACCGGGCGGAGGAGGCGATCGCGACGCTGCGCGAGCGCTATGCTCCGCTGCTGCAGCGATTCGAGTATATGCGCGACTTGGCGGAGATCCTCAATCGTAAGCGCACGCGCCGGGGTTCGATCGACTTCGACCTGCCGGAAGCTGTGATCGAGTTCAATCCCGAAGGCGAGATGACGGGCGTGTCGCGGGGGCCGCGCAACGTGGCAAACCGGTTGATCGAGGAGTTCATGCTGGCGGCGAACGAAGCCGTCGCGGCGCACATCGAACACGCGGAACTGCCTTCCATTTATCGCGTGCACGAGAAACCGGAGCCGAAGCGCGTGATGGAGTTTGAAGACATTGCCGTGCAGTTTGGTTTGTCGCTGGGGATTGGGCCGCTGAAGGTGAAGCGATTCGAGGTGAAGACGCGGCACAACGATGGGCGCAAGACGCGCCGCGACATTACGCTGCCGAACGCCGACATCAACATAACGCCGAAGCACTATCAGAAGCTGATTGCGCATCTGGAAGGGCGGCCCGAGGAGCGAATTCTTCACTACCTGATGCTGCGGTCGTTGAAGCAGGCGCGGTATGCGGCCGACAACCTGGGCCACTTTGCGCTGGCGGCGACGTCTTATACACATTTCACGTCGCCCATTCGCCGCTATCCCGACCTGCTGGTTCATCGGGTGCTGGGCGCGTTGTTCGATGAGACGGGCGCGCCGTACACGCACAACCAGCTGTCGCGTTTTGCGGAGACGTCGTCGGAGACCGAGCGCCGCGCCGCCGATGCAGAGCGGGAATTGGTGGAGTGGAAAAAGCTGCGGTTCATGGCCGGCCACATCGGCGAAGAGTTTCCCGCGTTGATCATCAGCACGACGAAGTATGGCTTCTTTGTTGAACTCGACAACTGGTTCATTGAGGGGCTGGTTCCGATCGACACGTTGCCCGGCGACCGTTTTCTGTTCAATGAGACGACGCGCCGGATTGTGGGCCAGCGCACGCGCAAGGAATACAAGATTGGCGAACGATTGACGGTGCGTCTGGATCGCATCGATTCGGTTGCGCGGAAGCTTCAATTCGCGGTGCTTGAGCCAGAGGGCTCGCAACCGGGTAAAAAGAAGAAGGATAAATATGGCAAGTCTGATTCTTGATGAGATCGAGGCGCGGGTCCTCGGTTGCCTGATCGAAAAGGACCTTACGACGCCGGACTACTATCCGTTGTCGCTGAACGCGCTGGTCAACGCGTGCAACCAGAAGTCGAACCGCGAACCGCATACGAATTACGACGAGCAAACCGTGCTGGATGCCATCGACCGGCTGCGGTTTAAGCAACTGGCGACGGTGACCAGCGGTTCGGAGCACCGGGTGCCGAAGTACGGCCATCGCGCGTACGAAACGATCAATCTGGGACGCCGTGAGATCGCCGTGCTGACTCCGATGCTGCTACGCGGGCCGCAGACTCTTAATGAGTTGAAGGTTCGCACAGAGCGAATGTATGAGTTCGACGATACCGATGCGGTGTTGAGCGCCGTTCATAAGCTGGCTGGGCATGAGGGCGGTCCACTGGCGGTGGAGTTGCCACGCCAGGCGGGAATGCGCGAGACGCGGTATACGCATCTGTTCTTTGGCGAACCGGCGATGGCGCCCGTGGGGCAGGAGGCGTCCGTTACCCATGCGCCGCGCGAGGACCGCCTGACAAAGCTGGAGGCGGAAGTTGAGGCGTTGAAGGCGCAGTTCGCGGAGTTCCGGCGTCAGTTCGAGTGACGGGCTTGCACGCGCTGGACGAGCATCCATCCCAGTGCGGCAAATACCGCCAGCGTGAACCAGCCGCGGAACGGGGCTAGTGCTTCGATGGCCATCGAAGGAACGCCTGCCAGAAATGCGGTTGCGAGAAGGATGCCGACGACTGCTTCGCCTGCGATGAGGCCGCTGGCCATCAAGGTGCCGCGATCTTCGGTGGCCTTTAGCGCGGCCTCGCCTCGCTTGGCTGCGATTCGATCGGCGAGCCACTTCATGGCGCCGCCGACGAAGATTGCCGAACTGGTATCGAACGGAAGATACATGCCGACGGCGATCAACATGGGGGCGCGCGCGCCGCACAAGAGCAGAGCGACGCCGAATGCCGCGCCTATGCCGAGGAGTCCCCATGCCATTTGCCCACCCATGATGCCAACGGAGAGCTGCGCCATGAGTCCGGCCTGGGGCGCGGGAAGAGCCCGGCCGCCGATGCCGCCCGTGTCGAGGTTGGCTTCATGCAGCGCGACGATGGGCGCGATGAGGAAGAACGATAGAAGGACCACGGCCAGTATTTCGACGACTTGCATTTTCCACGGCGTGCCGCCGAGCAGATGGCCTGCTTTCAGGTCCTGGATGAGAGAGCCCGAGACGCAGATGGCGCAGCAGACGACAGAGGCGACACCGAGCACGGCGCCGACGCCTGCCTTGCCCGTGACGCCGACGCTCAGCAGCAGCAGCGCGCTCAAAACCAGCGCGGCGAGCGTGAGGCCGGATACCGGCTGATTGGAACTGCCGACCAAGCCCACGAGGTAGCCGCCCACGGCGCTCAGCAGGAAGCCGGTGATGGTCATCAGCAGGCCGGCGACGATGGCTGCCTTCCAGCTCTGGGTGAAATAGAAGTACATGATCGTGATGGGCACGATGAGAATAGCGGTGGCCAGGAGAACCCACTTGGCGGGGATGTCTCGCTCGGTGCGCTCCACCACTGCGGCGCCGCCTTCGGCCGCCTTTGCCGATGCCGCGAAGGCGCCTTTCAAGGATGAATAGATGGAACTACGCATTTGCACCATGGTGTTGGTTGCGGCGACGAGCATGGTTCCGACGGCGATCGGCCGGACGACGTTGTACCAGAGCGTGTAGGCCTGGACGTCCACGCCGACTGAGTCGCCGCCCAGACGGCGCGGCAGATCAGGATCGAAGAAGAGCAGGAGTGGAATGAGCAACCACCAGGCGATGATGCCCCCTGCGACGTTGATCGATGCCAGCTCCGGCCCGATCAGATAGCCGACGCCCATGAGGGCGGGGGAGAGCGCGGGCGTGGCCCAGGGAATCCCTCCGCCGTGAGTGACGGAGCCGATGATTTTTTTGTCGAAATCGAAATGCCGGATCACCGATTTCGGGAAGGCCCAGAAGCCTTCGACGTATTCCGTGAGGACGTGCAGGCCTTTGTCGCTCTTGGCGAATTGCACGAGGGCGCCAATGCCCATCGATCCAAAAATGAGCTTTGAGGCACCCGCGCCTTCGCCGCCGCCGGCTTTGACGAGTTCGACACAGGCTACGCTTTCGGGCCACGGCAACCCTGCGTCAACGCACAGGGGCCGGCGCAAAAGGATGATGAAGAAGACCCCGATCAGGCCGCCGGCGAGGAGGATCATGGTCGCTTCCCAGAAGTGCGAGCGGAGGTCCGTCCAGAGGCGAACGCCGTCGATGTCGACCAGCATGAAGGCGGGGATGGTGAAGATTGCGCCGGCAACCAGCGCTTCACCCACGCTAGCCGCGGTGCGGGCGATGTTCTGTTCGTAGATGGTGCCCTTGAACGCGGGCAGGCGGAACAGGGCCATGGCGATGACGGCGGCCGGAATGGTGGCGGCGACGGTTTGTCCGGCGCGCATGCCGAGATAGGCGTTCGCCGCGCCGAATACAAAGGACAAAAATATCCCTAATCCGACTGCCTTGACGGTGAGTTCAGCGGGCTCTTTCGCGCCATTCGACATAGAGGTAGGATAACGTCATGCTTGCGCGCCGCCTCTTTATGCAATCCGCCACAGCCGCTTCACTCGCCGCTGCCGCACCGAACGGGATTCCCAAACGACCGCTGGGAAAGACGGGACTGGAAGTTTCGATACTCGGGCTTGGGGGCGCGCGCATCGGGATGCTGGACGACGGAAAGGTCGCGCGAGATGTCGTGCGGCGCTGTTACGACCTGGGTGTGACGTATTTCGATGCCGCTGCAGCGGGAGCGTATGGATTGAGCCAGTCGCGCTACGGTGCGGCGTTGCAAGACGTGCGGGACAAGATCGTGCTGGCTACGAAGACGAGGCACAGAACTGCGGTACAGGCGCAACTTGATCTCGACCAATCGCTCGCGAATTTTCGCACGGACCGGATCGATCTTTACCAGGTGCACAACGTCATCAACGAAGACGACATCGAAGCGGTGTTTCGCCCCAAGGGCCTGATGGAGATGATCGAGAAGGCGCGGCAGGCGGGCAAGATCCGCTTCGTCGGATTCACGGGCCATACCGATCCGAAGATCCACAACAAGATGATGGAGCGGTATGAGTTCGCGACCGTGCTGCTGCCATTGAGCGTTACCGACGGCGGCAATTCACAAAAGAGCTTTGAGTCCGAAACTCTTCCGCTGGCGCGCAAGCGCGGGATGGGGGTTATTGCAATGAAGGCGTTCGGCGCGGGAGCCATCCTGAAGAACAAGGCGGCGACGGTGCAGGAGTGCCTCTCGTACACGTGGTCGCTGCCGATCTCCACGGCGATTGTAGGCGTCGATGAACTTGACCAAGCGGCACAAGTGGCGTCGCTGGCGCAGACGCACAAGCCGCTCGCAGCGGCCGAAATGGAAATGCTCCGGAGGCGCGTGGGATCGTTCGAATTGGCGCGGTTGGAGCCGTGGAAGTACAACGACTACAGTTCGCCGGCGGGACCAATCTACAAGGCAGACTGATATGAGCCATCTGAATCGACGTAGCTTTCTTTCGATTGCCGGAGCGGCTGCCGCTCCCGTGTGGGGTTCGCCCGCCAAGCCGCTGCGCGGGATTTTCCCGATCATGCACACGCCTTTCAGCGGCGACGACAAGGTGGACTTCGACGATCTGATCAAGGAGGCGCACTTTCTCGATAAGACCGGCGCGCATGGCATGGTGTGGCCGCAACTGGCGAGCGAATGGGCCACGCTACGGCCGGAAGAGCGCTTTACGGGGGCGGAGGCGCTGGCCAAAGTTGCGCCCAAGCTCAGGCCGGCGCTGGTGCTTGGAATGCAGGCGCCAACCGTTGACGAAGCCGTCGAGTATGCGCGCCATGCGGAACGGCTTTCGCCGGACGCGATTATTGCGATTCCGCAGAGTGGTGTCACCGACGAGGCGAAGTTGTTTGAGTACTACAAGGCAATTGGAGCGGCCTGCAAGCGGCCGTTCTTCGTGCAGGCGATCGGCAATATGACAGCCGATTTTATTGTGGAGATGTCGAAGGCGATTCCGACGCTGCGCTACATCAAAGACGAGGCTGGTCCGCCGCTGCCGAAGCTGACGTTCTACCGGGAGAAGCATCCGGAGTTGTTTCCGTTCACCGGCAACGGCGGCAAGACGCTTTATGAAGAGATGCTACGCGGGTCGGCGGGTAACATGCCCGGTGCGACGTTCCCGGAATTGTATGCGGCAGCGTGGGATCTGTTCCATGCAGGCAAGCACGCCGAGGCCGCGCAGATGTGCATGCGGACAACGTGGTTCCTGCCCGTGATCGAGACCTACGGCAATGCCGGCACCAAATACATCATGATGGAGCGCGGCGTGTTCAAGACGAACTTCTCGCGCGGCGGCAAGCCCAATTCGCCGAAGAATGGAACGCCGCTGGACGATGAGGCGAAGCGGAACATCAGAGCGATGATTGAGCAGTTGAAGCCGTGGCTGAAGGCTTAGGCATTCAGGACTGGCTTCACGACTTTGCCATGCACGTCCGTGAGGCGGAAGTGGCGGCCCTGGAATTTATACGTCAGCTTCGTATGATCCACGCCGAGGCAATGCAGGATGGTTGCTTGCAGGTCGTGCACGTGAACCGGGTCTTCGGTGATGTTGTAGCTGAAGTCATCGGTTGCGCCGAGTGAAACGCCGGGTTTTGCGCCGCCACCGGCAAGCCACACGGTGAAGCAGCGCGGGTGATGATCGCGCCCATAGCTGTCGGCGGTGAGGCGGCCTTGGCAGTAGACGGTGCGTCCGAATTCGCCTCCCCAGACGACGAGCGTGTCGTCGAGCAGACCGTGCTGCTGGAGGTCGGTGATGAGGGCGGCCGACGCCTGATCGGTTTCCTTGCACCGCTCAGGCAGGCTTTTTGGAAGGCCACCGTGGTGATCCCAGTCGCGGTGATACAGCTGGATGAAGCGCACACCGCGTTCGGCGAGGCGGCGCGCAAGCAGGCAATTGTAGGCGTAGGTGCCGGGCTTGCGCGCATCATCGCCATAGAGCTGAAAGGTGGATTCGGGTTCCTTCGACAAGTCGGTCAGCTCGGGCACGGACGACTGCATGCGAAACGCCATTTCGTACTGTGCGATGCGGGTGGCGATCTCGGGATCGCCGAATTCGGCGGCCTTGTTTTCGTTGATCTCCTGCAATGCATCGAGAAAGACGCGGCGGTTTTCGGTGGGGAAGCCGTCGGGGTTCGATAGGTACAGCACGGGGTCGCCGGAAGAGCGGAACTTGATGCCCTGATACTTCGTGGGCAGGAAGCCTGAGCCCCAGAGGCGGTCATAGAGAGGCTGGCCGCCGCCTCCGCCTTGCGAGATCATGACGACGAAGCCAGGCAGGTTTTCCGATTCCGAGCCGAGGCCATACACGGACCACGAGCCCATGGAGG
>JBDTVQ010000234.1:0-10959 GCA_040007195.1 Acidobacteriota bacterium | reverse complement strand
GAGGACGGTTTCGTACTCGTCCTCTTCGCGGAGCCCGCCGACGAAGCGTTCGATCTCGTCGAGAATTTCGCTTTGCTCGCCGACGAAGGGGAGGTGATCTTCGCCAGGGAGTTCGACGAATTGGGCGCCGGGAATGAGGCGGGCGACGTAGCGCCCTTCTTCGACGGTAAGGCAGCGGTCGCCTGTGCGGTGGAGGACGAGGGCGGGGACGCGGACGAGGGGCAGGACGTGGCGGACGTCGATCTGCGCGTTCATCTGAGTCAGTGAGATTGCGGCGGCGGGGCTGGCGCCCATGCGCAGGTAAGTGGCCCACCATTCGCGGAACTCTTCGTTTTTGGCGAGCGAGGGGGCGCGGACATCGAGACCGACGGGGCCGCCCCATTCGTCGGCCATCTGCTGGAGCCAGGCGCGGTGTTCTTCGGCGGTGGGACCCCAGGGGTAGTCGTCGCCGCGGATGCGCTTGGCGTAGGTGCCGACCATGACGAGGCCCGCGGTGCGTTCCGGGTATGTCGCCGCGAAGAGAGCCGACATGGGGCCGCCTTCGCTAACGCCGCAGATAACGGCGCGGCGGGAGCCGGTGGCATCCATGACGGCGTGAACGTCTTCCATGCGCTGTTCAAGGGTGGGGAGGGCCTGGGTGGCGACGCGATCGGAGAGACCGGTGCCGCGCTTGTCGAACAGGATGACGCGCGAGAATTTGGCGAGGCAAGAGAGGAAGCGGGCGAAGTGGGGTTCCTTCCAAAAGTATTCGAGGTGGGAAACCCAGCCCATGACGAAGACGAGATCGACGGGTCCGGAGCCGAAGACCTGGTAGGCGAGGTTGACGTCGCCGCTGCGGGCGTAGCGGGTTTCTACGCGTTCGGCCACGGCGGCGGGGCTCTGCGCTTTAGGCGCCACGTAGGTGACGTCGGCGACGAAGCGGAAACCACGTTTGGGCACGGTCTCTATGTACACCGCTTCCCGGGGCTCGTTGAGGGTCCGGCGCAGGAGAGAGACGTTCTGCGACAGGCTGTTTTCTTCGACAAAGCTATCGGGCCAGACGCGGTCGAGCAGGTCCTTTTTGAGGACCACGCGGCCGGCGGTTTCCACCAGGGCGAGCAGCGTTTCGTAGGCTTTCAAGGGTACGGGCACGGGGGTTCCGTCGAACAGGAGAATGCGCTGCCGAACGTCTAGTGTGTATGGCCCGAAATAGTAATGCCCCAATTCTGCTATGGCCCTCCGATTCCGGTGAGCGTAGCACAACCAGTGTGGATCGCCCGCGCGGGCAAGTCCTGAAAGAGTCCTGATGATTTTCTGATTCCGCTAACCGCGGTGGGTGGAGGCGAAGGAACCGGTGAGGATGGCGGTACCGGCGTTGATCATCGGCGCGGCGGCTTTGCTGGCGTCGTTGCCGCCGGTGTTGCATGCGGTGAGGCTGGATCCGGTAAAGATGTTACGGGCGGACTAGCAGGCAGACGCGTATATTCTCGTGCGATGCGACCATGGGTATGGCAATCCCATGGCCGTCTTCGTGAATGCATTCTTCGAGAAACGCGTAGAACAACTGTTCGATCTTGCCTCTCTCATCGAGAAGGCTTTCTCAGGCGCTGGAATCGAGTACCGAATCGTGGGTGGGCTGGCGGTTTATCTCTATGTTGAAGAGACCGAGCCTGACGCAGGACGCCTTACGAAAGACATCGACATCGCGGTTCGCCGGGAGGACCTTGCCAGGATCGAAGCTGCGGTTCGCCCATATGGATTGGAGCTTCGCCATGCGCCGGGCGTCGATATGCTCGTGCAGGCTAGTGCTCCTTCGGAGCGTCGCGCAGTGCACTTGGTGTTTGCTGCGGAGAAAGTAAGGCCCACGTACGTCGAACCCACGCCCGCGATTGGCCCGGTTTACACGATTCGCGGATTTCGCTTGATTCCACTGCCCGACCTGGTACGCATGAAACTCACGAGTTACCGGTTAGCGGATGCGGTGCATCTCAAAGACCTGGATTCGGCCGGTTTGATTACGAGCGAGATCGAAGCGACATTACCGTCACCGCTGCTTGAGCGGTTGGCGCAAATCCGCGACCGCGAATAGCGCGCACCTACTTTTGAACGAGGAAGCGGCCGACGCCGAGGGCGGCGTTGGTTTTTTGCGCCGCGGTGCTGACTGCGCCGACGGGCTTGTAGCCGACAGCGAGGGTGGTTTGAGTGCCGCGTAGGCGCTCAGTGGCGCGGACCAATCCATCGCTGGTGTCGAGGCGCGCAAGGAAAGTGGCGTCGAAATCGGAGGTCATTTTCGCTTTGAGCGGCCAGGCGGGCGAGGCGGCCCATTGGCGCGCCGGTGTTTTGGCACATATAATTTGCCGCATGCTTCGACGCGAATTCTTCACGGCGGCGGTGGCCGCAACACAGATTGGCAGAGCACAGGTGGCTCCTGCAAGACCCAATGTATTCATTGAACGACCGCAACACGGCAAGCCTCACGCGGGCAAGGTGCTGTTGGTGGTGCAGGCGCATTCCGACGATGTGCCGCTATCGGCGGCGGGCACCGTTGCAAAGTTGATCGAAGAGGGCTACACGGGTTACCTCGTGCGCGCGGCGAACGACGACATGGGCGATGCGCCGGGGTTGGGCACGGTGGGGACGATTGGCGATCATGTGTCGGGAAACGAGCGCGACAACGCGAAGCTGGTTTCGATTCTGGGGCTGAAGGACAAGTTCGACCTGAACTACAACAACCACCAGATGGGCGGAACGTCGTTCAACGAGCTGATGTCGCGGCTGATTCTGATCATCCGGTTAACGAAGGCGAACACTGTCGTTTCGTGGGACCCGTGGGCGCACGACGAGGAGAACCCCGACCACGCGGTGACGGCGCGGGCGGTGGAGGCGGCGTGTTGGATTGCGGGACGCAAGCACGACTATCCGGAGCAGATTGCGGCGGGACTGCAGCCGCACGCGGTGAGCGACAAATACTACTTCGCGCGGCGGCCGGAGATTACGCGCATCGTGGACATCAGCGGCGTGATCGATAAGAAGGTGGATGCGAACCGGGCGAACGTGGCGAAGGGGCCCGCGGGGACGAACGGGTCGCGGCTAAAGGCGGAGCTGGCGAAGCGGAATTTGCGGCTGCCGCTGCTGGAGGGCGACGATGTGGCGGCGGACCGGGCGTACATCAAGGAGTTTGTGCTGGCGCGGAATCGGGAGTTGGGCAAGCAGTATGGGCTGGAGTACGCGGAGGCGTTCCACTACATCGGGCCGGGGCAGACGGGGCGCGGGGAGCGGGTGGAGGAGTACATCAAGAGGAACGCGGTGCCCCGGTAGCCGCGCGGCGTGCTCGGGCTGGGCGCGAGATGCCGAGTGCTCACCAGGTGAGTTACATTGGACGGCGATTGTTCGTCTGGAGAATGAACCATGTTTGTGAACCAATACCTTCGAGCCTTATTGCCTTTGACCTTTGCCTTTGGGGCGCTGCAGGCGCAGACGCGCCCGGCGTTGCCGCCGCTGCCCGCGCCGATGTCGGTTCCCGCGGCGGGGGCGGCGACCGATGCTCCCTACGCGCCGCAGCCGCTATTGCAGGGCGGCATCGTGGTTCCGTTGTATCCGGCGGGCTCGCCGATTTTGAAGGCCGACCGAGTGAAGGAGCCGGAGAAGTACACGATGAGCCAGGTGGTGCCGGGGCGGGTTTCGAGCATCGTGAACGTGCACAATCCGTCGATTGAGTTTCATCCGGTGGAGAAGGGGTTGAATACCGGCGCGGTGGTGATTCTGGCTCCGGGCGGCGGGCATCGGACGCTGGTGGTCGGTGGCGAGGGCGCGGACCCGGTTCCGTTCTTTTATAACTACGGTGTGAACACGGTGATTCTGCGCTACCGGCTGCGGGTGGATGGTTATGTGGCCGAGAAGGACGCCGTGGATGATGCGCTGCAGGCGATCCGGATGGTGCGGGCGTATGCGAAGGAGTGGAACCTGGACCCGAACAAGATCGGGATCATGGGCTTTTCGGCGGGCGCGGAGTTGTCGGCGCCGGCGGCGGTGCTGTACGACGAGTTCGACAAGGCGCACAACGATCCGAGCGATCCGTTCGCGGGGATCACGTCGCGGCCGGATTTCGCGGCGCTCGTGTATCCGGGGCCGACTCCTTTCACGCGGGGGCGGAAGGCGCCTGCGGTGCCGAAGAATGTGCCTCCGTCGTGGATTGTGTGCGCGGGTTCGGGCGACCGGGTTCACGCGGTGTGGGCGATGGAGTACTACAACGCGATGCTGGCGCTGGGTGTGCCGAATATCGAGATGATGTTGTACGGGAACGGGGTACACGGCGGGGCGCTGACGAACCGTGGGGGCATTCCGTTCGGGACGTGGCAGTACCGGTTTATCGACTGGGCTCGCGATTTGGGGTTCCTGGAAAAGCCGGGCGTGGAGACGAAGGCGGCGAGGGATGTGACGAAGTATGTGAGTGAGCCGCTGCCGAGGCCGTTCGAGCTGAGGCCGCCGGGTGGGCCGGGTGCGGCGGTGCCGGCTCCGAAGCCGTAAGAGGGCAGCTTCGATGAGCAAGGGCGCCGGTGCCACGGCACCGGCGTGTCACGGCTTTCACTGGCGGGAGTAGATTATCAAAATGGACACCAACATTCGCAGCCATCTCGACGCGATTCAGTCGAGCGATAAAGATGCGCAGGGGGCCGCCTTTCAAGCGCTGATGGTGGCGGCGAATGTGCCGGTGGGGTGGGCGTACGAGGCGTGGGACGAGTTGGTGGCGGCGCTCCAGCATAAGAACAATCACACGCGGGCGATTGCGGCGCAGGTGTTGTGCAATCTGGCCAAGAGCGATCCGCGGAAAAAGATTGTGAAGGACGTGAAGGCGCTGCTTGCGGTGACCAAGGATGAGCGGTTTGTGACGGCGCGGCATTGCATGCAGTCGTTGTGGAAGGTGGGCGTGGCGGGGGATGAGCAAAAGGCGGCGTTGATGAAGGGGCTGTCGGCGCGGTTCCAGGAGTGCATTGCGGAGAAGAACTGCACGTTGATTCGGCACGACATTTTGGAGAGCATGCGCAAGGTGTATGAAGCTGCGCCGGACGAGTCGATTCGCAAGCGCGCGGGGGAGTTGATCGCGACCGAGGAAGACGCGAAGTATCAGAAGAAGTATTGGGCGCTGTGGAAGAAGTGAGCGCTGTAGAACAAGTGACCGGTGGAGGAGCCGTCACCGCTACTTGATGCGTGCGGGTGCGGGGAGGCCGAGTTCCTCGACCATGCTTTCAAACACTTCTTCGATGCCGCGGTTGCCGTCGACGGTGACGAGCATGTTTTTCTGCTCGAACAGACGCAGCAGGGGCTGTGTCTTTTCATGGAACTCCTGAAGGCGGACCTTGAGGGCCTGAGGATTGTCGTCGGCGCGCTTGGTGAAGCCGCCTCCCTGGCCGATGGCGGCGCGCTGCATCACGCGATCGAAGACGACATCTTCGGGAATGTCGAGGTAGATGGCGCGATCGAGGCTCCAGTTTTCGAACAGGTATTCAGCCTGAGAGCGGGTGCGCGGAAAGCCGTCGAGGACGAAACCCCAGTTCCAGTCGTGCTGTTCGAGGCGCTGGCGGACGACCTCTTCGACGATCTCGTCGGGCACGAGGCGGCCCTCGTTCATGATGCGGGTGATACGGGCGGCGAGCTTGGTGTGATGGGCCATGTTCCAGCGGAAGATTTCGCCGATGGAGATATGAACGACGTCATATGTGCGGCTGAGCAGTTCGGCCTGGGTGCCCTTGCCCGAGCCCTGCGGTCCGATAATGATGTACTTTTCCATGAAAGCCTTTAGGGTAGCAGCGCAGAGTGTGCGTGCCACTATATACGATTCCGCGGCGGTGTGCGTAGTATCCTGAAACCTGCGCTACCCGATGTTTGGGGCGGCGTGCAATCACTCCTGGAGTTCAACCGTTTGAGCCGAATTTCCCTTGCGATTAAGAGTTTCTTTGCCTTGCTGACCAGCGGCAAGCTGCCCGATGAAGTTGTTGCGGCGCTGGGTTTGACGAGGCGCATTGTGACGCCGCCGCCGGCGTCGACGATGTCTCCCAAAGCCGAGGCGGCGAAGGCCTCGCCGGCGGTGAAGGCCGATCCGGGCGAGGGCGCACTTTCGTTGCTGGGCGTGCTGCAGCGTGAGGCGCGGCTCGTCGATTTTCTGATGGAGGACATCGCGCCGTATTCGGACGAACAGGTCGGCGCGGCGGTGCGGTCGATTCACGAGAACTCGCGCAAGACGCTGGAGCGGCTGTTTGAGCTTGGTCCCGTGGTGGACGGCGTGGAAGGCACGGTGACGAATCTGGAGTCGGCCGGCATCAAGGCGAAGGACACCACGCGCGTGAAGTTGATGGGCAAGGTTCCGGCCGATGGGAAGGTGGAATCGGGCATTTTGCAGCATCGCGGCTGGATGGTGAAGAAGTCCGATTTGCCCCCGGTGGGCGCCGCCGAGAAGGCGCGGATCATCGCGCCCGCCGAAATCGAAGTGGAGTAGACGCGTGAGCTGCTACGTCGGCATCGACCTCGGCACCACCAATTCGGCCATCGCGTTCATCGACCCCGCGGAAGCGGGCGATCAGGCGTTTCCGCCGGTTGAGATTCAACTTGTGCAGCAGCCCGTGGCCGAAGGGCGAAGCGAAGCGCTGCGCACGCTGCCCTCGTTCCTTTACCTGAGCGATCCGCCGGTGACGGGCGTGTGGGCGCGCGAGCAGGGGGCGTTGACGCCGACGAAGCTGGTGCATTCGGCGAAGAGCTGGCTGTCGAATCCACAGGTGGACCGGACGGCGAAGATTTTGCCGTGGGATGCAGCCGAGGGCGGGCGGTTGTATTCGCCGGTGGATGCGTCGGCGCGGTACATCGAAGATCTGCGCAAGGCGTGGGAAGCGGCGCACAAGCAGCCGATTGGCGAGCAGGACGTGGTGCTGACGGTGCCGGCGTCGTTCGATGAAGAAGCGCGGGAGCTGACGGTTGAGGCGGCGAAACGAGCGGGGATTGAGAAGCTGACGCTGCTCGAAGAACCGGCGGCGGCGTTCTATGCGTGGATCGCGAATCACCTGGAGACGTCGCGGGCGCAGTTGAAGGACGGCATGGTGGTGCTGATCTGCGACGTGGGCGGCGGCACGAGCGACTTCACGCTGATTCGCGTGGAGCGCGCGGGGGACCGCATCGACTTCACGCGGACGGCGGTGG
Source organism: Acidobacteriota bacterium (assembly GCA_040007195.1). Classification (GTDB taxonomy): domain Bacteria; phylum Acidobacteriota; class Terriglobia; order Bryobacterales; family Bryobacteraceae; genus JAFLBB01. The sequence continues at coordinate 3,792 of JBDTVQ010000234.1, read as the reverse complement.
GAAAGCATCTGCTGTTGGGCGGCGACAATTTGGACCTGACGATGTCGTGGCTGGCCGAGCAGAAATTGAATACGCAGTTGAGCGTGCGGCAGCGCACGGGATTGCGGCGGCAGTGTTCGGCGGCGAAAGAAAAGCTGCTGACCGAGGGTGGGCCGGACAAGGTGGAGCTGACGGTGTTGGGCGCGGGGCGTTCGCTGATTGGCGGCACCCTGCGGACGTTTATCACGCGCGAAGAGGCGCTGGAGTTGGCGCTCGACGGGTTTGTGCCGGCGTGCGGGCGCGACGAGCGTCCGGCCGAAGAAGAGATGTCGGCGTTCGCGGAGACGGGCCTGCCGTATGTTTCCGATCCGGCGGTGACGCGGCACCTGGCGGCGTTCCTGGCGGCGTCGGGCAATGCCGTGCCCGATGCGATTTTGTTCAATGGCGGCTTCTTTATTCCGCCGATGCTGCGCGAGCGCGTGGCGCAGGTGGTGGAGAGCTGGACGGGGCGGCGGCCGCTGGTGTTGGAGAACAACGACCTGGATTTGGCCGTTGCCGTGGGCGCGGCGTATTACTCCTATGTGCGGTCGACGGGCGCGGGGCTGATCGTCCGCGGCGGGTTGCCGCGCACCTATTACATCGGGCTCGATGCGGGCAAGGCTGTGACTGTGGTGCCGCGCGGGACGGAGAACGGCGTCACGCTGGAGTTGGATCAGGACCGGTTGGAGCTGGTGGCGAACAAGCCGGTGAGCTTCCGGCTCTATTCGTCGTTGACGCGTCTGGACGATGTGCAGGGTTCGATGGTCGACCTTTCGCCGGACTTCCATCAGCATGCGCCGTTGAATGCGGTGATTCGATTTGGGAAGCCGGGCGAGCAGCGGCAGGTGCCGGTGAAGCTGGTGGCGAAGTTGACCGAAGTGGGGACGCTCGAGCTGTACGCCGATTCGAAGGTGAGCGATAACCGGTGGCGGTTGCAGTTTGAACTGCGCAAGCAGGCGCAGACTTCGGCGGCATCGCAACCGGCGACGGTGATTAGCGATGAGGCGCTGGCGGCGGCGCAGGAACTGATTCGCGATTGCTTTGAGCGGGGGACGGTGACGCCCGAGGAATTGCCCGCGCGGCTGGAGCAGGCGCTTTCGTTGGGGCGGGCGAGTTGGCCGTTGACGGCGATCCGTAAGCTCGGGGATTTGTTTTTGGAGTTGGCCGAGGCGCGGCGGCGTGGGGCGGCGCATGAGGCGCGCTGGTTGAACCTGGCGGGGTTGTGTTTGCGGCCGGGGTTTGGGTTCCCGGGCGATGAGTACCGGATAGAGCAGGCGCGACGGCTGTTTTCGCAGGGGCTGATATTCGGGAATCAGGTGCAGAACGAGTGTGAATGGTGGATTTTCTGGGGGCGCGTGGCGGGCGGATTAAATCGGAATCAGCAGTCCGATATGTTCCAGCGCATCTCGGCTACGGTGACGCCTCGCAAGAACCAGAAGGCGCGGGTGAACTCGAGCTTGCTGCGTGAGATGTGGCGGGCGGCGGCGAGTTTGGAGCTGTTGCCGGTTGGCACGAAGACGGAGTTGGGCGATGCCTTGCTGCGGCGGATTGCGGCGGGCGACTACAAAGAGAGCGAGATCTGGTGCCTGAGCCGCATTGGCGCGCGGCAGCTTTTTTACGGGCCGATCAACGCCGTGGTGCCTGCGACGACGGCGCAAAGATGGATCGATGCACTGCGGCCGGTGAAGGGCGCCGAGGCGGCGATGGCTTCCATGGCGCGGCGTACGGGCGACTCGACGCGGGACCTGCCGCCGGTGATCATCGAATCGCTGAAACGCGCTTTCCAGGGGCATCCGAAGGAAGCGGTGCTGGTGGCGACGCTCGAGGCCAAAGCCTCGGACGACCGCGAGTTCCTGAGCCGCGTGTTTGGCGAGGAGTTGCCGAGCGGGCTGACCTTGGCGAACGATGAATGAGCTGGAGCTAATCGAGCGAATTCGTTCGCGAACGGATAAGGCCGCGTACCTGACGCGCGGGATCGGCGACGATTGCGCGATACTGACACCGCCACCGGGGGCGGATCTGCTGGTGACGACCGACCTGTTCCTGGAGGGCCGGCATTTCCGGCGGGGAACGATGCCGCCAAGCGGACTGGGGTACAGAGCGCTGGCCCGGGCGATGTCGGACATTGCCGCGATGGGCGGGACGCCGCTGGCATTCTTCACTTCCATCGTCGTGCCGGAGTGGGCGCGCGGGCACTGGTTGCACGATTTCTACAAAGGGATGCGCACGGTGGGAAAGCCGGCCGGCGCGGTGCTGGCAGGGGGCGACACGACGGCGGGCGAGAAGTTCGTGTGCGATGTGATCGTGTTGGGTCACGCGCCGCACGGGAAGTCATTACGGCGGGATACGGCAAAACCAGGAGACGCCATTTATGTTTCGGGCGTCCTGGGCGTCGAAGCCGCGAGGACGCGGCTGCGGTTTGAACCGAGGCTGGCGCTGGGGCGCTATCTGCGCGAGAACTGCATCGCGACGGCATGTATGGACTTGAGCGATGGATTGGCGCTCGATCTGCACCGGATGTGTGTGGAGTCGGGCGTGGCGGCCGAATTGCGCGGGCCGATGCCCGTGGCGAAGAAAGCGAACGTTGAGCAAGCGCTGACGCACGGGGAAGACTACGAGTTACTCTTCACGGCGGGGGCGCGAAGGCGCGTGCCCGCGACGTTTAACGGCATTCCGCTGACGCGCATTGGAACAATTGTGCGGGGCAAGGCGGGCGCCGTGAAGCTGGATGGTGAACCGTTGGCGCCGCGCGGATGGGATCCTTTTTCAACATGACAAACGCTGATCCGAAACCGGTACTCGACCTGATTGAAGGATTTCGCCGCTCGAAGGTGATGTTTACGGCGGTCTCGATGGGCGTGTTTGAACTGCTGGCCAAGGGGCCGGAGGATGCGTACGCGATTGCGCTGCACATCGAGTCGAATGAAGACACGGCGGCGCGGTTGCTGGATGCCTGCGTGGGGCTGGAATTGCTGGAGAAGCAGGGAACGCTGTACTCGAATGCGCCCGTGGCCACCGAGTATCTGTTGCGCGGGAGCCCGCGCACGCTGGCTGGCTACATTCTCTATTCGGATCGCATGCTCTATCAGATGTGGGGGCATTTGGACGATGCGGTGCGCGAGGGCGGGCATCGTTGGAAGCAGACGTATGGCCTGGATGGCGCGCTGTTTTCGCACTTCTTCCGCACGGATGAAGACAAGCGGGCGTTCCTGCTCGGTATGCACGGCATGGGGCAGTTGAGTTCGCCCAAGGTGGCCGCGGCCTTCGATTTGTCGGCATACAAGCGCGTGGTGGATTTGGGTGGCGCGACGGGGCACCTGGCGCTGGCGGTCGCGGAACGGTACCCGGCGATGGAAGCCGCGGTGTTCGATTTGCCGGAAGTGATCGACTATGCGCGGGAGTTTACGGCGGGGTCGCGCGTGGCGCTGCTGCCCGGCGACTTCTTTGGCGATGCGCTGCCAGAGGCCGATCTCTACATGCTGGGGCGCATTCTGCACGACTGGAGCGAGGACAAGATCCAGATGCTTCTGGCGCGGGTGTATGCGGCGCTGCCGGCGGGTGGTGCGCTGTTGCTGGCCGAAAAATTGCTGACCGACGACCTTGCCGGACCGGCGAGCGCGCACATGCAGTCGTTGAATATGTTGATCTGCACGGAAGGCCGCGAGCGCAGCTTTGCGCAGTACGCCGAACTGCTAAATGCCGCGGGTTTCGGCGAGGTGCGCGGCGAGGTGACGGGGAGCCCACTGGACGCGGTGCTCGCAATCAAGAAATAAT
>JBDTVQ010000233.1:0-10973 GCA_040007195.1 Acidobacteriota bacterium | reverse complement strand
CGGTCCAAAGCCTCCGCCTCCGAAAAGCGGTACATCGACTCGCGCCTGCGCAGCCTCCGCGAACAGCGCGAACGCGAGGAGAAGCGCATGCAGGAACGCGCCGCCGCCGGCGACACCACCGCCATGAGCCCCGAACAAATCCGCCGCCGCACCTCCGGCTCCCGCTTCAACATACGCTACAAGGACGCCAAAGCCATCCCGCCCGGCACGCTCACCCCCAGCGGCCTCGAGGCCCTCCTTGCACCTTACATCGACTTCTCTCAGCGCAATTAGCGGCCCGCGTTGCGGACCAAGTGGTCCTCTATAATGAGGACGCTATTTCGAGACGGTATTCCAAAAGGAATCGCCGTGGGAGGGATCATGCCGAAGAACATCAAGCATTCGGTCGGTGTGGGAGGGACCAATCACTCTAGCGACGTCTATACGGTGCAGTATCTGTTGAACTGCGTTCCCAAGTCCGCGGGCGGACCTATGCGAGAACTCGCAGTCGATGGCATCGTCGGGCCAGAGACAATGGGCGCGATCCAACGGTTCCAAACGGCGCAGACTCACAAGTGCGACGGCCGTATCGATCCGGGCGGACCGGCGCTCACCAAATTGCAAGCCTTCGATCCCTATCCAAACCAATCGATGCCGCTCCACGCCATGGGCGCAAAGTCGATGGGTAAGCGCGGCTATGCGCATAAGGCGGCGGCGCAATCCATGGTGAAGACGATCGCCGGCGCGATTGCGGTAGCCGTGGCCCAGGGTTACGGGCCGGCGGGCAAGTCCGCTGGCAAAACCGGCGGCAGTCCCTTCCAGCAGGGAGGAATCGGCTCACCCCTTCCGCTAGGGGTCCCCGAGAAGATGGCCCACGTGGTCAAACAGGCCGCCGAGGCCGCAGCGAAAATTATTGAGTCGGCGGCAAAGCAGGCCGCAAAGACTCCGAGCCCCGGCGGCCCCATACCGATACCGTACCCCACGACAGGGCTCGGACCCGGCACCGTCGCGGTAGCTCGGGCCGCGCTCGAATCTGCAAAGCGCACGGCGGAGATGACGGCAAAACAGGTTGGACTGCCGGTTCCCCAGGGAGGATTCAACTTCCCGAACAATCCCGGGTTCGGCTCGTCGGCCTCGGCCGGCGGCATGGGAATTGGCGAATTGGCGCACAAGGTAGCCGAGATGGCGTCAAAGGCCGCCAAAGCCGCCGGAGAAGGCACCGCCAAAGCAGTCAAGCAGGCTGGTAAGCAGGTTGGGCCCGTTCCCGGCTTCCCCGACATTCCCAAGCTGACCGGCATCGAGGATGTTCCTCAAAAAGTCACGGAAATCGTGCACAAGGTATCCGAGCAGACCGGCAAAGCCCTCGATGAAGCCACCAGGACGGCTGGAAAGTTGGTGGAAAAGGTGTTGGACTTGTTCTGACCCCGGCGTGCGCGCGGTCCGTTACACTTAGAACTCGCCCACGGTATATCCCGGTTCCGTGACGGCCACCACTTTCATCTTCGGCGCATACTTCTTCACCTTGTCCTGAATCTTCGACGCCGCGCCAATCAAACAAAACTGCAGGTTCTCGTCGCCGTAGTATTTCCGCGCGACTTCGTTCACCCGCTCCACCGTCAACGCATCGATGCGCGAAAAGTAATCGTCGATCTCCCCCTTGTTCAAACCGAACAAATGCAGATCGCCCAGCACCCTCGCGATCTGCCCGTGGGTTTCCAGCGCCCGCGTCGGATACATCCCCTTCGTGTATGCCTTCGCGCTGGCCAGCATCTCCGCGTCGAGCCCCTTCTCGCGCAGCCGCTTCAAGACCGCAAGCGTCAGGTCCATCGCCTCCACCGTCGTTTCCGTTTTGGTGAAGGTCGAAATCTCGATCGCCCCGGTGAGGCGGTCCTGTTCCACCTGCGAGCGCGCCCCGTACGTCAGGCCCGAATTCACTCTCAGTTCTTCGTTCAACATTGACGTGAACCGCCCGCCGAACAGGGTATTCACAATCTCCAGCGCCACGCGGTCCGGATGCGTCCGCGCGATACCGGGCTGCGCGATGGTGAAGTAGGTTTGCGTCGCATCAGGCTTATCCACCAACAGCAGCCGCGCCGACGCGCGCTTGGGGGGCGCCACGTCTTTGACCCATGAATATTCGCTGCCTGCCGCCAACCCGCCGAACGATTTCTTCAGCAGCGCGGCCATCGGATCCATCTCGAAATCGCCCACCACGATCACGCTGACATTCTTCCCGGCGAACATCTTCGCGTGCTGCGCCACTGCGGCCTCGCGCGTGATTTTTGCCAGCGAGAGCTCGTCTTCCATCCGCCCATACGGATGCGCGGCACCGAAGAAGAACGGCGGGAAGTAACGCCCAATGGCCGCCTGCGGATTGTCCTTGGCCGCTTTGGCTCCATCGATGCGCTGCGCAAGCGCGCGTTTGAATTCGGCCTCGCCGAACGCCGGACTGCCCACGGCATCGGCCACCAGATCCATCGCCTTCGCCGCGTTCGCCGACAGCGTCTCCACGCTCACCGAGAACGACTGCTGCCCGCTCTGCCCGCGCCACGCCGCGCCGAGAAAATCGAGCTCTCCCGCAAAGGCCTCGGCCGTGCGCGTCTTCGTGCCGCGCTGCATCAAGTCCACCATCAGGCTGCCCATTCCCGCCATGCCCACCGGATCGGCTTCATCGCCGCCGCGCGCGATCACGTTCATCGCTAGCATCGGCACGTCTTTCTTCACGCACAAGATGGCCGTCACGCCGTTGTCGAGTGTGCGCGTCGTAAACGGCGGCAGTCTTACCTGTGCCCATGCGGCCGCGCCAGCCAGAAGCCCTATCGCCAGCCGCGTCATTTGCCCGCCTCCTTCTTCACCGGCATCAGCACGCCTACCGTCCGGTTCGAGTTCCTCACATATTTCGCCGCGACGGCTTTCACTTGCTCCACGGTCAGCCCCTGCAAGATCGCATCGGCGCCAGCCAGCTTCTCGTAGCCGCCATAGAACACCTCCCAACGCCCCAGCAGATTCGCCTTGCCCGCGATGGTGGAAAGCTCCCGAAACAATTCCGTCCTCATTTGATTTCGCGCTTTTTCCAGTTCCCGCTCCTCGATGCTGTCCTTGGCCACCCGCGCCAGTTCCTCATCGAGCGCCGCCTCGGCCTTCGCCGCATCCGCGCCCGGCCGCAGTTGGATCGTCACATCGAACGTCCCCGGGTCCATCGACTCCCCCGTCCCCGCTCGCACGTTTAACGCCAACTGCTCCTTCTCCACCAACCTTTGATGCAGCCGCGAACTACGCCCGGTCGCCATCACGCGGCCCAGCGCCTCCAGCGGCCAGTAGTCCGCGTCGCGCGAGCGCACCGTGTGATAGCTTGCCAGCCACAACTGCGCCTGCGCCTGCTTCTCCACGAATACCCGGCGCTCGCCCTTCTGTTCGGGCTCCACCGTCCGCACAGGCGGCGGCGGCTCATGCCGGGGAATCGGCTCCAGATACTTCTTCGCCAGCGCCATTGCCTCGCCATCGGTTACATCACCCGTGATCACCATCACGCAATTGTTCGGCGCATAGCCCATTTTGAAGTGCGCCTTCAAATCGTCGAGCGTCCAGCTTTCGATGTCCGACGGCCACCCAATCACCGGCCACCCATAAGGATGCGCGGTGAACGTGGCCGCGTTCACCTGCTCGTTTAGCGCCCCGATGTTGGAATTGTCGGTCCGCAGCCGCCGCTCGCTGTAGACAACCCCGCGCTCGCTCTCGACAATCTTCGGATCGATCGCCAGGTTCTCAATCCGGTCGGCCTCCATGTCGAACATCAGTTCCAGCGCGCTCTTCGCGAACCAGTCCGTATACACCGTCACGTCCTGCGTCGTGTAGGCGTTGTTCGCCCCGCCTGACTTTTCCATTTGAATATCGAACTGCTTCGGGCCATACTTCTTCGCCCCGTTGAACATCATGTGCTCGAAGAAGTGGCTCAGCCCCGTCGTCCCCGGCCGTTCGTTTCGCGAGCCGATCTTGAAGAAGAAGTACAGCGCCACGTTTGGCAGATCGTGATCCTCGTGCACGATCACCTTCATGCCGTTCTCCAGCGTGTGCGACTTTACGTCGAGCGACTGCGCCCGCGCCTCGCACGCCGTCAGCAATACCGCCAGCACGGCTCCCGCCGCCACTCGCCTAGTCCACATATTTGCTACAGTAGCAGCCCCGCGCGACACACGCCTCCTGTTCATTGTCTTCAACCCCAACTCCTGCAGCACCGCCATCGCCCAGCCCCTGCCGCCCTTCCGCAGTGCAAACACATGGACACTTGGGGCAGCAGAACCGGAAGCGCTCGCCCGGCGCCTCCCACGGCACACATATGCTAAGTACTTCTGCTTAGTCCTGCTTTTTATTAGGTTCAATTTCAGCATTCGCCCTCCCGATTAATACCGTGTTTGACGATTATTCCCCTTTGGATTAAGCACAGGAACTATTTCATGAATCAAATTTGGACCGTGGAGATGTTCATCCACCTCACCACGGTGCTATGCGCGCTATTGCTCTTGCCTAGGAGCGCGAATTGGCGTTTGCGTCTTGTTATCGGCGCGATTGGGCTGCAGGCATTGGCCCAATGCATGACGCAGTTGCAGATCAACCACCCGTACTGGCAGTCCCGCTTGGGGGTCATCACCGGCAACATTGAGATGCTGTGCGGCGCACTCGCCCTTACAGCGATCTACCTACTCAAGCAGGAGAATTCTGAGAGAAAGAGTACGGATGCGCGCCTGCGCCTATCGGAAGCCGTTGAAGCTGTCCCCGAACTATCGGGTATCGGAATGGCCAACGGACTCGCCGCGGCCACGGGCGAGGTAACGGAATCCCTTGAACCGGGCCCGAAGCAACGTAAAGCTCGCCGCTTCGCGGTTTCCGTCCTGGCACAAATTACGCAACTCGACGGTGACATGCTCTCCTACGAGTGTGAAATTGGCGACATCTCGCAGGGAGGGGTGCGTGTGGCCATGCCTGTCCATATCCCGCCCGGGAGCCCCGTGAAAATGGAATTCCGCGAATTCCTATTCCTCGGTGAGGTTCGCTGGGAGGAAGAATCAGATGGCATCTTCTTCGCCGGAATTCAATTCGAGCGCGCAATCGACCTCACCAATTTTTCGAAGTTGTTGCGTGACATCGGACTTGAGAAAAAGGGTACTGGCGTCCAAATGAGAACGGTGTAGCTGCCGCCGCCCGCGCCTGCTACGATGCGATCAGCCATGCGCTCAGCCGGCCTCGCACTCCTGTTCCTCACTATCCCTGCCTTTGCCCAGCCCCCAGCCGGCCCCTCCGCCGCCCTCTACCCCGACACTTGGCCTATCGCCGTCTGCGCCTCGCCCGGCGTCGCCCGCGCGCGCCTCGTCTGGTCTCTCACCTCGCCCGCCGAAACCCAAATCCGCGTCGGCTCCCCTGCCGGCACACCCCTCACCGGCTGGAATACCGAAGCCAACGGTTCCGCCTCAACCGGCGATTGGGTCACCGACGGAATGTCGTTCTTCCTCGTCAACCCCGCCGGCGAAACCCTCGCCTCCACGGTCGTCTCCGTCCGCTGCGGCGATCCCAATGTTCCTGAAGATACCCGCCCCTCCTGGCTCCCCCTCACCATCGGCAATGAGTGGAACTACCGCTTCGACAGCCGCTCGGTTACAGGCGCCTACTCCACCATGCGTGTCGCATCCTCCCGCATCATCGGCGGTGAGCTCTGGTTCGCCGTCGAAGGCGGCTCGTTCGGCGGCTTTCTCCTGCGCGAAGACGAAAATGGCCGCATCTGGCGCGTCAACGAGCTCACCGCTTCCGCCCCGCAACTACTCCTCGATCCCACCACCGACCTCAACCCCGCGGCCCTCTATCCCACACGCCACGGCCCCGCCGACACTCTCTTCATCTCGTTCACCCAGATCGCCCCCCTCGACGCCCGCGCCGGTAGCTTCCGCAAGGGCACCGGCATGCTCGAAATGACCTCCACCGTTCTCGCCGGCTCCTCCGGCGGCTTCGGCTTCAGCTACAAGCTCATCCGCGCCCGCATCGGCGGCAAACTTGTCTACGACACGCCCGATCTCTCGATCACGCTCGGCGTGGAATCGCAACAACTTGCGCTCCGCCCCGGCCTCGTCCCCAACTGCGCAGTCCCCTGCTACTTCGTCGCCTGCAGCTTCGTACCGGGAACCGATCCTCCCAACACCTTCAAACCCTGCACGCGGGCCCGCCTCACCTTCAACGCCCCCGTCCCCGCAGGCGCCACCGCGCAACTCCGCCTCACCAACTCCAGCGGCGAAACTCTATTTCAGACTAATCTTTCGGATTTCGCTTCCGGCGAATCCAGCGTTTTCCAACAGCTCCCCCTGTACTCCGCGCCGAACCTGCCCCTTCCTCCCGGCGCCTATCTGCTGACAGGCACGGTGAACACGGCGGCCGGCCAGCTTACGTCGACAATGCCCATTGAGATCCTACGCTGACACGCGGTAGGGCTGGCCGTCAGGAGGCTTGCTGCCCTCCCTCAGTTCGACCGCGCTCCGTCGAGCACTCGGAAATCTCCCCACTCAATCCGGTTTTGCCTCGCCGTGCAGTTGTAGTCGATCATCACCGTCCGTCCCTCCAGTTCCGTGGTCGCCCGGCCATTCACGCGCTGCAGATTGCCTTCCCACCACTTTCTCGAAATGTCGTGAAAGCTGATCGTGGAAGCGCGCATCTGCTCCGCGGCGCGCCTTCGGATCACGTCCTGGCATTCCGAAATGATGTTGTAGGTGGTATCCGCTCCCGGAGGGGCCGTCTCCGATCCCGGCAGTTGCGGATTCCACGGAAACCGCGCACCGGCGAAATCGTAGTAAACCTGATCCACCTGATTGCTGACCGGATTTACATAGCATTGGTAATCCACCTGCCGCCGATCGTTCCCCGCGCGTATATTCGCGCGCCCCGCAACGGTCGCGTTTCCACGTCCTTGCTCGGCATTCCCCCGGTCGTAGTTCTCCACCACCGCGCCCCATTCGTCCTTCAACCGCGTCGTCAGGGCCTGCCGGCACAACCGTTGCGTCGAGTTGTTATTCCGCGCGCGACTACCACCGCTGCGCCTGCCACTCCGGTTGCGCTCGATCACCTGCGGCGATGTCCCGTCCCACTGCCAGGTCAAACGATACGAATAATTCCGTTCTCCGCGACTCTTGTCCGCAATGCGGACTATCGCTGCCCAGCCGTTCTCCGGTCCCGGCGGCTCCAGCAAACTCATCTGCCCCCGCCCCTCCAGTCGTTGCAATCGCACATTGCTCACGCCGCTCTGGGGCAGAGGCGCATCACACACGCTGCCTCGGTCGCGCCCTTGCGTGCCAGCCAACGTGACCAGCCGCAACTTGTCCCATCGCAACTCGACGTCGACCTGATTATCGACAGAAATTCGAATCTCACACTGACCTTGCCGCCGCTGATCGCTCCAGTTCGGGTCGTGCTGCACCGTGAATTCGGGATGGTTATAGTCGCCAAAGAACTGCGCTCCAACGGGCAGCGCCGCGCCTAACAAGAAGATCATCGTGCTCAATCTGGGATAACGGGTCATTCCTCACCTCTCGTTTGTGGAACCGCGAACCCGTGTAATTGTTTCTTTACAATCGGTTCGCTGAAACCAGCGTCGCTTGACACTCGTCCCACCATCGAGCACTATCAGGTTGGAGGCGATCATGAAGCGAATTCTTTCCGCACTGGCGGCTGTCGGTTGTTTGGCGATCCCCACGTTCGCCCAGAATGTCGTCAGCGCGCGTGCTGGCTTAGTGAATTACTCCGAAGGCGCGGTCACTTTGCGCGATCAGCCCGTTCACCTCACCTCCAAGCAAACCTACATTGAAATGAAGGACAACGAGGTCATCCGCACCACGCGCGGCCGCACCGAAGTCCTCCTCAGTCCCGGCGTAACCATGCGCCTCGCTGAGGAATCCGCCGTCCGCCTCGTTTCCGGCTCGCTCACCGATACGCGCGTCGAAGTGCTCGAAGGCGATGTGTTCGTCGAAGCGTCGGAGCTGTTTGAAGGAAGCCGCGTCCGCGTTGCTCTCGGCGGCCGCGAAGCCGACATCGCCAAAGTCGGCCTCTACCGGTTCAATTCCGACCCAGCCGAAATTCGCGTCTATGACGGGCGCATCGAACTCCCGTCCGCCAATCCAGATAAACCTACAGTCGCCAAAAAAGGCTCCGTCGTGTCCATGAGCAATGGACTGGTCGCACGCAAATTCGATCCGGACGAAGGTGATGCCTTCTACCGCTGGGCCTCGCGCCGCTCCGGCTACATCGCCATGGCGAACATTTCGGCTGCGAAGATGGTGCGCGACGACCATTACAGCTCCAGCTTCTACGGCCCCGGGCTGCTGGGCGCTGGTTTCTACGGCTCGGGCTTGTATGGCACCGGCCTATATGGCTCCGGACTGTACGGCAACGGAATCCGCAGCGGCTGGTTCTACAACCCCTACTTCGGAATGTTCACCTACATTCCCTTCGGCAACTCCATGTACAGCCCCTTCGGCTATCGCTACTACACGCCTCGCACCGTTTCGGTCGTCTACGCACCACCGCCCTCATTCAACGGCGGAGGCGCTGGCCCGTCGATGGGAGGCTTCGACCGCACACCAACCTACAACCCCAACTACGGCTACAACACCGTTGGTGCGCGCAGCGCCGGCTCGAGTGTAGGCGCGGCGCCTGGTCCCTCGGCCGCTCCCGCTGCGGCAGCTGGAGGCGCCTCCCGCGGTGGCGGCGCGGGCATGGGACGCGGCTCCTCCGGAGCCGGCGGCCGCGGAAAATAATCAATCGGCGTTTTTTGCTGGATTCACGCGCGGCCTAGGGATTCAACGAAGTGGTTTGAGCTGCGTGCATCTGCGTCCATCTGCGGCTAATTTTTCAGGTTCTTCTCAAGGAACTCGGTCATCGCTTCGCGCATATGCTTTTGCGCGATACCTGTCACCCCGTGGGTCTTCTGCGGATACAACAAAAACTCATACTGCTTCCCCGCCTGTTGCAGAGCATCCATCATCCGCATCATGTTTTGGAACAGCACGTTGTCGTCTTCGAAATTGTGCACCAGCATCAGCTTCCCCTGTAGCTTCGCCGCGTCCTTCACAACGCCGCTCGCCCGATACCCCTCCTCGTTCTCCTGCGGCATCCCCAAATACCGTTCCGTGTAAATCGTGTCGTAGCTCCGGTAGTCTGTCACGGGAGCGCCCGATACGCCCGCGCGGAACACGCCGCCGCCATTCAACATTCCTTGCAGCGTCATATACCCGCCATAGCTCCACCCGCTGATCCCCACCCGCTTCGCATCCACAAACCCCATGCTGAGCAAGTGCTTCACGCCCTCCAACTGATCCGCCAGTTCCACCTTTCCAAACTGCCCCTTGAGCGGCTTCTCAAATGCATGTCCCCGCCCCGCCGAACCGCGGTTGTCCACCTGCCAAATGACGAATCCCCTGTGCGCCAGCACCTGGTCCCAATCCGCCCCGCGCCACTGGTCTTTCACCGACTGCGCTCCGGGCCCGCCATACACCTGCACCAGCGCCGGATACTTCGCCGACGCCTCAAATCCCGCCGGCTTCAACAACCGTGCATAAAATACCGTCCCATCGGCGCCATTGAACGTCAGCAACTCCGTCGGCAAGATTTCCAGGTCCTTTAGTCCATCCGCAAACTTCACGCCATACACCGCCACCGCTTCGTTGCCCGCATACACCGTCTTCCGCGGAGCCTCGGTCAGGCTCGAATAGTAGTCCACCCGGTTCGCGCACCCCGCGCCAAAACTCACCGCATGAGTCCCCTTCCCCGTCGTCTCGCGCCGCTTCCCCGACCCCGTGCCACCCTGCCCCGCCCCGCCTCCCAACCCCACTGAATACATCTGCCGCTCCACCGGACTCGCCTCCGTCGACGTGTACCAAACCCGCTCCGCCTTCTCATCCACACAATCCGCCGAGTTCACCTCCCAATCGCCGCTGGTCAACTGCGCCTGCTGCTTGCCATCGATCCCATACACATACAAATGCCGGAATCCGCTGCGCTCGCTCGACCACAACAGCCGCGTCCCATCATTGAGCACGCGCAAGTCATCGGTCAGGTTGATCCACGCGTCGTCGCTCTCTTCAATCACCACTCGCGGCGCGCCCCCGCCCGCCGGCACCGCCATCAACCATAACTTCTTTTGCGTTCGGGCCAACCGCTGCACCAACAACGACTCGCTACCCGGCAGCCACTCCACCCGCGCCAGTAAGTCTTCCGCCGCCGCGCCCGTATCCAGCCATTTTGTCTTTCCACCGCTCGCATTCACCACGCCTAACCGCACCGTCGAATTCGTCGTCCCCGCCTGCGGATACCGCTCCGGCTCGGCCTGCGGCGTAATCTTCAACAGGTCCGCATGAGGATACAACTGCACCTTACTAACATCGAACTGCAAGTACGCGATCCGCTTTGAATCCGGCGACCACCAGAACGCCGTCCCCAAATCCAACTCTTCCGGATACACCCAATCCAGCTCGCCGTTCAATCGCGTGTTCGACCCATCTGTCGTCACCCGTGTCTGCTTGCCCGTCTCCACATCCTGCACAAACAAATTCCGTGCCAGCCGGTACGCAACCCGCTTCCCATCCGGCGACAACTTCGGATCCATCTCCTCCTCGCGCGTCTTGGTCAACTGCCGCGACTCCCCCGTCGCCGCATCCACCAAAAACAAATCGCCCTTCACTTTCAAGAGCAACCGCGCCCCATCCGCCGACCACTGCAAGGCCTTTTCCTTCACCCGCCTGTTCTGCCATCCGAACGCATCGGCTGCCATCATCGCTGCCGCCGCATCTTGCATCGGCTTCAACTCCACGACGACCTTTTCCGCCCGCCCCGTCACGTTGTACATCCTGACCCGCGCCCCATCGATCCACGCAAACTTCGTCCCATCCGGCGCCCATTCCATCCCCGCCAGCTCCGTAAACGCCTTCTGCGCATTCATCACATCCAGCGTCACCGGCTTCTTC
>JBDTVQ010000232.1:0-11002 GCA_040007195.1 Acidobacteriota bacterium | reverse complement strand
TCAACGCACCCGCGGACCTTCTTCGCTCAGTTCTGGTGAGAAATGCGGGCTAGCCGGCCGCTGGCGGCGTACCTATGTGGTCTCTGCTTCCATTGCGCTCTATTTGAACTCGTTCATCGCGGTCGTGCAGGCATTTCAGAAGGTGTCGGCGTTGCGAGAACTGGTGCCCACGCAGTCTGAAGCTCCATTCGCAGTTGCACAGATCCTGGTCCTGAGCCTGTGCGCGGGTCTTGCCATCGCCGCCGCGAGAAAGGTATCTGGGATGCCTTCAGGCCTGGCGTCCAGGTAGACAGGCGTGGGGGACGCCCGGCTCTACCGATTCTTCAACGGGCGGCTAATGAGAACCTTCAATCTCGATTTCGGATTGACGAGCGATCTGGCCAGGATATCCTCTTCGGTAAATTTCGCAAAGAGAACCTCGCCATCCGTTGAGCGGTTGTGATCGTACGAGATGTAGAGAAACCCGTCGGGCGATTGGAAGCCGTCCGGGTATGAGATGCCCTTTCGTTCATCAAGCATAAGGCCTCCTTTCCAAGTGACGCCGTCGTCATCGGAGAGCCATGCGGTGAGTTTGCTGCGGCCTTCGTGCGTGTCGACCGTCTCTCCGTGCTTGATGAAGAGAATTCGTCCTGAGGCCAGCCGGCGTAAATGAAAACGAGCGGCGGGATGGCGAATGCCGGGTGGATCGGTTGGCACGGCCCACGTCCTGCCGCCATCGGCCGACGTGCTTTGCATTAAACCCTGCGTGGTTCGGGCGAGCATCCAGAGACTGCCATCCTTGCGCTCCACGGTCATGTGCTCGGCCCATGTTGCGTTCGGAAACGAGACGTGGCCGCGGCGCGTCCAGGTGGCGCCCTCGTCGGTGGAGACGAAGAGATTGGCGCCGCGCACAGGGTCAAGATCCCTAAAAGCGCCCTCGAACGGACCGAAGCCTTTTGGGTTGAGCGATACCGGGAGCAGCCATTCGCCGTTCGACAGTATGGTGGGTTTGTTCAGTGTGAATCCATGCCAGATACGGCGGGGAGCCGACCACGCGGGCTGATCGTCATCGGGGTTTTCGCAGACGGCGGCCCAAACGCCGGAGCGGCCGTCGAACTGCATCATGGACTGATTGAAGAAGAGCCAGAGACGGCCGCGAGGATCGGTCCACAGATTGCCGACGAGGACGCTGCGGTACATCGGCAGGTTTTTCGATTGGGCGTCGATGACGAGGCGGGGCTTGGACCACGAGACGCCATCGTCGTCGCTGGAGGCAAGGACAAAGAACGCCTTTGGACCATCTTCACCAGCGACCCACGCAGCCCACAGGCGGCCGCGCGGTGTACGCGCGATGCCAATGGTCATGCCATAGTCGAGTTGGTCGTAGTCGTATTGGGGAAGCGGCGTTGTATTGAGCCTGGGAGGAATGAGTGCCAGGTCGGCAATTTTCTCCATGACGGAGATTTCAAAGGCGCGTGTTTGTTCGGGGCTCAGGTCGAGCGATTGCGCGAAGAGGAGCGTGGGGAGCGTGAATAGGTTCAACCATCGAGCTGACATGTTGCTTTGCCTTCGTACGGGGGCGCCGCGAATGAACTCCACTTTACTGCGTTGTGGGGCCGTCGTGGCTGGGGACAAACTTTTGCACGCGCCAGTTGAGGATTTCGGTGACGTAGAGCGAGCCGTCGGCAGCGACTGCGATGTGGTGGGCGAAGTTGAGCTGGCCGGGAAGTTTTCCAGGCCCGCTGAGCATGCCCATGATTTTGCCATCGGGCGTGAGCTTCAATATGCGGTTGTTGTGTCCGTCTGCCATCCAGATGCTGCCGTCCGGCGCGAGGGCGAGCCCCCAGGGTGAACCGACGTCTGTCCATTCCTCTAGAAACTTTCCATTCGTGTCGAAGACCTGGATGCGGTAGTTCTCGCGATCGGCAACGATCACGCGGTCGCGTTTGTCGATGACGATAGCATGCGGGAGATTGAACTCACCCGGTCCCGTTCCCTTGCGTCCCCAGGCCGCGATGAACTCTCCTCTGGAGTTGTACTTGACGACGCGAGAGTTTCCATAGCCATCGGTTACGAAGATGCTGCCGTCTTTGGAAAAGGCGATATCAGTGGGCTGGTTGAAGCGGTCGGGCGCTTCGGCGGGATAGCCGCGGCGGCCCAGCACCATGCGAACGCGGCCTTGTGCATCGAGTTTCACGACGGTGTGCGAGGCGGCGTCGGCGGCCCACATGTTCCCCTCGTGGTCGAAACGCAGCCCGTGAGGGCGGGGGAAGATGCCGTCACCGAAGGCACGGATAAACTCGCCGCCCGGGGTGAACTCCATGATGGGATGCGGGCCGCGGTGGAAGACAAAGACATTCCGTTGGGGGCTCACGGCGACGCCGGCGGTCTCATCGAAGCTCCATCCCTTCGGCAGTTGCGGCCATGATGGATCGACCTGATAGGGCAACAAGTGGGCCTTCAAAGGCGGCGCGAGCGCATCGAGGGGAATTCTGGTGGTAGCGACGTCTTCCTTGTTGATCGAGTAGGCGACCCACAGATCGCGCTTCCAGACGATTGCGCCCGGATACTGATAGCCCCCACCCTTTGCCCGCCCGAGAAAGCGCGCCGAAGTTTGTTCGGTGCGGATGGCGAAGCCACGATCGAACGTGACGCCATCGCGGCTAAGAAGAATGCTAAGAGGAATGCGGCCAAACTTTTGGCTCGTGTTGTTGATCAGGTAGGTGTTGCCGTCGGGAAGCGTGCCTGCGGCCATTTTAGACACGGCGTCAGGAATCTCCGACTTCTCGGCCTTTGACCATGTTGCGCCGTTATCGCGGCTGACGCTGGCCCACAACCATTTGGACTCCGTTTCCGCGCGGAAGAGCATCACGAGCGCGCCATCGGGGCGGCGATAGGAGGTTGGCTCAACGAAACGAACCGCGAACTCGGTGATATCGGGAATCGACGCGGCCTTCCACCCGGTGAGGGGGTCGGCCGAATCTGTGTAAAGGATGCGCGGCTGGGGAGCGTGCGAATGCCCGCCGATCACGATCCGCCCCCCCGGAAGCTCTCGCGGCGGCTGGTTGAAGAAGCCTTGAGCAATTCTGACCTGCTCTGTCCAGTGAATGCCGTCGCTCGATGAGCGCGCAAAAAGAGTCGAGTCCGGATGCAACGGCTGTTCTTCGTAGGCACCGGAGTAGAAGGCATACAGCTTGCCGCCACGTACGAGGAAACCCGCCGCGACGCCATGGAGCTTTCCCGGACCATCGGGGTCTTCGGCAATTGTAGCCATCGGCGTCCAATTCGCGCCGTCGGCCGTCGAACGATAGACGATCTTCTGTCCGTTTTGATTTTCACCTTCCTTGCCCAAGGACCACATTAGATACAGGCGGTCTTTGAAGACGGCGAAATTCGGATGGTGACTGTATTTGAATGTGTCCTCGGAGGCATGGAAGATCATTTGATGCTCGCCACGCACGACGGGCAGACCGAGAGTGGACGCCGTGTCCTGATGAATCAGATCTGGCTTGATGCGAACCGGCGGAGCGGCCGGAGCCAGCGCGGCGGCGGTCAAAGTAAGTGTCAGTTTCAGGTGCAAGCTAGTAGACAAAGCGAAGTCCAATCTGTATGAATCGTCCGTCGTTGACTGTGCTGCTGATCTGGCCAAACGCGGCATTGCCGCGTGATGTGTTGGGAAGGCCGAAATTAGGACGGTTTAGCACGTTAAAGAATTCGCCGCGAAGCTGGAGGTACTTCGACTCCGTGACATGGAAGTCCTTTAGCAGCGACATTTCAAAATTCACCAGGCCCGGGCCATGTCCGATGTTGCGCGCCGAAGTGCCGAGTGCGCCCGGCGTAGGAGCCGCAAAGGCCGACGTATTGAAGTATTGACGAGTCAGTTCCGCGCGCGAACGGTCTCCGTCGATCTTCTGATCCACGATTCGATTTGGGCGTTGAGCCGGGGAGAAAGCGTTTAGTCGATTGGTTTGCTCAGCGACGCCGTAGGGCAGGCCGGAGCGTAGCTCGGAGATCATACCGAGGCTCCATCCGCCGGCAACGGCGTCGAGTACCGGATTGATCGTGCGCAGGCGTTTGTTGCGGCCGACGGGCAGTTCGTAGACGAAGCTGGCGACCCAGCGATGCCGCACGTCGTTGCCGGAGAAGCTCTTATCCAGCGCGCGCGCATATACGCTTTGGATTCCCGAACCCGGTGCGCCGCCCGCTTCCGACACAGCTTCCACATCGTCGAGGAATTTCGCCCAGGTGTAGCTGCTGAGTAAGTTGAGGCCCGCGGAGAACCGTTTTTCCACTTTCACGCTGAACGCGTTGTAGGAGGAGTTACCCCAGGCGGCCTGCACGAGCGAGACATTGCCGAACTGGGGGAACGGGCGGAGGCGCTGATTCTGTGTCGCGCCGCGAAGTTCCGGCCGAATCTCATTGAGGTTGGTCGCACGGCTGCCGACGTTGTGAGCGAGATTGCCGAGGTAGCCGGCATCGAGAAGGAGGTTACCCGGAAGTTGATGCTGGATGTTGAAAGAAATGTGATGGGCGTAAGTGTTCTTGTAGTTCTTATCGACGAAGTCCGGCGAAAGCCGAACGGCCTGGCCGACGGGCACCGCGCCGAAACCTGGGCCGAGAGGCTCCTCCGGCTGCGTTGGAATTCCCGAGTTCAGGAGGAAAGCTGGGGTCAAGCCGTTATCCGGAGAAGAGAAGCTGCGTGTTTGACCAAAGCCGACCATCATCACATTCGCCATTGAGGTGTCGTAGATCGGACCTTGCATGATGCCATAGGCACCGCGAAACACCGTGCGTTCGCCGATGGGGCGCCAGGCGAAACCGAATCGGGGCGCGAAGTTGTTCTTATCAAAATCGTGGGCGTAGCGGGAAACGCCGTCGCGGTGCGCGAAGGTAACCACGCCGGGTGTACCGGAAACGGGATTGATGGCGGTCGCATTGAATCCGCTTTGACGGTCGTAACGCTCGATACGAGGAGTGTCCATGTCCCAGCGAAGACCGATGTTCAGGCTGAGACGCGAGGTGATCTTGTAGTCGTCCTGAATGAATCCGGCGAAGTAGGCAAGTTTCGCTTCCGAGAGGCCCGATACGACGCTGGAGGTGTTAGTCCAACCGAGAAGCAGGGACGCGAGTCCGAAACCGGAGCCCGTGGCCACGTCGTTAAAGCCGAGCGCGCCGAAGCGCGTGGAGCCGCCGAGGTCGTAGTTCGGGCTTCGCCGCCATTCGCCGCCTACCTTCACGGTGTGCTTGCCCTTAAACCACGAAATAGTGTCGATGATCTGTGTCGGATAGCGGTATTGGAAGCGGCGGTCCTGATTGCCGAGTCCCATCGCCGTGAGGCCCGTGACGGTTACCTGAGGCATGCCGGTGGGATCAGCGCCCTTCAGTCCAACCTGCTGCCCGATGCCCGACTGGATTACGACCGGAGCGCCCGCATCCCGCCACGCAGCGGTGAAGCGCATGTCGTTGAAGAGCGTAGGACCCATCGAATGGAGCCAGCTTACCGTGAGGTTCCAGTTGTCCAGACTATCGGGACCCGCGTTCGGATCGGCCGCTGCGACGGGAGTGGCCGCACCTCGTTCCTGGCGATTGCGGAATTGAGCCCAGCGTCCGGTGATGCGATCCGAGGCGGAAAAAACATGATCGACGCGGCCGATGAGACTCATCTCGTTGTTGGAGGTGACCACGTTTCGCCGGAAGTTGTTGGCACCCGACGCCGCGCCCGCGACGTTCGGTTCGGCATACAGCGCCGCCAGCTTGGAGCCGACTGGATCCATTCGGCTGGCCGGGATGATCTTACCGGCGAACGGTTGGCGATTGGTGGGATCGAGCAGCGTACCGCTCTTGGCAGAAAAGTCTCCGCGCACTTCCTGCTGGGTGGGCACGCTATAGGTTCGAGTAATGCCATCGCGACGGCGCGTGCCTTCGTAGGAGAAGAAAAAGTGAGTTTTGTCTTTTTTGATCGGACCGCCGATCGTTCCGCCAAACACGTTGTATTTGCGCGGCGCAACGCTCGGAGCGAAGAAGGAGCGAGCGTCGAAGGCATCGTTGCGCAAGAACTCGTATAGCGCGCCGTGGTACTGATTGGTGCCGGACTTAGTCGTCATCGAAATAAATCCGCCCATGGTGCGGCCGTATTCGGCGGGGTAACCGACGGCTTCGACTTTGAACTCCTGGAGCGCCTCCACGGGAGGATTGTGCGTGACAATTCCGGTCATCGTGGCGTTGCCTTGCATATTGCCCCCATCGAGCTGCCAGATCTGTTGTTGGCCTCGGCCGCCCGCGATGGAAAATTGCACGAACCCTTGACGCGAATCCTCGCCGCTGTAGGTGACGTTCGGCAGCAGGCGCACAAGGCTCGCCGAGCGGCGGCTAGCGAGGGGCATGTTCGCGACTGTAGCATTTTCAATCAACTGACCAACGGAGGAGTCGGCCGTCCGGAGCAACGGGGTGGATTCGCTAACTGTCACGGTCTGCGTCACGTCGCCCAACTGCAGCATCACGTCGAGGGCTAGCGTTTGGGCGGTATCAAGTGTGATCTCGTTGCGCGCGTGGGTTTGAAAGCCATCGGCCGCGACCTGCATGTTGTAGCGGCCGGGGTTGAGAAAGGGAACGGAGTAGATGCCGTGCTCATTCGAGCGAGCTTCCACTGCATTGCCGGTGGCCTGATTGCGCGTGGTAACTCGCGCTCCGGCAATGGCCTTCCCCGTGGGATCGAGGACGGTCCCGCCAATTCGTGCGGAGGGCGTTTGGGCCAGTGCGGTTATGGCGAGCGCGGACACCGCGACGGCGAGGCGCGAAACGATACTTGAACCGGTGGATCGGTGAAACATTGCGCAATGATATATCAGCATATATCGTGATGCAAGCAAATTTGTTTCACGGGCGATACAATAGCAACCGGTGCGTTCCAAAACTCCTGCCCGGTCCCCGGCACCCAAGGTTGCTCTCTCCGAAATGGATATCCCGCGTGGGTCTCTAAGCCAGGAGGTGTATCACCGGCTGCGGCAGGAGATTCTGTTTGGTGGGTTGACAGTGGGGAGCCCGCTTTCACGCAGAAAGCTCGCCGAGTCGTACAAGGTCTCTGTCATACCGGTGATGGAGGCGTTGCAGCGGCTGGAGAGCGAAGGGCTAATTGAAAGCCGTCCGCGCGTGGGAACACGGGTCCGCGTGCCTTCGGCCCAGGATATTCGCGACCAGTTCGTGCTGAGAGAAGCGCTGGAGGTGCAGGGTGCGCGGATTTTCTCCGAGCGATCGACTCGTGACGAGCAAGCGGAGTTGTTGGCGTTGGCCAAGCGCCTGGACGATTTGGACACCGATATCGAGCTGATTGCGGAGGCGGACCGGCGCCCGTTGTTGATGACGCAGCACAGGCTGCACATCCGCCTGCATCTGCGGGTGGTCGAATCCAGCCAGTGTCCGCCGTTGATTCACGCCTTCGAGATGAACCAGGCGCTCGTCTTCAAATGGCTTCTCGATCTGTTTCCCTGGCTGACTCGTCCGCAAAAGGGCCACTATAAACTGATGAAGATGATCGGGGCGCGCGACCCGGAGGCGGCCGAGCAGGCGATTCGGGGGCATTTGCGCGCGGGGCGAGCGCGGTTGCTCGGCGCGATTGAAGGGTACTATCTGCAGGATGGCACGACACCGGCGAGTGCCGGGCGAGTCTTCGACGCAGGCAGATAGCGAGGGAACGGGGCACTCCGTATGAAACTGGGCTTGGGTTCGTTTGCGTATTTTTGGAGCGGCGGAGTGCCGGGATGGCCGCAACCGGCCGCGCCCATGACGCCTCTCGGCCTTGTCGAACGGGCAGCCGCAATGGGACTGGACCTGGTGCAGATTGCCGACAATATGCCGGTGGAAAACCTGTCGTCCGAAGCATTGGCGGCGCTCCACGAGCGTGCAGCGGAACTGGGCGTCACGATCGAACTTGGCACGCGGGGAATCGCCGGCGACCGCATCGCGCGCCACCTCGAACTATGCCGGTTCTTCGGCGCGCGCCTGCTGCGGATTGTCGTCGACTCGTCCGATCATCATCCATCGCCCAGCGAAGTTGTGGCCACCGTTGCCAGCCACGTGGCCGCGCTCGATCAGGCAGGCGTCGTCCTCGCCATCGAAAATCACGACCGTTTTCCGGCCGCCACCCTTGCCTCGATCGTTCGCCAGATCGACAGCCCCCAGGTAGGTGTCTGCCTCGACACCGTAAATTCGTTTGGATCCCTCGAAGGACCGCGTGCCGTTCTCGATGCCCTCGCTCCGCTCGTCGTGAATCTGCATCTCAAGGATTTCACTATCCGGCGCGCTGCGCACATGATGGGATTCGCGATCGATGGAGCGCCCGCCGGCGAAGGGCAATTGGATATTCCCTGGTTACTCGACCGGCTTCGCGAGGCGGGCCGCGACGTGAATGCGATTCTGGAGTTGTGGCCGCCGCCTGAGGCTCGAATCGAAGAGACGATGGCGAAGGAAGACGAGTGGGCGGCCAGGAGCATTCGAAATTTACGTGCGTTCATCCCCCGGCAACTGATTGGTTCTCCTAAGTGATTGTAAAATAAGGAGCTTGCGCGAGGCGCGCGAGGTTCTGCTAGACCCAAGGCGCAGCCTAGTCACTCCATAAAGAAATTCTATCGGCCTAACCGTTGTCAGAACAGCCGTCTAGCATGGACAATCAAAAGGTTGAAACTGGGCCAGAATGCAACGTTTGCGCCGCGAACCCGGTTCAACATGAGACTGCATTACCGTTCCCGCGGCCTTCAGATCGAATCAAATTTCAGGAACGCCTAGCCAAGAGGATATGAATGAGTAACGAACTGCAAACCTTTCTAAGGCCTACATACGCCGAACTGGAAGACTTGAACCTGGGTGTGAAGGAACAGCGCATGAAGCGCGTTCCCGCGCATCAAATGCAGGAGGAACGGCTCAAGTACCTGACGGACGAGAAGGGCATCAAGGCCGTAACCCTGCTGTTCAGCGACCTCGAAGGCCGCCTGCACATGCTCGACTACGACAAGAAGTTTTTTGTGAAGAGCTGGGACAATCTCACCTTTGACGGCTCTTCGATTCGTGGTTTCACGGCGCAGAAGGAAAGCGACCTTCGCCTGGGAATCGACTGGTCGGCCTTTTATTGGGGGCCCTCGGACATTTTCGGCGCGGGCAAGGTGTTGGTGTTCGGCGAAGTGGTAGACAAGGACGGCGGTGCATATGGGGCCGACCTTCGCGCTGTGCTGAAGCAGTACGCTGAAGGCGTCCACAAGAAGGACGGTTACACCCTCAACGCGGCCAACGAAATTGAAGGCTTCCTCTTCAAGGGCGTCGACGCCGAGCGGCACTATCACGAGAATGGCAAGTTCGAATACGTCAGCGCGGGCGGCTATTACCACTCGCTGCCCGGCGACGTTCTCCGCGAGTTCATCGACAAGGCCTCCGAAGTGCAGCGCGCGATGGGCTTCCAGAACGAAAAGGATCACCCGGAAGTCGCGCCGTCGCAGTTCGAAATCAATTACAGCTACTCCGAAGTCGTGGCCGCGGCCGACCAGATTCAGATCTACAAGCTGATCTGCCGCCAGATTGCGACCAGGATGGGCCTCACGGCGTCGTTCCTGCCGAAGCCGATTGTCGGTGTCAATGGTAGCGGCATGCACACGAACGTGTCGATCACCAAAGACGGCAAGAACATGTTCTGGGATCCGAGCGGCCTCGAGAAGATGAGCCCGTTCTCATGGGAGTTTGTCGACCGTATCCTTACCCATGGCAACGATCTCTGCCTGCTGCTCAACGCCAGCGTTAACTCCTATCGCCGCCTCGATCCGCACTTCGAAGCGCCGAACCAGATCAAGGCCTCCGCCACCGACCGCGGCTCGATGATCCGCATCCCGATCGGCAACTCGCGCAGCGCCCGCGTTGAAGTTCGCTCGGTGGGCCCGGACGCGAATCCGTACATGGTGCTCTACTCGATCTTCAAGACCGGCCTCGACGGCGACATCGCGAAGATCGACAACCTGCGTGACGCGGCTCGCTATCTGCCGGACAATATATACGACGCCTTGGACAACTTCAACAAGGCCGAATGGATCACGAAGATTCTCGGCGAGGACGTGAAGGGACGCTACGCCGACCTGAAGAGAGCATCGGCGGACCGCTGCCCGCGCGCCCTCGGCACGATCGTTAAATCGCCGGAAGTTCAGTTCCACCATGAGGTCTATACGCAGTACCTCTGGAACATCTTCTAAACCGTAAATTTGTCGAATACACAATGCCCCGGTCGCAAGGCCGGGGCATTTTACGTTTGGGCGCCTAAGTAAGAATGTCGCGCACCACTTGCCCTTGAACGTCCGTCAAGCGGAAGTCGCGGCCGGCATAGCGGTAGGTCAGCCGCTCATGGTCCATGCCCAGCAGGTGCAGGATGGTGGCGTGTAGATCATGGATGGAGACACGGTTCTCGACCGCTCGGAACCCAAACTCGTCGGTCTCGCCATAGGAGATGCCGCCTTTCACGCCGCCACCGGCGAGGAGCATCGTGTAGCCGTATGGGTTGTGGTCGCGGCCATCCGCGGCTTCCGAAACTGGCGTGCGTCCGAACTCACCACCCCAAACAATCAGCGTTTCGTCGAGCAGGCCGCGGCGCTTGAGGTCACGAATCAGTGCTGCCGTCGCCTTATCCATTTTGGGGCAGCGTCCGCGCAGATTTTTGGAGATCTCTTTGTGATCATCCCAGTCGTTTCCCGTGTCGGGATACATGTGAACGTAGCGGACCCCTTTTTCCACAAGACGCCGTGCCATCAGGCAACTATTGCCATAGCCGTTGTCCCCATACTCCTCACGAGTGGCAGTCGATTCCTTGCGTAGGTCGCAGACATCTAACGCCTCGAATTGCACGCGGTATGCCGCCTCCATTGCCTTGATGCGCCCGTCTAAGAACGCGTCCGCGCCGAAGGATTCCCGGTGGCCCCGGTTTAGAGCTTGGACCAAGTCGAGTTGATTGCGCTGCGCCCCTGCATCCATATGCCGGTTACGCAGATCGCGGATC